>NZ_LT907982.1:2243500-2564000 GCF_900230215.1 Jatrophihabitans sp. GAS493 | reverse complement strand
GGAGACGAAGCGATGCGCGCTGGCGACGAGCTAAGCACCGGCCTCGTTGCGGAACATGGTCTCCTCATCCGGGGCGAACAGCACCAGCAGCACGGTCGGATTGCCGCCGAGCGCGAGCCGCGCCCACTTGCGGGCGGAGTAGATGACGACGTCCAGGTCACCGGCACCTGAGCGGTTGGCCAACCCTCCTGGCTGATCCCAGACCGTGTGACGTTGATACTGCTCGAACCTGACCTCGGCGTCGGCGCTGGTGCCGCTCGGCACTCGAGCCAAGCCGGTGACGAATTGCGGTGGCTCAAGACAGATCCCCATCTCATCGCGATCGTCCTGACCAGCGATCGCGGTCCCGTGGACACCGGAGCCGACCTGGGTGCGAACGATGAGACCACGCTCAGCGATCCGACGCGCCAGCTCTGAGGCATGAGGGTGGTCAAAACCCGGCGGGGGACTACGGTCACCGGCAATGGCATCAACGTCGATCACGGGACACGACTCTAGAACGTCTCGGACGCCGTGCGTACTGAATTCCTGCACACTACGGCGGATCGACGGCGTGCTTCGGCGGTTTGATTTGGTGTTGCGGGGGTCAGGCAAACTACAGGGGTGCTGCTGACCTTGTCTACGACGATGCCCGACGCAACCGATCTAGGTTTCCTACTCCACAAGCACCCAGACAAGGCACAGGCATTCGAGATGTCTGGTGGCGTGGCGACGGTGGTGTGGCCGGAGGCGACGACGCAGCGTTGCACGGTGGCCCTGATGCTGGAGGTCGACCCGGTCGCGTTGGTACGCAGCAAAGGCAACCGCGGATCGGACGGGTTCGCCTTGTCGCAGTATGTCAACGACAAGCCTTACGCGGCGTCGTCGATGCTGGCGGTCGCGTTGGGAAAGGTCTTCCGCACAGCGATGACCGGTCGGTGCAACGCCAGGCCCGAGTTACCTGGTCAGGCCGTGCCGCTGGAAGTGCACATCCCGGCGCTGCCCAGCCGCGGCGGTGTGGATCTGGTGGCGCGGTTGTTCGCGCCTCTGGGGTGGGCGGTGACCGCAACGCCGATCCCGCTCGATCCGCAGATTCCCGAATGGGGTGACTCGACGTTCGTGGACCTGCACCTGGCGGGCACGGCCCGGGTCGCGGATGCGTTGACGCAGCTATATGTGCTCATGCCGGTGCTCGATGACCGCAAGCACTACTGGATCAGTAGCGACGAGGTGGAGAAGTTGATGCGCGCCGGCGGTGAGTGGCTGGGTGAGCATCCGGAACGGGAGCTGATCACCCGCCGCTACCTAGGACACCACCGGGTTCTTGTCGCTGGCGCGGTCGCACGGTTGGCTGAGGTCGATGACGTCGACCCCGAGGCGCTAGACAACGCGGTCAGCGACGACCCCGAAAAGGGACCAACACCGCTGGCGGTACAGCGCAAAGACGCGGTGACCGCCACGTTACGGGCCGAGGGCGCGTCGACGGTGGTGGACCTGGGGTGCGGCGAGGGGGCGTTGCTGCACGACCTGGTCGCAGACCCTGCGTTCACTCGGGTGCTAGGGGCGGAGGTATCGCACCGGGCGTTGGAGGTCGCGGCGCGTCGGCTGAATCTGGACCGGACGCCCGACACAGTCCGGGCCCGACTGGAGCTCATTCAGTCATCAGCGGTATATCGCGATGACCGGTTGGCGGGTTTTGACGCCGTGGTGTTGATGGAGGTCATCGAGCATATCGATGCGGCACGGCTGCCTGCGTTGGAGCGGGCGGTGTTCGGTCACGCCCGTCCGGGGTCGGTGCTGGTGACGACTCCGAATGCTGAGTACAACGTGCGGTATGAGTTCCTCCCGGCCGGGCAGTTCCGTCACCGCGACCACCGGTTCGAGTGGACCCGGGCGCAGTTCGCGGCGTGGGCACAGACGACCGCGACCGCCTATGGGTATGACGTCCGGTTCGTAGGGGTCGGTGACGTGGATCCTGAGGTCGGGGCGCCGACGCAGATGGCGGTTTTCCGGAGGGTGAGCGCATGACCGAGCTGAACATTCCGCAGCTGTCGTTGGTCTGTCTGATCGGCGCGAGCGGCTCTGGTAAGTCGACGTTCGCGCGGAAGAACTTCGGTACGTTTGAGGTGCTGTCCAGCGACTTCTGCCGCGGTCTGGTCTCCGGCGATGAGAACGACCAGGCCGCGACGTCCGCGGCGTTCGAGGTGCTGCATTTCATCGCCGGCAAGCGTCTGGACGCTGGGCTGCTGACGGTGGTGGATGCTACGAACGTGCAGCCCGACGCGCGTCGGCAGCTCGTCGCGTTGGCCCGCGAGCATGACGTGCTTCCGGTCGCGATCGTGCTGGACCTGCCCGAACGCGTGTGCCTGGACCGTAACGCCTCGCGCCCGGACCGCGACTTCGGTGACACGGTCATCCGCCGCCAACATGACCAGCTGCGCCGCTCGCTGCGGCACCTGGGCAAGGAGGGGTTCCGAAAGGTCCATGTGCTGCACAGTGAGGACGACGTCGCTGATGCGGTCATCGTGCGGGAGAAGCTGCTCACCGATTTACGTGACCGCCGTGGGCCGTTCGATGTGATCGGTGACGTTCACGGCTGCCGCGCGGAGCTGGAGACGCTGTTCGGTGAGCTCGGCTACTTGATCGACCGTGACGAGCTTGGCCGCCCGGTCAACGCAACTCATCCCGACGGGCGGACAGCCGTGTTCGTCGGTGATCTGGTTGATCGCGGACCGGACTCACCCGGCGTGCTGCGTCTGGTGATGGGGATGGTCGCAGCGGGCACCGCGTTGTGTGTGCCTGGCAACCACGAAAGCAAACTCGTGAAAGCCCTGCAGGGACGCAACGTGCAGATCAGCCACGGGCTGGAGACCACCCTCGCACAGCTGGCCAGCGAGTCAGTGGAGTTCCGTAAAGAGGTCGAACTCTTCTGCTACGGACTGGTGTCTCATCTGGTCCTGGATGACGGCAACCTTGTCGTCGCGCACGCCGGGCTGAAGCAGGCCTACCAGGGACGCTCCTCAGCACGGGTCCGCAGCTTCGCCCTCTACGGCGACACGACCGGAGAGACCGACGAATTCGGTCTGCCGGTCCGGTACCCGTGGGCGAATGACTACCGCGGTCCGGCGATGGTGCTCTACGGACACACCCCCACCCCGGAACCGGAATGGGTGAACAACACGATGTGTCTGGACACCGGCTGCGTGTTCGGCGGAAAACTCACCGCCGTTCGCTACCCGGAGAAAGACGTCATCTCAGTACCGGCGGCGCGGGTCTGGTACGAACCGGTGAAACCGCTCAACTCCACGGTCACAGATTTGGACCGGCGCGCACCGGAGGAGTTGGCGATCACCGACGTGCTCGGCAAACGCGGCGTCGACACCCGCCTCGCCGGGCGGGTCACCGTCCGGGAGGAGAACGCCGCCGGAGCGCTGGAAGTGATGAGTCGCTTCGCCCTCGAACCACGGTGGCTGCTGTACCTGCCGCCGACGATGGCACCGACGGCCACCGAAACCGACGGACAACTGCTGGAGCATCCAGGCACAGCATTTGAGTTCTACCGCCGCGACGGCATCAGTCACGTGATCTGCGAAGAAAAACACATGGGATCACGGGCGGTCGTGTTGATCTGCCGCGACGCCGACACCGCCGCCGACCGCTTCGGCGCCACCGACGGATCCACCGGCGCCGTCTACACCCGCACCGGCCGGTCCTTCTTCGACCACGACACCACCGAGACCCTGCTCAGCACAGTGCGCCAAGCAGTCGAGGACACGAACCTCTGGGAGGAACTCGGCACGAACTGGCTGCTGCTCGACACCGAACTGCTGCCCTGGTCAGCCAAAGCCGAAGACCTGCTTCGCCAGCAATACGCCTCGGTCGGCGCCGCCGCGAACGCCGCCCTACCCGCCGCCGTGTCGGTCCTGCAAGCCTCAGCCGATCGGGGCCTTGACGTCACCGACCTACTGGCACGGACGGTGTCCCGGGCCGCGAACGCGACCGCGTTCCGCGACGCCTACCGCCGCTACGTCTGGCCGACACACGGGCTGGACGGTGTACAGATCGCCCCGTTCCAGGTCCTCGCCACCGAAGGACACACCCACAGCAACCGCGACCACAGCTGGCATCTCGGCATCGCCGACCGACTCGTCGCCGCCGCTCCATCACTGATCCGCTCCACCAGGCGCCTCGTCGTCGACACCAGCGACGACTCATCGGTAACCGCAGGGATCAACTGGTGGACCGCCCTCACCAACACCGGTGGTGAGGGCATGGTCGTCAAACCCCTCGCGAATCTTACGAAAACAGCGCGGGGCTACGCCCAACCCGGCGTGAAAGTCCGCGGCCCTGAATACCTACGCATCATCTACGGACCCGACTACACCGAACCGGCGAACCTGACCCGGCTTCGCGACCGCAACCTCGGCCACAAACGCTCCCTAGCCGCCCGCGAATACGCCCTCGGCATCGAATCGCTCGAACGCTCCGTCGCCGGCGAACCCCTCTGGCGAATCCACGAACCAGTCTTCGCCGTCCTCGCCCTCGAGTCCGAACCCATCGACCCACGGCTCTGACCGACAGAACAGCGGCCATACCCTGACGGCCTTGCGTGAAGACAGCCGGCCAACGTGCCGGCGCCCTACCCGTCGTTCGGGACGCCGTTGAGCACCGACGGCCTCGCGCATGTGAGGTTCTCTGCGCCTGGCCCAGGGTCTCGTGGTTCAGCGTCTGGGACTAGGGACACCGAGGTCGGCGAACGAGTGGACGGACGCCAGCAAGTACGAGACGTCGGCCCGCAGGCCCAGTGGACACAGGTCGGGAAACTAGTCATACTTATGACTATGTCTGAGACAAGCACGCTGGCCGACGCGAAGGCACACCTGTCCGACCTGGTCGCACGCGTGGGCGCCCACCACGACCGGGTCACCGTCACCGTCCACGGACGACCAACGGCAGTCCTGGTCTCCGTCGACGACCTCGACGCACTCGAGGAAACCATCGCCGTCCTGTCCAACGCCGACACGGTACGAGCGTTGCGCGTTGCGGACGCTGAACTAGCTCGCGGAGAGGGAGAAAGCCCCGACGCGGTCCTGGCCGCGATGAAGGCACGTCGAGCCCGCAAGTGAGCGACGAACGGTGGGAACTCACATTCTCCCCCACCGCCCGCCGACATCTGGCCGAACAACTGCCGGAGGCGGTGGCCACCGCCGCGTTCGAATTCATCACGGGCCCACTCGCTGACAATCCTCATCGTGTCGGCAAGCGGTTGCGGCCACCACTGCACGATCGCCACAGTGCCCGCCGAGGCACCTACAGAGTCCTCTACCGAATCAGCGATCAAGACCATCGCGTCCAAATACTTGGCGTTTTCCCACGATCCGACGCCTATCGCGCACCCTGACCGCGCCAATCCACCTTAAAACACAGCCCATAGGTTCCGAAAACAACGAGGCCACCCTGCGCCCGAGAGCCGTCGATATCGAGAGAGACTCGGGCGCCATTGCGACCGTGCCTTGCCGCACAGAAGAGAACGTATGTGCAGATCCCCGACCTCGATCGTCGCCGCGACCTGTCGATGGATCGCAATGATGCCGGTGCACGGAAACGCGAGGAGGGGTAACCCAGCAGACGACGCAACAGCCTCGCCGACGACGCGTCGGGCGTCCGCAGCCACATTCGAGTGTCTCGATTTGGCCGAACCTCACTACCGTGAACCGCCGTCCGATTCACGCCGCGCTTAGGAACCGAAACGTCGCTGCAGGTCGGCGTAGGAGACCGCGCCGTCGAGGAAGCCAAGCGTTCCAGAGTCGAACAATTCCCGCGCGGCGCGGTCGAGCGCGCTGAGCGAGGCTCGGGCCAAGCTACCGCCCAAACTGACGCGCTTGACGCCAAGCGAAAAGAGCGTCGTTGCGTCGATCGTGTTCGCCAGACCGGCCACCACGTTGAGCGGGCCGGGAATAGCCGCGGTGAGCTGGCGAATCGTGTCTTCCTCAACGACGCCAGGTACGAAGATGCAGTCAGCCCCCGCATCGAGGTAGCGGACTGCCCGCTTGACCGTCTCGGCGAAGACATCGCCGATCGTGCCGGCGAAGTAGGTATCAGTGCGGGCGTTCAGCACGAACGTGCCGGCAGGCGCCGCGGCCCGGGCCGCCGCGACGCGCTCGACCGCCTCCTCGATACCGAGCAGCACACCGTCGACGGCGTCCTCGAGGTTGGCTCCCACCGCCCCGAGCTGCACGGTCCGAGCCACGGCCTGCCCGACCTCGTCAGCGGTGTCTCCGAAGCCAGCTTCCAGGTCCGCAGTCACCGGAACGCTCACGGCGGCCACGATCCGACCGACATGCTCGAGCATCGTGTCACGATCCAGCGTGCCTCCGTCCGGAACTCCACACGACCACGCGATGCCGGCGCTGGTCGTGGCGATCGCCGCAAAGCCGATCTGCTCCAGGACACGGGCCGAGCCGGCATCCCACGCGTTCGGAAGCACAAAGCCGACGCCGGTGTGCAGGGCGAGAAAAGCCGTCGCCCGCTCGGCCGATGCCGCGGTGGTCACGAGGCAACAATATCGACGCAAACGGAGGGCACATCGCGTGGCAACCGGTGGAATCTGCGGCGCAAAGAATCTTCCGAACCGGCGGCCGAGTTGCGCACCGCGCCGACACAGTCAAGGACCCCAATGAACATCACCCCATGATTCCCGGTCGCCGCCACTAAAGAAACCCCGCGCTCATACGGATCAATAGTCCGCGACGTCAATGGCCGTTAGTGGACACTCGCCACTGACCTCGGACCGAGACCACCCGAGAGCCAGTTGTTGAACGTCATTTGGTGATGAAGCGGTGGATGGCTTCGTTGGCGTGGTCCTGAAAGGACGGGTTGGCCAGATCAGGGAAGATGTCGGCTTGATTGACCAACGGACCAGTGACAGCGTTGGCTGGGCTGGCGTAGAACACACCGCTAGTCAAGGTCGGGTCGATGACGGCGTCGACCAGTCGTCTCGCGCCCACGTCAAGTCTGTGGGTGAGACCCAGGTGGGGCATGACGTATTTGGCTGCTATACGTAGCGGCAGCTTGAGGTCGGTGGCGGCTTGAGTGCCAGTAGTGCCGCCGGGGCTCACGGTGACAAGACGGCGGTCGGGGTGTTGCCGGGCCAGGTAAGCCATCCAGAGGGCACCGATGTACTTGGCCTGCCCGAACGCCAGGTTGAAGTCAGATTTTCTGCCGCCGAAATAGCTGCCGTCGATGACGGTGGCGAGTTCATCGGCTGAGGTTGAGGCAAAGGGATGGCCGTTTCATCCGCAACTTTGGAACTCCACGGGCTGCTTCACTTCCGGCGAGGACCGCAACCTCGCCAAGCCGCCCCTCGGCCAGGAGCCCTTCGAGGAGAACGGCGTGGCCAAGCACATTCGTCGCGAACACCTTGGTGACCCCGTCAGCGGTCAACTCCATCGACTGCGGGCCTATGACACCAGCGTTCATGACCAACGCGTCGACCGATCCGCCGATGGCCGCGAGGCCAGCTCGGACCGAACGTAGATCGGCGACATCTATGACAACGACATCGAAAATGCGCCGGCCGGTCGCCGCTTCGAGTTCGGCCTTCGCCGTCGTGCCCCGACCTCGGTTTCGGCACGCCAAGTAGATCCGCACGATCTCGGGACGTAACGCCAGTTGCCGGGCCGCTTCCTTGCCGATCCCGGCGTTGGCGCCCGTGATCAGCACCGTCTTTCCTGGGAGTGAGCTCATACGGGTTGCCTCACATCGTCGGCGCGCATGGGGAGGCCGTCGAGCAAACTGAAACGGGCATCCATCGCGACACCTCGAACATCGATCAGCTGTTGAAATTCGGGCGAG
This sequence comes from Jatrophihabitans sp. GAS493, assembly GCF_900230215.1. Taxonomy (NCBI): domain Bacteria; kingdom Bacillati; phylum Actinomycetota; class Actinomycetes; order Jatrophihabitantales; family Jatrophihabitantaceae; genus Jatrophihabitans; species Jatrophihabitans sp. GAS493. Next base: position 2,556,167 of record NZ_LT907982.1, on the reverse strand, counting down.
TTGTACCACCTGAGGGCCGTCTCACGATCGGTAAACCGCACGAGTGCTCCTGAGGTGAGCGAGCCATCGCCGTGCAGGAATTCCCGGTTACCGGCGATTACCTCACCTGCATGCTGTTTGGCTGTCTGCCCAGCAATGGGGGCGTATCTCTCGCGGTACGTTTCCGGGTCCTTGACCGTGAATTCGACAATTAGGTATGCGCTCATATGAATAGCCCTCAGTCTTGGTTGATTTGTGCTCTAGGTCTTTGACCCTTAAACGTCACCGCCGGCAGGCGTTACGTCGCTACTCGGCCGCCATCGACCGCGAGGGTGACGCCGTGGACGAAGCTGGCATCGTCGGTGGCGAGGAAGACGATCGCCGACGCCAGTTCCTCCGGCTCAGCTACCCGAGCTGCTGGTGCCAGTGCTGCGAGGTGGTTCACCATCTCATCAGGGATCGCCTCCATCATCCGGGTGCGCGTCGGGCCGGGCGCAACGGCGTTGACCCGAACGCCACGTCCGCCGTACTCGGCGGCCCAGGCCTTCGTCAGGAGTTCGAGCGCTGCTCGGCTCGCGCCATACAGAGCCATGCCGGCCTGTCCGAAACTGGCGACCATCGTGGAGACGTTGACGATCGAACCCCATCCGCGTTCGGCCATGGCTGGCGCCAGTGACGCGACGAGGAAGAACGGAACCTTGACGTTCACGGTGAAGGTCTCGTCGAAGTCTGCTTCGGTTGCTGCGTTGCTTGGTCCCATCAAGGCGACGCCGGCGTTGTTGATGAGGATGTCGACGTGACCGTTGCCGGCATCAATGGCCCACTCGACCAGCTCCCGGGCCGACTCGAGGTCGACCAGCGACGTGAGCCGAAACGTCGCGCTACCGCCGCTGCCCTCGATCTCGGTGACCGCGTCTCTGGCCCGTTGCTCATCGCGTCCGACTACCAGCACATGTGCGCCACGTGCGGCCAAGGCGATGGCCGTAGCTCTGCCGATCCCGCTCGTCGACCCGGTAACAAGCGCGGTCCGGCCCTTTAGATCAGTCATACGCCGTCTGTCCTTTCCTGTAAAACTGGGTTGCGTGACTCACTATCACACGGCGAAACTGAGGTGTCAAACTCAGAATTGCTAGGATGGGTTCATGGTCAACGAGACACGTGAGCGGCCGAAGCTCACCGCGAAAGGCCAGCGCGTCCGCGCACGAATCGTGGAAGAGGCTGCCGCTTTGATCCACGAGCGCGGAGTCGTGGCGACCACCTTGGAAGACGTCAAGGTGGCAGCGGAAGTCAGCGGCTCGCAGCTGTACCACTACTTCCCCGACAAGGACGACCTCGTGCAGGCGGTCATCGACTACAACGCCGACGCCATCGTCAGTCGCAACCGGCAGGCCCTAGGCAGCGCGAACGGAGTCGAGGCTTGGCAGAAGATGGTAATCACCGCCGCGAAGCGCACCAAGGCGAAGGGCGGCTGCGCACTCGGCTCGCTCGTTGGTCAACTCGCCGAGAGCGACTCCGAGGCGCGAGCGCTCATTGCGTCCGGGTTCGACCAGTGGGCAGCCGCCATCAGCGATGGACTGCGATCCCTACACGCCGAGGGGAAACTCCCGTCCGACATTGATCCGGACGACCTCGCCATTACCCTGCTCGCCGCGCTCCAAGGAGGTCTTCTACTGGCCCAGGCGCAGCGGAACACCCGCCCGTTCGAAACCGCGGTCAATACCCTCCTCGCACTCATCATCGGCAGATAAGCCCCATCCCAGGCAAGGCGCGCGAGCCGTCGATCGGCGCGCGGAGACCTCGACCGAGATAAGCGCATATCGTTCCCTCAGTTAGCGCGGTCTGGTGCCGTCTCGCTGGTCGTCGTGAACGTCACTTGGGGCTCAACTGCCGGGCGTGGCCGCATCTAGTCGACGCCGTATCTCTGCCGCACTCACGCCGAGCGCACCCAGCAGCACGGCCGCGGGATCTGGTGGTTGCAGAGTGACGATCGCGTCCAATACCTGCTCAGACGTGACCTGGGTCTTCCGTCGATTGGGCTTGACCGCATCCTCAAGCACTTTCTTCGCCGCCGGCGTCATGCGGAGGCGATCGCTTCGCGCGACATCTCTAAACCTCGGATTCTTCGGCACGGCGCGCATCGGCAGCGCAGGAACGTCGTTCCCGAACCCCAGGCCCAGCGCGCCCAGGGCTTGCTGATCGAGTGCCTCAACGGCCCGGCGAGCTTGCTGCAGATCTACACCCAACACCATTTCGATCAAGGGATCCTCTAGCAAGGCGAGGAAGATGTGATCGGTGCCGGTGCGGCGGTCACCTCGGCGACGAGCCTCCTCACTGGCCCGCAGATAGATGCCCCAGACGTGACGCACCTCGGGCGCGACGGATTCGATGGTCATCAGGGCTCCTTGTTGTACTTGGTGTGCACGGACTGGCGGGTCACACCCAACGCGTCACCGATCTGCTGCCACGACCAGCCCTTTTTCCGGGCCGCCCCGACCTGGTTCGCTTCAACCCTCTCAGCCAGGCGACGCAGCGCCAACGAGGCGCGAAGCCCGATCGCCGGGTCATCCGACGAGAGATTCGCGCTGAGTTCGGCGATGTCCATGCCTGTCAATTTAGACTGACACATCGACCGCCGTCAACCTAAACTGACACAGCAAACCGCCCCAGGGGGCAAACCCAGCGCCGACATGAGTGCGACGAGACACTCCTCCGCTCTTGACTGATCCTCATTGCATGTATAAGGATGCAAATGAACGCAAACGAACGGATCAGGCCATGAACAACATCAAGAGGTACCCGCTCGCCGCTTTGCTCTGCATCGTCGACGGCTTCGTATTGATCCGGCTTCGACCGGATTGGCACGCCTTGACCCTCGGAGTTCGTGGTCCGCACGCCTGGGTCGCGCAGAGCGGCGCGGACCTGGTGGCGGCGAAGCTCGCCGGCTGTGCGCTCTGGCTGATCGCGATCTGGTTCGGTCTAGGAATCCTGGCGGCACTAGGCACGGCGCTTCCTGGAGCGGCCGGTCGCACGCTGCAGATCGCCGCAAGTCGACTACTCCCCCGGGCCATGCTTCGGCTCGTCGCCGGAGCGAGCGGTCTCGGCGTGCTACTGGCACCCGTCGCGGCCCAGGCCAGCACTCCCGCTCCACCGGCGGCCGTCCAGAGCGTGATCGGATCCTCGGTTGCCACGCCACTTCCAGCACCCGCGCTCCCCACCGATCCGACTTCCGCGCCGACTCCGATCGCCACGACGACACCGCGCCTCACGATCCCCTCCCCTAGTCCGAACGCTGCGACGCCGTCGCCGGCGGTCCATCCAACAGCAACGCCAACCCCTGCTGCGACGCCCCGGGGGAGCACCGCCGCCATCCCGGCAACGCCGACAGCCGGCCAGCCAGGTTCGACGCCGCCCACACCCGTTCGGCCCGTCACCGCGAAGACCGACGCGCCCAAAACCCAGGAACGCTCAGTGACCGTCGCTCCTGGCGACTCTCTCTGGCTCATCGCGGCGCACCGGCTCGGCGCATCGGCCAGCAACGAGCAGATCGCCGCTGAGTGGCCGCGCTGGTATGCGGCGAACGCCGCGGCGATCGGCACCGACCCCGGGCTCATTCATCCGGGCTCAGTGCTCCAGGCGCCCGCCGATCAGCCATCGACAAGCCCGGCCAGCTAACCCCGCGTTCCAGTCACACGCCAACGAATTTCACGGCAACACCGCGTCGATATCCCAGCAATACCAAGGAGGAACCATATGAGCACCGCCTCACTGGCCGTCGCGTCGGAGGAACCAACGGCGCACCAGCATCGCGTCGCCATCGGACGATCCCGGTCCCCACACACGGCGATCACCGTCCGGCCGGCGCCGCGTCGGGAGCCGCCCTTCGACGACGAGGGGGCTCAGCTTCACCTGGTCGGGCCACGAGACCGACCGCTCCCCTTCGTCGAACACCAGCGGGACAACCAGGCCGAGTTAGATTCCGCGCAGAGCCCATTCGGGCATCTCACAGCGACGAGTCAGGACCTACCCGACCCGGTCGGCTTCAGCCGGCGCCTGCTCGTGGGTGCACTCGAGGCCTTCGCCGGGCGTCGATCGATCGCCCAGCTAGCTCCATACCTGAGCCGTGGCGTCTTCGCCGGTCTGGCCCGAGATTGCGACAATGCCAAGGTCACCAACCGGTGGCGCGGTGGCGCTGCGGTCAGGACCATTCATCTCTGCGAACCAGCCGACGGCGTCGCCGAGATCGCCGCCGTAGTCGCCGTTCGTGGCCGCAGCCGCGCCGTCGCCCTTCGTCTGGAAGGGCAGAACGGGCGGTGGCGCTGCGTCCGGCTGCAACTCGGTTGATCCAACCGAGTTGCCGCCGGATCGGTCAGCGCTTGCGCTTGCGCGCGCTCGTGCTCTTGTTGCCCCGGCTACCGCGGTTCGGGTTGCTCCGGGCGGCCGCGCTGCGAGGCGCCGGCTTGGCCGCACCATCGCCCGCGTCACCGATACGAACCTCGGGCGCATCCGAGCCCAGCGTCGGAGCCGTGTAGACCAGCGGCGCCGACGACTTGCTGCGCTCCAGCCCCTTGGCGTTGAAAGCAGGCGCCGAATCATGCTGATCCTGTGCCGCCGCCAAGGCCGCAAAATCGATCTGCGGACCATCGTCGTCGGTGGCTTCGTCAGCGCCGGCGGCGAGCTGGCTCGGCGCAGCCGGTGCCGCCGGAGCAGCATCCGGATCCTCGACCTCAACCTCGAGGTTGAAGAGGAAGCCGACCGACTCCTCCTTGATGCCGTCCATCATCGCGCTGAACATATCGAAACCCTCGCGCTTGTACTCGACAAGCGGATCGCGCTGAGCCAGCGCGCGCATTCCGATACCCTCCTGCAGATAGTCCATCTCGTAGAGATGCTCCCGCCACTTGCGGTCGAGCACCGACAGCAGCACCCGCCGCTCGAGCTCACGGGTCACGTCACTGCCGAGGTCCTCTTCGCGCGCGTTGTAAGCCGCCTGCGCGTCGGCTACCAGCTCCTCGATCAGGAACTCCCGGGTCAGATCAGAGCGATCCCCGCCCGCCGTCTCGATCGCCTCGTCAATGCTGAGCGACACCGGGTACAGCGTCTTGAGCGCGGTCCAGAGCTGCTCCAGATCCCACTCCTCGGCGTACCCGGCCGTGCCGGACTGGATGTACGCGGTGACGACGTCCTCGATCATGCCGCTGATCTGATCGGAGAGGTCGGCGCCGTCGAGGACCGTCTTCCGCTCGCCGTAGATGACAGCGCGCTGCTTGTTCATGACCTCGTCGTACTTGAGGACGTTCTTGCGGATCTCGAAGTTCTGCTGCTCGACCTGCGTCTGCGCGGACTGGATCGCCCGTGAGACGACCTTGCTCTCGATCGGGGTGTCCTCAGGGAGACGTCCGAGTGACATGGCCGCCGCCATACCGCTGAAGCGAACCATCAGGTCATCGCCCAGCGAGAGGTAGAAGCGCGACTCGCCCGGGTCACCCTGACGGCCGGCCCGACCCCGCAGCTGGTTGTCGATACGCCGCGACTCGTGACGCTCGGTGCCGAGCACGTACAACCCGCCGAGATCGACGACCTCGTCGTGCTCCTTCTCGATGTCGGCCTTCGCCGCCGCCAGCGAGTCAGCCCAACCGGCTTCGTACTCCTCCGGCGTCTCGTCCGGTGAGAGCCCCGCTTCGCGAAGGGCCGCGTCGGCCGAAAACTCGGCATTGCCACCGAGCATGATGTCAGTGCCTCGACCGGCCATGTTCGTGGCCACGGTGACCGCACTGCGCCGGCCGGCGTTGGCGATGATGGCGGCCTCACGGGCGTGCTGCTTGGCGTTCAGCACCTCGTGCGGAATGCCCTTGCGCAGCAGCAGGGCCGAGATGCGCTCGGACTTCGCGACGCTGGCCGTGCCGACCAGGATCGGCTGCCCCTCCTCGTGCCGCTCAGCGATGTCGTCGATGACGGCCGAGAACTTCGCCTCTTCACTCTTGTAGATGAGGTCGGTACGGTCGGCCCGCACCATCGGCCGGTTCGTCGGAATCGGGACGACGCCGATCTTGTAGATCTGGTGCAGCTCAGCCGCTTCGGTCTGGGCGGTACCAGTCATGCCGGAGAGCCGCTTGTAGAGACGGAAGTAGTTCTGCAGCGTGATGGTGGCCAGCGTCTGGTTCTCGTGCTGGATCGCCACGCCTTCCTTGGCCTCGATCGCCTGGTGCATACCCTCGTTGTAGCGACGGCCGTGCAGCACGCGGCCGGTGAACTCGTCGACGATGAGCACCTCACCGTCGTTGATGATGTAGTCACGGTCGCGCTTGTAGAGCTCCTTGGCCTTGAGCGCGTTGTTCAGGTAGCCAACGAGCGGGGTGTTTGCCGCTTCGTAGAGGTTGTCGATGCCGAGTTGGTCCTCGACGAAGGAGACGCCCTCTTCGGTGATGGCGACCGTCCGCTTCCCCTCTTCGACGTCGTAGTGCTCGTCCTTGCGCAGCCGCGGCGCCAGGCGGGAGAACTCCAGGTACCAGCGCTGGTTCTCCTCGGCCGGGCCGGAGATGATGAGCGGGGTACGGGCCTCGTCGATCAGGATCGAGTCGACCTCGTCAACCACGGCGAAGTTGTGGCCGCGCTGCACCAGATCGTCCAACGACCAGGCCATGTTGTCGCGCAGGTAGTCGAAGCCGAACTCGTTGTTCGTGCCGTAGGTGATATCGCAGGCATAGGCCGCGCGTCGCTGCTCCGGCGGAATGTCGGAGAGGATCTTGCCCACGGTCAGGCCGAGGAACCGGTGCACCCGACCCATCCAGTCGGCGTCACGACTGGCCAGATAGTCATTGACGGTGACGACGTGCACGCCGTCACCGGAGAGTGCGTTCAGGTACGCCGGGAGGGTCGAGACGAGCGTCTTGCCCTCACCGGTCTTCATCTCAGCGATGTTGCCGAGGTGAAGCGCGGCGCCACCCATGAGCTGCACCTTGTAATGGAACTGCCCAAGGGTGCGGCGCGACCCTTCCCGGACGACCGCGAAGGCCTCCGGGAGCAAGTCGTCGAGGGTTTCACCGTCGGCGATACGCGCTCTGAACTTGTCAGTCTCCTGACGCAGCTCAGCATCGGTGAAGTCGACATAGTCTTCTTCACGCGTATCGATGTCATCGGCAATGGACGAAAGGCGCCGGACCATCTTGCCTTCTCCGGCGCGCAACAATTTGGCTAGAACCACGCCGCCATCGTACGGGTCGAAGTTCACCGGCGCAGCGGGCGGCGCTCAGCCGAAGTTAATTTCTCGCCGATTTCACCGGTAGCGGACACCGGTCGGGGTTCGGGCGCACCAGAGATCGAGGCCCATCGGGGCCGATCAGGATGAGATTGGTGGTAGCCGGGTTCGGTTCGCGTTGGTCAACTCGGACGACGGATCCGAGTTGACCAACGCGAGCGCATCAGACGATCTTGCGGGGGACTTCCAACACCGGCAGCGCGTCGATTGCTCAAGGTTCCATTGAAGGCTAGCCGGAGTATTCGTTGAAATGAATGGGAACGGGAGAAGAGTCTGCTCAGCCGATCAGCCGGTGAGGCGGAGCACGCCGTAGTCGTAGGCGTGGCGCCGGTAGACGACGCTCGGCAGACCGCAGTCGGCGTCGGAGAAGAGGAAGAAATCGTGTCCGACGAGTTCCATCTCGAATAGTGCCTGGTCGACGGTCATCGGCTTGGCCGGGTGCTCCTTCTCCCGAACGACCTTCCCCGGCCCGTCATAGGGCTCCTCGTCTTCGGTGGCACTGCTCGCCTCTGAGGCCGCCAACGCATCGGCGGCGGCGGTGGCGATTGCGACTGACACAGGGGTGCGTCGTCCGTGGTGGACCCGGCGGCGATCAGCGGCGTGGCGAAAACGGCGCTCCAGCTTCTCGGTTGCCAGTTCGAGAGCCTTGTAAAAGTCATCGGCGCACGCTTCGGCGCGTACGACGGGGCCGCGGGTGCGGCAGGTTATTTCGATGTGTTGGCAGTTGTCATGTTGTCTGCGGTTGGGTTCGTGGTTCAGCTCGACATCGGCACGGCTTATCTTGCCGTCGTAGCGCTCCAGGCGGGCCAGCTTCTCGGAGACATGAACTCGAAAGTGATCGGGCACCTCGACGTTTCGTCCTCGGACGACAACTTCGATCCCGCTCAGGGTTGTGTGCATACGGCCTCCACCACATAATGCGGCGATCAGCCGTGCGTTGGCGCTGAATCGCCGACTCGGTCAGGGTTCCACTGACGCTAGACCTGAAAGCTGGTCACTGCTAGTCATATCGTGTTTCTATTTCTGAAGTCATGGCGTTTGCTCACGGCTTACATGGGTGGCATTCCGTGACTCGCTCCGGGCCGGAATTTCGCGGTCTATGCCCGCTTTGCGGCGGGTCGCGGCGACCGTGGCCGCCGCCAGCACCGGCCAGCCGCCGCCCCGCAGTGCCCGGACGGCCTCCGTGACCGTGGCGCCGGTGGTCACGATGTCATCAACGAGGATGACCCGGTCAGCGTCGCCGAACCCGCCGGCCTCCAGGCTGGCGCGGGAGTCGACCGTCATCGCCCCGGCCAGATTTTCAGCTCGCTCGTCGCGGCTCAGCCCCGCGGCGTCCCTGACCGGCCTACTCAGACTCAGCAGGTCGAGGACCGGTACCGGCCGGAGACCGGCCCCGGCTGCCGCCAGACGCTCGGCCGCGATCTCAGCCAACCGCGCCATATGATCACCACCCCGCCGCCGCCGGGCGCCCCGCGCGGAGGGGACGGGGACGAGCAGCACCCGGTCGAGCCCACCTGGAGTACCGCCGGCCGTGGCCTGGACGGACCGGGCCAGCAGCTCGCCCAACACCGGCGCCGCATCGTGGCGGCCGCGTTCCTTGTAATGCAGCAGTGCGCGGCGCAGCGGACCCTCGTAGGGCGCAGCGGCAATGCACCGCACCCCGGGTGTCGCCACCTGGAGCAGTCCGCCCTGGGGGCGGCAGCTCAGACACAGCACCGGGCCCGGATGGGCACACCCGAGACAGTGGTTCGGAAAGATCAGGTCGGCCAACGACGAGAGCAGGAACGGGGAGACGAGCGGCATCCGTCCATCGTCGGGCCCGGACGTCAGCCCGTGGTGCTCGCGGCCACCGGCTGTGCAGATCCGGCCGCCCTGTGGAGCACCGCCGAGCCCAGCCGAAGCGGTCGGACCCGAGCCGGGCTCACCACTGAACGTAGGTCGGGCTTATCCCCCGCGCCGTGGAGTCGGCCGGGCCGGACCAGGTGTTCGATCGGGACTGCTGGAAGACCGCGCCGCCGGCACTGACCCAGGCCACCACCCGGCTGGCCGCGGTGATCGAGTCCGGGGCCTTGGGCAGCCCGACGTGGGAGCGCTCGTCGAGTGCGGAGCCGTCACTGCGGACCGACCAGATGCCGTAGCTGCCGGTGAGCAGGTTCGAGCCGATGGTGAACAGCGCCGACTCGCCACTCCAGGCCGCGTCCCGCAGCGCCAACTGCGGCGGCGTGATCGGAGTCAGGGTGTCGACCCGGACCGAATCTCCGGCCCTGACCAGCGTCGCGATCCAGAGCTGCGCCGTCCCATCGGCGGCAGCGATGACCAGCGAAAGGCGCGACCCCTCCGGGCTGAACTTGACCGACCGGATGCTCCCGCTGGTCGGTCCCCGGCTGCCCAGGGAGACCGCGACCGGAGGGTGTCCGACGGAGATCCGCAGCAGGGAGAGTCCGCGCCCGACCCAGACCTCATTCGCGTTAGGAGCCCACGTCGGCGCGCTCAACGGCCCGGCGGCGACCCCGGCGTCCTGCAAGGAGGTCGAGATGGACCCGACCAGCAGACGCGACCGCAGCGCCGTCCCGACCGTGCCGGCCAGCTTGTAGGTCGACGGTGTCGCGCCGGCTACAGCGACGCTGGTCAACGGATAGTGCCCCGACGACAGCGCGCCGGGTAACGGCGACCCGTTCTGGTCGACCAGCACAGACTTGTCGTTGAGGTAGTACAGCGGCGGAGTGGAGGTCGTCGGGGGCTGGGCGACGGCGAACTGGTTACGACTGAACGTCTGCCCGACACCGGGGATGGTCACCGGCTTTCCGCCGTCGGTTATCCGCAGCGTGACGAAGGTGGCGTCCGGGTCGAAGTTGACGGCGAGTTGTGCGGCCAGCCGGGTCAGCGTCTCCGGTTCGAGCAGGCTGCTGCCCGGCAATTCGATGACGATCGGGTCCCCGAGCGTCACCGAAGCCCGACTGGCGTTGCTCTGTACCGGCAACTGCTGCACGGCGTTCACCAGTTCGGGGCGGGGTCCGGTGATCAGCTGGGTCAAGCGCCAGGAGGCGATCGCCTGCGGGTCGCCGAGCGAGGTGTAGCGCAGGTCCGGCACCAGTCGCTGCTGGGCGAGGTCGAAGAAGTACAGCGTCTGCACGGAGTACCGGGTCTCGAAGTCCGACCGCTGCACGATGAGGCCGTTCGGCGGCTGCTGAATGCGCCACTGACCGTTCTCCTGGCGCATCACGAAGGTGAACTCCACACTGTCGCCGACGGATCCGTCGCCGCTGAGATCGGCGGTATAGATGCCGCGGGCGTCGATCGACCCGACCTGCTGACCGGTAACGGCCACATTGTTGGACGGGTCGCTGACTCCGACGGTGTAGCTGTCGACCACGGTGGTGGTGTTGTCGTTCCACTTGCCCCGGGCGTCGACGGTCAGGAAAGCCCGCGCGGCCGCATGGTGGTCATCGACATCGCTGACGTTGGCCTGCAGGAATCCCTGCACGATCGTGCGTGGATCGGCGTTGGGGATCGGTGCGATGGACGGCGCGGACACCGACGTCACGTCTCCCAGGCCGCGGACGATCTGCGGACTGGACTGCGTCGGAACGCCGGTACAGGCGGCGCAGAGCAGCGAAACGAGCGCGAGCAGGGCAAGCCCGGTCAGGCTGCGACGGGGCCGGCGAATGACGGTGCGGCTGATTCGGTTTCGGGGGTTCATCCGTCCTGCCTCACGTCGAACTCGATCAGTGCCTCGGGCTCAAGCGGTAGCGGGGACGAGACCAGCGTGTCCCCCAGGTTCAGCGGCAGGGTGAGCCGGAACTGGGCACCGAGACCCCGCTCGCCCCAGGCCTGCAGCCATCCGCCATGCAGGCGGGCGTCCTCGAGGCTGATCGCCAGGCCCAGCCCGGTGCCGCCGGTGAGACGGCTGCGGGAGGGGTCACCACGCCAGAATCGGTTGAAGACCAGACCGGCCTCACCCGGACGGAGCCCCACACCGTGGTCGCGCACGGCGACGGCGGCCGAGTGCTCGTCGGCGGCCACGGTGGCGACCACGGGACGCCCGTCGGCATGGTCGAGGGCGTTGCCGATGAGATTGCGCAGAATCCGCTCGACCCGCCGCGCGTCCATCTCGACCAGTACCGGAGTGGCCGGCCCGTCGACGACGAGCTCGATGCCGTGCCGCTGGGCCAGCGTGTTGCTGGCCGCCACCGCGTTGGCCAGCACCCCACGCAGATCCGTCTTCTCCGAATCCAGCCGCGCGACACCGGCGTCATAGCGGGAGATTTCCAGCAGATCGGCCAGCAGCGCCTCGAAACGGTCCAGTTCGGTGAGCAGCAGCTCGACCGAACGGGCCAGCACCGGAGCGAACTCCGCGCGTTCGGAGTAAAGCAGCTCGGTGGCCATCCGGATCGTGGTCAGCGGGGTCCGCAGCTCGTGCGAGACATCGCTGGTGAAGCGCTGCTGCAGGCGGGAGAGGTCTTCAAGGCGGCGAATCTGGCCCTGCAGGCTCCCGGCCATGTCGTTGAAGGACTGACCGAGCAGGGCGATGTCATCGGTGCCGTGAACCGGTATTCGCTGCGACAGGTCACCGGCGGCCAATCGGGCGGCCGTCGCCGCCGCGACCTGAACCGGGCGGACCACCTGCCGGGTGACGAGGTAGGCGATGCCGGAGATGAAGATGACCAGCACGATGCCGGAGATGAGAACTGTGCGCTGGACCAGCGAGATGGTGCTCTGCTCGGCGGTGAGGGCGAAGAGGTAATACAGCTCGAAGACGCCACCGGCGGCCGAGATGGGCTCACCGACGATGAGACCGGGCACCGGGTCGCGGTGTCCGGCCTGCGAGATCGGCGAGTACTGCACGGCCAGATTTCCGCCCTGAACCAGTCGCCGCAGCTCGATCGGGATGCCGGTCTCGGACTGCGCAGTGCTCAGCGGTGCACTGGTGGATTCGATCTCGATGGTGAACAGGCCCGCCGAGGGGCCGGTGGCGGTGAGGTTGGCCTGGATCTGGTCTACGGCCGCACTGACCCCGGCGACGTCCCCGACGCCGACTCCGGAGAGCACCCGCTGCGCAGTCTGCAGGCCGGTGTTGGCCTGAGCGATCGCGGCGTCGCGTTTGGCCCGCAGAATTCCGGCGCTGATCTGGTTGACCAGGAAGACGCCGACCAGGATGACGACAACTGACGTGACCGTCGCGGTGGTCACCCCGACCCTCAGTTGCAGTGAGCGACTCCATGTCTGCCGGAGCCGGTTCGCGAACTGGGAGACCCTCGACCCGATCGCGCGCAACCTCGGATGGTCGGCTGAACGCAGCGCGGCGATTTTCTCGGCGAACGCGTTCATTCCAGAGCTCTCATAGCAGAACGTTCATACCAGGGTTTGTTGCCGGCGGCTCTCCGCACTCAGCTGGGGCTCGGTTTTCCCAGACGCTTCGAGGAGCTCGGCGACAACGGACGGTCTCCACGGATGGGGTCTACGGCGGGCCGGCCTTGTACCCCACACCGCGAATCGTGAGTACCACCTCCGGCCGCTCCGGGTCGCGCTCGATCTTGGAGCGCAGCCGCTGCACGTGGACGTTCACCAGGCGGGTGTCGGCCGCATGCCGGTAGCCCCAGACCCGCTCCAGCAGACCTTCACGGGTCAGCACCTGCCGGGGTTTACGGGCCAGCGCGACCAGCAGATCGAACTCCAGCGGCGTCAGGCTCACCACCTCGCCATCACGGGTCACCTGATGCGCCGGGACGTCGATGGTGACCGGGGAGTCGGTCGGGCCGATGGTCAGGGTCTCGCTGACCACCTCGTCGTGGTGGCGCAGCCGGGCCCGCATCCGCGCGATCAGCTCGCGGGGCTTGAACGGCTTCACCACGTAGTCGTCGGCGCCGGACTCGAGCCCCAGCACCACGTCCACGGTGTCGCTCTTCGCGGTCAGCATGATGATCGGCGTCCCGCTCTCGGCCCGCACCGCACGGCAGACGTCCAGCCCGGAGAGCCCGGGCAGCATCAGGTCGAGGAGCACGATGTCCGGGGTCATCTCACGGAAAGCGGCCAGCGCGCCGGTGCCATCGGCCACGAAACCTGGCTCGAAACCCTCCGTACGCAGCACGATGCCAAGCATCTCGGATAGCGCAAGGTCGTCGTCCACGACGAGGACACGGGGTTTCATGTCTACATCGTGGCACTTTTTGAGCCAACGAGGGTGTAACCGGTTCCGCGCGTGTGTTGCGAGTTGGGCCAGCCGTAGACCGGTGACAAGATTGGGTCGCCTCGGCGGGTGCCGTCGAAGGTCTCGAACGAGCAGGGAAGCGGGAGCGCCGTGGCAGACGCCGGAGCGGACGACGCGGGCGACCGCGGCGACAAAGACGATCAGGTATCGCTGGAGAAGTCCGTTCCACCGACTTACCAGCCACCGACTTACCAGCCACCGACTTACCAGCCACCGACTTACCAGCCGCCCGCTGACCAGCCGCCGAACTATCAGCCACCGGGATACGGTCCGAGCTACGCACCGCCGACCGGACCACCTCCACCGATTCCGCCGAACTATCCGCCGGCGCGCTACGAGCCGCCGGGCTACACCCCACCCGGCTATACCCCGCCCGCCGCCTACGGACCGCCGAACTACTCGCCGCCGCCCGGCTACAACGGCCCGGCCGGTGGCGGCTATGGCGGCGCGCCGCACCTGAATCAGTACTACGCGCAGATGGCCCCGAAGCCGGGATCGATCCCGCTGCGTCCGCTCGGCGTCGGCGACATCCTCGACGGGAGTTTCCGCACGATCCGGCGCAACCCCAAGGCGACATTGGGCCTCTCGGCGATCATCGCCGTCCTGCAGGTCGCGGTGGTCGCGATCTTCGAGCTGATCCTCAATCACAACCTGAGCGATCTGGGCAGCTTCTCGACCAACGACGACGGCACAGTCGGGCTCAGCGGTGGACAGGTCGCCGGGGCACTCGGAGGCGGACTACTGTCACTCGGCGTCACCGTCGTCTTCGGGGCCGTCCTCACCGGCATGCTCACCATCGTGGTCACCGACGACGTACTGGGCCGCAGGATCGAGCTGGCTGAAGTGTGGGCTCGCACGCGTCCGAGGCTGCCGGGTCTTATCGGCCTCTCCTTGATCGTCGGGATCGTTCCGACGATCGGGCTGCTCTTCTGCCTTGCGCCGGGTATCTGGCTATGGGGCATCTGGGCGCTGGCGATCCCAGCCTTCATGGTCGAGAAGGTGTCCCTGGGGGGCGCCCTGAGTCGCTCCAAGCACCTCGTCGACGGATCGTTCTGGCGCGTCTGGGGCATCCGCGCGCTCGGTTGGATCATCGTCTCCATCATCTCGGTGATCGTCGCGGCACCGTTCTCCATCGCGGCGACCCTCATCTCGGGCCAGAGCCTGACCGGCGGCTCGGACGGGAACTTCGCCGTCTACGTCCTGATCACCTCGATCGGTTCGGTGCTCATCACCACGTTCGCCGCGCCGATCAAGGCCGGTATCGACGCGCTGCTCTACGTAGACCAGCGGATGCGCCGGGAAGGCCTCGACATCGTGCTGCAGCAGGCGGCCCTGCAGCCGCCGCGGTAGCGGCGTGATTGCCTGGCTGCTCAACCCGGGCGGCGATCCGGTTAGCGGGCCGGCGGCTCAGACGGCGGCGCAGCGGGAACTGTCGAAGCCCGAATACCACCGGGACGACCCTTCGCTGACCCAGCGGGTGCTCGACTGGACCGGGGCCAAGCTCGATTCCTTGCTGTCGCACGCCGGCAGCGGGCGGCTGGTCGATGTGGCGATCCTGGTCATCGCGGCCGCCGCGCTGACCGCGACCGTGCTCGCCCTACGCCGGGCCGGGCGCCTCAGGCGGCAGGCCCGAGAAGTGGCCGCCGATCCGCTGGGCCCGCTGAGCGAGGTCGACCATCGGCGCGCAGCGCAGCGCCACAGCGCAGCCGGCGAATACGCCTTGGCCGTCCGCGAATGGCTGCGCGACTGCGCGGCCAGCATCGAACGACGGGGCGTGCTGGACCCGATGCCGGGGCGCACCGGTAGCGAACTCGCCCGCGCCGCCGGAGAGAGACTGCCCGCTGCCGCCGAAGTGCTCACCCAGGCCGCCGCCGCGTTCGACGAGATCTGGTTCGGTGATCGCCCGGCAACGGCGGCCGATGACGAGCTCGGACGCGCTGCTTCGGAGGCGGTTCGGCAGGCGTCCGTGCAGCATGCTGCGAGCGCCGCACCCCGCTATGCGGTGCCGTCGTGACGACACCGCACTCAGCGGGAAATGCGGATGCGGCGAGCACCGCCCCGGCTCCGCTGCTACGCCCGTGGTGGCGTCGGTCCCGGCTCTGGTTCGTCTTCGCGGCACTGATCGTCTGCGCGGCGATCATCAAGACCGCCGACTCGGCCGCGCCCGGATCGCCGCTGGACCCGAACTCGGCCAGCAAGGACGGCTCCCGGGCGGTGGCCCAGTTGCTCAGCCGGCGTGGAGTGGTGATCCATCGGGCGACCAGCATCGCTGACCTCACCGGCTCCTCCACCGTCGTCGTGACGAGCCCCGAGCTCTACTCCGACGACCAGCTGCGCACGCTGGCCGCGAACCACCGACTGGTGCTACTGGAGCCGACGTCCGACCAGCTCGCCATATTGGACGGCAGCCTGGCCCAGCTCACCGATCGGAGTGCCGGCCCCGACTCGGTGCCGCCGGGTTGCCGCGCACCGGGCGCGGTGGCGGCCGGAACCGTCGATTTCACTGATGCCCTGCTATACGCCGACGAGTCCTGCTACCGGGGGCGGATCGTCATCCGAGAACGCTTCGTGGCGATCGGCAGCGCCGACCTGATCACCAACCGGCGTCTCGGACACGATGGCGTCGCGGCACTGGCGATCAACCTGATTACCGACAACGGTCGTGTCACGGACATCTCCTGGCTGCTCGCCGCGGCCGACCCCGAGGCGTCCCAGACGAGCTCAGTCTGGTCGCTCTTCCCGGATTGGACCGTGCACGCGGTCTGGTGGCTCGTGGGTCTCGGGATGCTGTTGGCGCTCTGGCGCGGGCGCCGCTTCGGACCAGTCGTCACCGAGCCGCTGCCCGTCGTCGTACGGGCCGCCGAGGTGGTCGAGGGTCATGGCCGCCTGTATCGGCGCGCCGAGGCTCGTCAGAGCGCCGCCACCGCCCTACGGGGTGCGACGACCAGGCGTCTGGCCACACACCTCGGGGTCGAAGCGACGACAGAACCGGTCACGATCGCGGCGATGATCGACCGACCGGGAGCCGACAATGTGCTGCTCGGGCCGGTTCCGTCCGATGACGCCGGTCTGACTAGGCTCGCCCAAGAGCTGACCGCCCTGGAAGAGTCGGTCACCGCAGGCGCAACGGAGCCACAACCCACCTCGTCCGGCTCCCCCGCAACCAGTCAGCCAGCCCGAACAATCGCGAAGGACGACACGCCGTGACCGAGCCAGCAACACTCGACGCGCGAGCCACACTCGGCGCGGTCCGAGCCGAGGTGAGCAAGGCGATCGTCGGCCAGGATGCCGCGGTCACTGGGCTGCTGGTCGGCCTTCTCTGCCGGGGCCACGTCCTCATCGAGGGCGTCCCCGGGGTCGCCAAGACGCTGCTGGTGCGCACGGTGGCGGCGGCCCTGGACCTGCAGACGGCCCGCATCCAGTTCACCGCCGACCTGATGCCGGGCGACGTCACCGGTTCGCTGGTCTACGACTCGGCGACCAGCCAGTTCACCTTCCGGGCCGGACCGGTCTTCACCAACCTGCTGCTGGCCGACGAGATCAACCGGACGCCGCCGAAGACGCAGTCGGCCCTGTTGGAGGCGATGGAGGAGCGGCAGGTTTCGGTCGACGGGCAGCCGCAGCTACTCCCCGACCCGTTCTGCGTCATCGCCACGCAGAACCCGGTCGAGTACGAGGGGACCTATCCGCTGCCCGAGGCGCAGCTGGATCGGTTCCTGCTGAAGGTCACGATGCCGCTGCCGGATCGGGAGACCGAACTGCGGATGCTCACCGCGCACGCCGCCGGCTTCAACCCGCGCAACCTCGCCGCCGCCGGAGTCCGCCCGGTCGCCACCGCCCACGACCTGGCCGCCGCCGCCGACGCGGTCGGTCGCGTCTACGCGGCTCCGGAGATTCTCGGTTACATCGTGGAGCTGGCCCGATCGACCCGAGCCGCGCCCGCAACCTCGCTCGGTGTCTCGCCACGCGGAGTGATTGCCCTGCTGGCCGCCGCGCGGGCCTGGGCCTGGCTCTCCGGGCGCCAGTTCGTCACCCCGGACGATGTCCAGGCATTGGCGCCGGCCACCTTCCGGCACCGCATCGTCCTTCGACCCGAGGCCGAACTCGAAGGCGTCACCACCGATTCGGTGCTGAGTTCAGTGCTCACGTCTGTCCCCGCCCCCCGCTGAGCCCGCCCCCTGTTGAGCCCCCCCGTTGAGCCTGCGCCCCGCTGAAGCTGCGTCGACCACGGCATAGGCTTCGGCGATGGCGATCACTGGGCGGCTCGTGGCGGTCTTCGGATGCTGCCTACTACTGGTGGTTCTTCCGGCCGCGATCGTCTGGACCGTCTTCGGGCTGCTCCTGCTGGCCGTGATCGTCGACCTGCTCGCCGCGGCCCGGATCGCTGACCTGCGCTTCAGCCGCGACCCCAGCGCCGCCGTGCGCCTCGGCGGCGACGGCGAGACCACGCTGCGCGTCCTCAACGTCGGGCGGCGGACCCTTCGCGGGGTCATCAACGACGGCTGGACACCGTCCAGCGGCGCCCAGCCGTATGCCACCCCGGTGCGAATCGCCGCCGGTGATCGGGTCGCGGTGCGGACCCGGTTGCGGCCGACCCGTCGGGGCGAGCGCCGCAGCGTCACGGTGTCGGTGCGCGCGCGCGGCCCGCTCGGGCTGGCCGCGCGGCAGCGCCGCCTGCCGGTACCGGGGACGCTGAAGGTGCTCCCGGCGTTCGCCTCCCGCAAGTTCCTGCCGGAGAAGCTGTCGCGACTACGCCAGATCGACGGTGCTGTGTTGGTTCGTCAGCGCGGGCAGGGCAGCGAGTTCGATTCGCTGCGCGAGTACGTGGCCGGAGACGACGTCCGCTCGATCGACTGGCGGGCCACGGCTCGTCACCGCGACACCGTCGTGCGCACCTGGCGCCCGGAGCGGGATCGGAACATCGTGCTGGCCCTGGACACCGGCCGCAGCTCCGCCGCCCGGATCGGCGACGAACCTCGACTCGACGCGGCACTGGACGCCGCTCTGCTGCTCGGCGCACTCGCCGCCCGGGCCGGCGATCGGGTGGCCATGATCGCCGCCGACACCAAGGTTCAGGCTCGCCTGCCGTTGAGCTCGCGGGCCGACACCCTGGCCCAGTTGGTGGGGGCGTTGACACCGTTGGAGGCAACGCTGGTCGAGACCGATCCGCAACTGCTGGCGGCCGAGATCCGCCGGACGAGTTCCAAACGGGCGCTGGTCGTCCTCTTCACCAGCCTCGACGAGACGGCGGCCGACGGTCTACTCGCCGCGGCCGCGGCCCTGACCCAGCGTCACCTGCTCGTGGTCGCCAGCGTCATCGATCCCCATCTCATCGAACTCACCGGCGCGCGGGCCACCCCGGACGAGACGTACACCGCAGCCGCCGCCGAACTCGCCCTGCAGGCGCGCAGCGAGGTCGCCGCCCGTCTCACCCGGCTCGGCGCCGTCGTGGTGCAGGCCCCGGCCGACACCTTCGCCTCCAAGGTGGCCGACAGTTACCTCGACCTCAAGGCCGCCGGGCGTCTCTGAAGTCGCCTGACACCGGACCGGGCCGGACCGGTCCCGGGTCAGGCGACCGGTAGGTAGTCCTCCTGCTCGCCCAGCGGCAGGTCACCGGTGGCGCCGGCGGCAACCCCGCGCCGACCGAGGATCACGACGTAGCTCAGGAAAGCCACCTCGGCGAGGACTCCGATGGCGATCCGGGCCGCGGTCGGCAGGCCGGATGGCGTGACGAAGGCCTCCAGCACGCCAGATACGGCCAGGACGACCACCAGTCCCAGCGCGATGGTCACGGCCGAGCGCCCGGCCTGGGCCAGCGCCCGCGATCGGGGCTGGCGCCCCGGAGCGATCCAGGCCCAGCCGACGCGTAGCCCGGCCCCCGCCGCGACGAAGATCGCGGTCAGCTCGAGCAGGCCGTGCGGCAGGATCAGCCCGAAGAAGATGCTCGCCTTTCCGGCGGAGAGCATCGCCCCGCCGACGACGCCCAGATTGAGGATGTTCTGGAACAGCACGTAGATGGTGCCGACGATGCTGACCCCGAGGAAGAGGGCGAGCGCGGCGACCAGCGCGTTGTTCGTCCACACCTTGAGCGCGAAGGAATGGGCTGCGTTCTCACGGTAGTAGTCGGCGAAGTCGTGGTTGACCAGTTGCTTGATCTGGTCGTCGGAGAGCACCTGCTCCAGCTTCCGCGGATGGGCCTGCAGGTAGAGCATCATGGCGGCGGCGACCGCGATGTTTGCCACGGCGACGCTGACCCACCACCGCCAGGCCAGGTACACCGCGACCGGAAAATCGACCAGCACGCCCCGGCGCAGCGCCGCCCATCCGCGGGCCTGCGGCTCGCCGACGACCGCCGCCCGGGCCCGGGAGAGCAACCGCGAAAGGTGGGCCGTGGTCGCGGGGTCGGGGGTGCGGGAGCGAACCAGCGACAGGTGCGTAGCGGTGCGGCGGTAGAGAGCGATCAGCTCGTCGACCTCGGCCGGATTCAGACGTCGCTGGGCCGACAATTGCTCCAGCCGAGCCCACTCCTGTCGGTGCCCGGCCACGAACGCGTCGACATCCACGTTCGGAGTCTAGATGCGAGACTGTGCAGCGTCAGAGCAGCGCGAGAGGACGAGCAGCGAATGAGCAGCATCATCTCCGGCGAGGGAGTCGCGATCGATCTCGCGCCGGCCGGGGTCGGCACCCGTACCGTGGCCGCCCTCATCGATCTGGCCGTCGAACTGGTCATCCTGTTCTGCTTCGCGCTGGCCGCCGCTGCCTTCGACACAGCCAGTTCCGCCGCGGTCCTGGTCGTCGGCCTGGTCTGCGCCTTCGGCGGGTATCCGACGGTCTGCGAGTGGCTGAGCAACGGCAAGACGCTGGGCAAACTCGCCCTCGGCGTGCGGGCGGTCCGTGACGACGGCGGCCCGCTCGGCTTCCGTCGAGCCCTGGTCCGCGGCCTCTCCAGTCTGCTGCTCGAGAAGCCGGGGCTCCTCCTCTTCCTCGGCACGTCGGCCGGCATTCTCACGGCGACCTTCTCCGAACGGAACAAGCGCATCGGCGATCTGATGGCCGGCAGCTTCGTCATCAACGAACGCACCGGCAGTCGAGCGGCGGGGGCGGTCGCCCCCCAGTTCTGGGTCCCCCCGCAGCTCGTGCCGTGGGCCGTCTCGCTGGATCTGACCCGCCTCGACGACCAACTCGCCCTCAGTGTCCGGCAGTTCGTCACCCGGGCCAGCGAGATGTCGCTGCCCGCGCAGCAGAGCCTCGGCAACGACCTGCGGGCCCGCCTCGAGGCGGTCATCGCGCCGCCGCCGCCGTGGGGTACGCCCACTCCCCTGGTGCTCACCACCGTTCTGGCCGAACGACGCCGGCGGACCGAAGCGATGCAGCCGGGTCGCTGGTGAGACGCGTTCGGCCCAGGAGGCACGAATGCATCCTGGGCCGAACGTCAGCTAAGTGATTTAGCGGGAGAGCTTAGTAGCGGTAGTGCTCCGGCTTGTACGGGCCGGCGACATCGACGCCGATGTACTCGGCCTGGGCCTTGGAGAGGATCGTCAGCTTGGCGCCGACGGCGTCCAGGTGCAGACGGGCGACCTTCTCGTCGAGGTGCTTCGGAAGCACGTAGACCTTCTTGTCGTACTCGCCACGCTTGGTGTGCACCTCGATCTGGGCGATCGTCTGGTTCGCGAACGACGCCGACATGACGAAGCTCGGGTGGCCGGTCGCGTTACCGAGGTTGAGCAGGCGACCCTCGCTGAGCACGATGATCGAGTGCGCCGGACGGTCGGCGGTGGCCGGGAAGACCCACTCGTGAACCTGCGGCTTCACCTCGTTCTTGACCACGCCGGGCACCTTGGCCAGACCGGCCATGTCGATCTCGTTGTCGAAGTGACCGATGTTGCCGACGATCGCCTGGTGCTTCATCTGGACCATGTGCTCGGCCATGATGATGTCCTTGTTGCCGGTGGTGGTGATGAAGATGTCGGCCTCACCGACCACGTCGTCGAGGGTGACGACCTGCAGGCCGTCCATCGCCGCCTGCAGTGCGCAGATCGGGTCGACCTCGGTGACAACGACGCGGGCACCCTGGCCCCGCAGCGACTCCGCCGAGCCCTTGCCGACGTCGCCGTAGCCGAGAACGACGGCCATCTTGCCACCGATCATGACGTCGGTGCCGCGGTTGATGCCGTCGATGAGGGAGTGGCGAACGCCGTACTTGTTGTCGAACTTGCTCTTGGTCACCGAGTCGTTGACGTTGATCGCCGGGAAGAGCAGCGTGCCGGCCTTCTCGAACTCGTAGAGGCGGTGCACGCCGGTGGTGGTCTCCTCGGTGACACCGACGATGTCCGCGGCGATGCGGGTGTACTTGCCGGGCTGCTCGGCGATCGAGCGGCGCAGCGTGTCCAGGATGATGCCGTACTCCTCGGAGTCGTTCTCGTCCGTGGACGGAACCGCTCCGGTGGCCTCGAACTCGACGCCCATGTGGATGAGCAGGGTGACGTCTCCGCCGTCATCGACGATGGAGTCCGGTCCACTGCCGTCCGGCCAGACGATCATCTGCTCGGTGCACCACCAGTACTCCTCCAGCGTCTCGCCCTTCCAGGCGTAGACCGGGATGCCCTGCGGGTTCTCCGGAGTTCCGTTCGGGCCGACGACGATCGCGGCGGCGGCGTGGTCCTGCGTCGAGAAGATGTTGCAGCTGACCCAGCGAACGTCGGCACCGAGGGCGGCGAGGGTCTCGATGAGCACGGCGGTCTGCACGGTCATGTGCAGCGAGCCCGCGACCTTCTTGCCCTTCAGGGGCTGGGCGGCACCGAACTCGCGGCGCAGCGCCATCAGGCCGGGCATCTCGTGCTCGGCGAGCTGGATCTCTTTGCGGCCGAAGGCGGCGAGGCTGAGGTCGGCGACCTTGAAGTCGGTGACCGAGCCGGCGCTGTCCGGGGTAAGGGTGACGCTCACTTTTTCTCCTGTGTGTAGGCGGTGATCCTGTGATTGTTGCTGGGCGGCGAGCCGCCGGTAGATGCCGGCGTGCTCGGGGGCGGCGAACCGATGAACCGCCCCGAACCAGTCGTCCACCGCTCGGGCCAGGCTCGAGTCGGTACGCATACGTAGTTCGAAGGCGATGTCGGTGATGCCCAGGTCGTGGGCACCGATCAGCTCACGCAGCCTCTGTAGCTGTTCGATCTGACGGGGCCCGTAGTGACGGTGCCCGCCCGGTGACCGCATCGCAGTCACCAAGCCGGACTGTTCCAGATAACGCAACAT
This sequence comes from Jatrophihabitans sp. GAS493, assembly GCF_900230215.1. NCBI lineage: Bacteria > Bacillati > Actinomycetota > Actinomycetes > Jatrophihabitantales > Jatrophihabitantaceae > Jatrophihabitans > Jatrophihabitans sp. GAS493. The sequence continues at coordinate 2,533,476 of NZ_LT907982.1, read as the reverse complement.
GCGCTGCGACCAACCGGTGGCCTCGGCGGCCTGCTGGATGGTCAACGGTTTCATCGTCGCCAACCCTAGCACGGTTGTGTCAGATTTCGAGAAGCCTGCTCATCGGCCAGTCGTCGCACTGAAGACGGTGCCCTTACCACGCAGGCGCACCGAGGTTGTCGGGGGCGCCGGGGTCGCCGGGGTCGCATTCGCCGGGATGAAGGCGGCCTCGCCGACCGCCAGCAGGATCTGCGAATCGCCGAACTCAACCGCCGCCGAGCCCTCCGTACAGACCAGGATCACCGCCGACGGCGCCGACACCTCGGTCACCGAACCGTCCAGGGTCAGCTCGGTGAGCGCGAAGTCGGGCACCGGCACGGCGAAGGTTCGCTCGGTCGAGGTCCCGGTGGGCGACCAGCGCGGATCCGGCAGCGGTGAGAAATCGGTGATCCGCAGCAGCTCCTCCACGTCGATGTGCTTGGACGTAAGTCCACAGCGCAGCACGTTGTCGCTGTTGGCCATGATCTCGACGCCGAGGCCCCGCAGGTAGGCGTGCACATTTCCGGCGGCCAGGAAGATCGCCTCCCCCGGCTGCAGTTCGACGAAGTTCAGCAGCAGGGCCACCACGGCGCCAATGTCGCCCGGGAAATCCGAGGCCGCCAGCACGGTCGCGGCTGCGGCCCGTCCCCACTGATCGGCCGACGGCTCATCGGAGGCGACCAGCGCGGCGCAGGCGGCGACAACGTCGGCCACCAACTGCTGCGCCTGCGGCTTGGGTAGCCGCAGTAGCCAGCTGAAGGCGGCGCGGAGCCCGTCGGCGGAGTTCAGCTCGGCCGCGAGCTGGACGAGCCCCGGAATCGGCTCGCCCACGCCGTTCAGCGCGTCCAGGTACTGCCGCGTCTGCTCAACCGCGCGGAAGCCACAGAGCGCCTGGAACGGCGTCAAGGCACAGAGCAGCTCCGGCTTGTGGTTCTTGTCCTGATAGTTGTACGGCCCGGGTGCGCCGTTCGCTCGCTCCTGGACGTAGCCGTGTCGCGCCTGCTCGACCGTCGGGTGCACCTGAATCGACAGGGCCCGGCCGGCGGCCAGCAGCTTGAGCAGGTAGGGCAGCCCGGGCCCGAAGCGCTCGACCGAGCCGGCGCCGAGCATCCGCACCGGGTCTGAGGCGATCAGCTCGTCCAGGCAGACGCCCGCCTCCACCACCTCGGCCGGATCATCCGGATGCGCCCCCAACCAGAGTTCAGCGACCGGCTCCCCCGTCGGTTCGATGCCGAGCAGTTCCGGAATGGCGGTCGTCGAACCCCAGCGATAGTGGCGGATCACCCCCTTCAACCGGACGACGGCGGGCGGGTTCACTCGGGGCCGCTCTTCGCCGACGCATCGGCTGCGACGTTCTGCAATTCAGGCCGCTCCGGCGCATCTCGATCGAGATCGGGTTCGAGATAGATGACGCGAGCCTGCGGCACTGCCGTACGGACCCGCAGTTCCGCGGCGTCGATGGCCTTGGCCACGTCGGCCAGCGAGGTGGCGGCCGGCATGGCGAGCTTCGCCCCGACCAGCAACTCCTCCGGCCCGAGGTGCATGGTGCGCAGATGGATCACCCGGTCCACGCCGTGGCCGCGCAGGGCACCGGCGATCGTGGCGATCACGTCGGGCGCCGCGGCCTCGCCCAGCAGCAGGCTCTTCGTCTCGATCACCAGGATCACGGCGACCGAGATGAGCAGGGCGCCGATGCTGACGGTCGAGATGCCGTCCCAGATGCCGTTATCGGTGATCACTGAGATTCCCACGCCTATCACTGCCAGCAGCAGACCGATCAACGCGGCGAAATCCTCCAGCAGCACGACCGGCAGGTCAGGCACTTTGGCATGCCGGATGAAGGCGGGCCAGCTGTCATCGCCCTTCAACGCGCGCGATTCCCGCACCGCGGTACGAAAGGAGAATGACTCAAGCAGTATCGCGATGCCGAGCACCGTGAACGCTATCGGCGCCCGATCGATCGGGTGCGGGTGAAGGAGCTTCTCGACACCCTCGAAGACGGCGAAGAGTCCACCGGCGGAGAAGAGCATGAGAGCAACCAGGAAGCCGTAGACGTAGCGATCCCGACCGTAGCCGAACGGATGCTCGGGAGTGGCCACCCGTCGGGAGCGGCGAGCGCCGATGAGCAGCAGCACCTGGTTGCCCGAGTCGACGACTGAGTGCACCGCCTCGGCCAGCATCGACGACGAGAGAGTGAAGGCGTAGGCGACGAATTTGATCACGGCGATCGCGAGGTTGGCCGCCAGCGCCGCGAGAACCGCCTTCGACGAGCTGTGATCGCTCACAGCAGCGAGCTCTCGGTTTCGGCGGTCGAACGTCCGGTGGCCAGGGCCACGTACGCCGCCGCGAAATCTCCGAAGGTTGTCGCCACGCCGTAGCGGGTCAGCGCGGTCGCCTCGGGCACCTCGACCGGCCAGGATCGGAGATTCGACCGCTCGGCCATTGCCTGCAGCGCGCTCAGGGCCTGCCGCGCGGCCGCCTCGTCCGGCGACTCCTCGACCAGCGAGGCCGAGCCGAACTCAGCCGGCCGCAGCGGCGCCCGCTCACCCCCGACCAGGATGAGCCGCGGCTTCAGCACGGCATCCTCGACCCGGTCGGCGAAGAAATCGTCCTCAGCGGACGTCGCTGCCGACTCGGCCAGTACGGCCGCGATCCGGTCGGCACCATTGGGCATCGTCGCCCAGAGCGCACGCAGGCCGGCAATCCTCTGAAAACTATGGGCAATCGTCTCGGCGGCCACGGTCGCCAGCGTTCCGTTGCCGACCACCACCGGCAGACTCTCCATGAGCTGCAGCGCGAGCGACTTGGCCTGGTTGGCGTAACTGTCGGCCGCCGGCCGGCACTCGTAGCAGGTGGCGTCAAGCTGATCAGCCAGTTCGCTCCAGCGCGGTTCGGCGACCACCCCGAGCTCCGCGGCGGCGACCAGCAGCGGGGTCAGCACACTCCAACGCGCGGCCAGCGGATGAATCTGCGGGTCGACCGCCACGAGAGGCTGCCGCCCGGCCGCCTCCCCGACCGCGCTCTGCGGCGGTGCGGCCACCGCGATCGCCAGGCCGCGCCGCTGGGCCGCATCGACCAGACGGGCCAGTCGGGCTGACATACCTTGCTGGCAGCCGACGAGCAGGGCGTCCGAGGAGCCGGCCCACTGTGGGAGTTCCGAGTCGTCCCAGACGAGCGCCGGAGCACGGGCTGCGGCGGCGGTGACGACGAGGCGACCGGAGTCGGCGTGGACGCCGTCGGTCGCGACCAGCAGAGCCCGGGGTGGGATCTCCGAACGCAGCCGGGACAGGCCGGCCTCGACGGTCGCCGTCTGTGCGCGACGTACCTCGGCCCCTGCGGTGGCCAACTGCCAGAGCAGGTTTCCCGAATCGCGGGCCGCCAGAGCGTCCGCGTCGTCGAGGATCTCAGGCTCAGGGACGCTCACGTACCCGCAGGCGCCGATGCCGGGACGCCGAGCCCGTTGGGGCCAGGCGTCGCCTCGTCCAGCAGTAGGACCGGGATTCCGTCCCGCACCGGAAACGTTGACAGGCAACTGGTGCAGACCAAGGTCGCCCCGTCGACCCGCAGCGGAGCATGGTCGTCACTTGGGCAGGCCAGAATCTGCAACAGTTCGGGCGAGATCGTCATGCCACACCACCATTCTTGGATTCCTGTGCTCGTATGACCGCCAACGCCTCATCGCGCAGCGCAGCCATCTGCCCGGCGGTCGGCGACTCGACATTAAGTCGTAACAGCGGCTCGGTATTGGACGCCCGCACGTTGAACCAGCTCCCATCGCTGAGGTCGACGGTCAGTCCGTCGAGTTCATCAATACTCTGCGTCCGACTAGCGAACGCCTCGCGAATCGCGGCGATCCGCTCCGTCTGGTCGTCGACGGTGGAGTTGATCTCGCCGGATGCGACGTAGCGCTCGTATTGGGCGCTGATCTGGGCCAGCGTCCTGCCCTGTTCGCCGAGGGCGGCCAGCACGTGCAGCGCGGCCAGCATGCCGGTGTCGGCTCGCCAGAAATCGGCGAAGTAGTAGTGGGCCGAGTGTTCGCCCCCGAAGATCGCACCGGTGCGGGCCATCTCACCCTTGATGAAGGAGTGCCCCACCCGGGTGCGCAGTGCCACGCCGCCGTGCTCGGCGATGATCTCCGGTACCGCCCGCGACGTGATGACGTTGTGAATGACGGTCGATCCGGGTGACTTGGCCAGCTCCCGAACCGCGATCAGACCGGTAATGGCACTCGGCGACACAGGGTTTCCGGCGGCGTCGACGACGAAGCAGCGGTCGGCGTCGCCGTCGAAGGCCAGGCCGATGTCGGCGCCAACCTCGACGACCTTCTTCTGCAGGTCGACCAGGTTGGCCGGCTCCAGCGGATTCGCCTCGTGGTTGGGGAAGGATCCATCGAGTTCGAAGTAGAGCGGGACGATCTCCAGGGGAAGCGCATCGAGCAGTTCGGCGCCGAGCACGGCCGGAACGGTGTAGCCCCCCATTCCGTTGCCGGCGTCGACGACGACTTTCAGCGGCCGGATCCCCGTCAGGTCCACGAGCGAGCGCAGGTAGCGGGCGTAGTCACCCAGCATGTCCCGCTTCTCGATCTCCGGCTCGGCGTCCGGCACGGACCCCGAGTCGAGCAGTTCCTGGGCCCGGATCCGGATCTCGGTGAGCCCGGTGTCCTGGCCGATCGCGACCGCGCCGGCCCGGCAGAGCTTGATGCCGTTGTATTTGGCCGGATTGTGGCTGGCGGTGAACATCGCCCCGGGCAGATCAAGGATGCCGGCCGCGTAGTAGAGCATGTCGGTGGAGGCGAGCCCCGCGTCGACAACCGTCGCGCCGGCTGCGCCGGCGCCCCGGGCGAAGGCCCCGGCCAGCGCCGGTCCGGATTCGCGCATGTCATGGGCGGTGACGATTCGGCTGGCGCCGGTGACCTCAACGAAGGCCACACCGAGCGCCCGGGCCACGTTCTCGTCGAGTTGGTCGGGGTACGTGCCGCGCACGTCATATGCCTTCACGAACGCAGCGAGGTTGACCATGAGCAGAGTTTAGCGGCGTGGGGTTTCCGACAGCAGTCCCCCCGGTGGCGGATGAAATACGGCTCAGCGCGAGGGCGGGACGACGCTCAGGTGTCCCCGGCGGGCCACTCCGAGCTGACTGGCGGGGGCGCTCGGCCCGTCGGCTGTCACCGCGTACGGGGTACCGCCGGGTAGCTGCGGGCTCTCCGAACGGGCCGCCTCGCGGACGGCATCGGCCAGCGCCTCGAGGTCGTCGGCCTGCGGCATCGGAGCCGGAAACTCACCGCTGTGGCGCAGCACTTCCCAACCGCGAGGCACGGTGAGGCTCATGGCGTGCTGCTCGCAGAGGTCATAGGAGTGCGGTTCGGCGAAAGTTGCGAGAGGGCCGACGACCGCAGTCGAATCCGAGTAAACATAGGTCAGCGTTGCCACCGCCGACGTCCCGCAACCGGTGCGGGTACAGGAACGCAGATGCCTCACAGTCGCTGACGATAGCGCCTCGACGGCTCCGCCGCCCGGATAAGCCGAATCATGGGGCCTGTCGTGTCGTCGCGAACCCTGGGAACCGCCAGCCACCGGCGCGGGCCACAGCGATGGCGTGCGCGGCGTCACGGCCGCCACGGGACGGATTTCGGGTCGGAGTGTCAGTGCCCGGGCGTAACGTTCACATCGTGCCGGAGAGAACCGAAGCGCGACGCCCGCGACGCCGAGATCGTCACGGTCGCGGTATGCGCGGTGTGCTTGCCCCCAGTGGGGTGCCGATCAGCCGAACTCGAGCGCAGAGTTTCGACGAGGTCGTCCTCGACGCGGTCGAGCACCTCGAGAGCCACTGGCCGGGCGAACTCGACGGCATCGAGTTCGCGGTCGATGACGTGCCGGTCTTCGCCGCGGCTGAAGATGTCGAGTTCGACAGCGATGTCGTCGCCGACCACGGGGTTGCCCTGGGACGGCTGATGCGTCCGGGCAGCAGAGGATCGCCTGGCTCCCCGCAACCAGTGGTCTTGATCTACCGCCGGCCGATCGAGGCACGCACCGCGACCGGCGATGAACGATCGAGCCTGGTCTTCGCCGTGGTGGCGGAGCTGGTGGCGCAGCTGATCGGCAAGGACATCGACGACATCCACCCGCTCTAGACGGGCTGCGTCCCGATCCGGTCGGAGTTAGATCGCCATCCGCTTCATGCGGCGCCGCTCACGCTCGGAGAGTCCACCCCAGATACCAAAGCGCTCGTCGTTCAGCAACGCGTACTCCAGGCACTCGGTGCGGACCTCACAACCGGTGCAGATGCGCTTCGCCTCACGAGTCGAGCCACCCTTCTCGGGGAAGAATGCCTCTGGATCTGTCTGCGAGCAGAGGGCGCGCTCCTGCCAGCTCTCTTCGTCGGGAAGACCGAAGATCGAGGTCAGTTCGTCGTCGCCTGCCGCAGTGATATCAGTCTGGTCACCGATCAAGTCCGTCACTGCGACTCCCTTTGGTTCCTGTGCGTTTCACTCATTTTGTGTCTTTTCGGGGGATTGATATGGACACCGGACCCCGAGTCTCGGACGATCACTCCGGATCTCTCCGGATCCCTGACCGCGGTCAGTAGAGCTGACTGCTGATCTGCGGATCGCTACTCGTCTCGGGTAGATAACACTGAGGGAATTACACCCATGTCGTTACCCCTAAGTCAAGCCGAGTTCTGATAATGCTGGGAATTGATGTCAGCTGAGCGTTAAGCGACGACAGAGGGGCGACCGTAGAGCGTGCTGCGCTGGCGGGCCGGACGGCCGATGCTCGCCGCCAACGCCTCCAGTTCACTGACGTCCCGGCGGGAGCCGTTCTCCGATCCGGCCATCCGGCTGATCGTCTCCTCCATCAGCGTTCCGCCGAGGTCGTTGGCGCCACTGCGGAGCATGTCGCGGGTACCTTCGTCGCCCAGCTTGACCCAGCTCGTCTGGATGTTGTGGATCCGGCCGTGTAGCAGGATCCGGCTCATCGCGTGCACCGCCCGGGTATCGCGGGACGTGGGTCCCGGCCGGGCGAGGCCGGCCAGGTAGATCGGCGACTGGTTGTGCACGAAGGGCAGCGGGACGAACTCGGTGAAGCCGCCGCTCTCGTCCTGAAGCCGGCCGATGAGCTGGATGTGCCGCACCCAGTGGTCGGGGCGATCCACGTGGCCGAACATCATCGTCGCCGTTGACGGGATCCCGAGGCGATGTGCGGTGGTGACGACGTCGATCCAGGCGCTGGTCGGCAACTTCCCCTTCGTCAGCACCCAGCGCACCTCGTCGTCGAGGATCTCCGCCGCCGTGCCGGGGATCGAGTCCAGCCCGGCTTCCTTGGCCCCGCTCAACCAGTCGCTCACCGACAGGTTGGCCCGACTGGCGCCGTTCATGATCTCCATCGGGCTGAACGCGTGCAGGTGGATCTGCGGGGCGGCCAGTTTCACCGCGCGCGCCAGGTCGAAGTAGGCCGAGGCCGGCATAGCCGGATCGATGCCGCCCTGCATGCAGATCTCGGTCGCCCCTTCGGCGACGGCCTCCCGAACCCTGCTGGCCACCTCCTCACCGGAGAGGGTGTAGGCATCGGCGTCGGTGGCCCGCTGCGCGAAGGCGCAGAAGCGGCAGCCGGTGTAACAGACGTTGGTGAAGTTGATGTTCCGGTTGATGACGTAGGTGACTTCGTCGCCCACAACGTCAGAGCGCAGCCCGTCGGCCAGCGCGCAGATCGCGTCCATCGCGTCGCCCTCGGCGGTCATCAGCGCCAGCGCCTGGGCCTCATTGAGACCACCCGGGTTGCGTTCGGCCGCCCGCAGAGCCGCGGCGACCGCGGAATCGAGTCGCTCGGGATGCGCCTCGGCGCGCTGCGGAATGATCCGGGTCGCCACCTCCTGCCAGTCTCCGTAGACCTCGTCGAAGTCCCCACGCCGGTCGGTGGTGCGTCCGGAGTCGTCGATGGCGGTGTGCAGGTCCACCCGTCCGGAGGAGACCCAGTGCGCATCCGGTTCCTGCCAGGCGTGACCGCTGACGACGGCGTCCTCCCGAGCCAACCCGTCCGGCAGCGCGAGCGCGCGGACGTGCGCCAGCACACGCGGGTCTAGCCATGGCGTCTCGGCCCGCACGTAGGACGGGTGTGCGGTGAGCCGCTCGCGAAGGGTCAAGCCGGCCGCCGCGCTCACCTCGCGCAGGGCCTCGATGTTCGGCCACGGACGTTCCGGGTTGACGTGATCGGGGGTCAGCGGCGAGACGCCACCCCAGTCGTCGATGCCGGCCCCGATGAGACGCGCACACTCCTGCAGGTCGACGAGGTTCGGCGGCGCCTGAATGCGCATCGACGGGCCGAGCAGCAGCCGGGTGACCGCGATGGCGGCCACGAAGGTGTCGAGGTCGGCATCCGGCTGGTTGCGCATTGCCGTATCCGGCTTGGCCCGGAAGTTCTGCACGATGATCTCCTGGATGGAGCCGTACTCACGGGCGACCTGACGCATCGCGAAGATCGACTCGGCCCGCTCGACCCTGCTCTCCCCGATACCAATCAGGATTCCGGTGGTGAACGGAATTGAGAGACGCCCGGCGTCCTCCAGCACGCGCAGCCGGATGGCCGGGTCCTTGTCCGGGCTGCCGAAGTGCACCCCGCCGGGCTCGGCGAAGATCCGCCGGGAGGTGGTCTCCAGCATCATCCCCATGCTCGGCGCAACCGGCTTCAGACGCTGCAACTCGGCCCAGCTCATCACGCCCGGGTTGAGGTGTGGCAGCAGACCGGTGCGCTCCAGTACGGCGATGGCCGCGGCCCGCAGGTAGGAGAGAGTGGAGTCATAGCCCCGCTCCTCCAGCCACTGGGCCGCCTGCGGCCAGCGATCCTCGGGGCGGTCACCGAGAGTGAAGAGCGCCTCCTTGCACCCCATCAATGCTCCCTGCGCGGCGATCTCGACGACTTCGTCGATCTCGAGGTAGGCGCTGTGGACCCGATTCGGGGTGGTGACGAAGGTGCAGTAGTGGCAGCGGTCGCGGCAGAGTCTGGTGAGCGGGATGAAGACCTTGCGCGAGTACGTGATCAGGCCTTCCTGACCGGCCGCGCGCAGTCCGGCATCGCGCACCCGGGCAGCGATGGCACTGAGCTGGTCGAGGTCGGCACCGGTGGCGGCCAGCAGGATCGATGCTTCGGTGACGTCGAGGCTGGCACCGTCGCGAGCCCGTCGAAGGGCGCGCCGCATTGCGGACTCGGAGGGGACGGACTCGGGTGGCGCGAGCTCAGCTGTCACTGGGCCAGCTTAATCACCGAAGCCGGCGAGCCGACGGCCGTCGGCTCTCAGGGGTGCGATCAGGCGGCGTCCGCAGCTAGATCGCCCTCGGCCGGCGCAACGGTGGAGGTCGCGATCACGGCCGGCGCAACCCGCTCGGCGGCGACGGGTCGGAGCAATACCCAGTATTCGCGGGTGTTCTGCTGCTGACAGAAACCCCAGGAGGCGAAGAGTCGGCTCACCGGCAGCGAGCGCGAGGTCGCGCCGACGACCGGCATCTGCCGCGTCACCGATCGGTCCTGCATGCGCACCATCACCGCGCCGTTCTCAACCTTGACCGTGAGCTGCACCGGAAGGCCGGTCTGCGTGGTGAACGCTCTAGCCAGTTCGGCGGCCACCGAACTGGCGTCCTCGATCATGTCCACCGGCAGGGCGGCCGCACCGCACGCCTCCCGCACGAATCGCCGCGCCCGCCGAGGAGCGGTTCTAGCGATAGGCAGGTAGCTGCTACGAGTCAGTGTGACGGCGAAGGCTGTCGCTAGTTCGGCCATGAGGATCCCTCGATGTCTGCGCTGGCTTGGGTGGTGTGGAGGTCGGCGGGTGTCTTGGACGGTTGTTCCAACTCGTGTGTTGAACGCATCATCCCCAGCGGAGGCGGTCGCTAACGCGCGTCAGTCTCGGCGAGCTGTGACACCCGTCACCGTGGGCTGCGCTTGGTCCACTGGGACCGGAAGAGTCAGCCGGTGAGCTGAAACCAGACCGTCTTGCCGGGCGGGGGGTAGTTTCGGGAGACGCCCCAGCGGGCGGCGATCGCGTTCACGATCATGAGTCCTCGACCCCCGACCCGCGGCCTCTCCGGATCGGCGGCGACGGGCGCTACGGCGTCGGCATCGCCGCGGTCGCCGACGGCTACCGCGATTCCCGGGGGGTCGGGGTGCACGCTGAGCAAGATCTCGGGACGGCCGTGGCGAAGTGCGTTGGTGACCAGTTCGGAGACCAGCAGTTCGGCATCTTCGACGAGGCCGGGCGCGATCCCCACCGCCTGCTCGGCGACGTAGCTGCGGGCGAGCCGTGGCGCGTCACCATTCGGGGGTAGCAGGATGTCGTCTGACACGGATATCAACCTCACTTCTAAGGAGAATGCTTTTCAGCCTTCGTTGGGTTCATGCCCGTGATCGGTCGATCTCTACCAGCGACGGCCCACTACGGTGACGAGACACTCAACGAGAATGACCCTCAATCGGCTCAACGAAGGTGGCCACCGAGACGCAGGGGACGTCGGACGCAGGGCCGATCTGATCAGGTCAGCCGACCGCCGCCGGTGACCCGCAGTAGGTCGTCGCCTCATCGCCGCCATCGCTGATCCAGAGAGTGGCGAAGCTGCGCTGGGACCAGAACGGGTCGGCCAGGCAGTCGCTGTAGACCTGAGCCGAGCAAACGTCGACGGAGGTGCCGCCGGCCACGCATCCGCGCATCATTTCGGAGTACTTCGCGAGAACCCGGGCCTGTCTCGCGTCCCGATGATCGACGAAGACCGCTCGCGATACGAGAGCCACGCCGGCGAGCAGGACGACCAGCATCGCGCCTACCGCGATGACCATCACGACGACCCGGCTCGGGCTGGCCCGGCCGTCGACGGAGTCGTCCGACGGCGGTATCCACTCCTGCGGCAGCACCCAGTCCGGACCCGCTTCCGGTCGGAGTTTTAGGTTCACGGCTGCAGTATGGCACCGGGGGCAAGCACCGGAGGCGATCTCGGCCCGTGTCGCGGAGTACGTGATTTGCAAAGGTGATTCGCCGCTGTCGATCCGAGCATTCCGGCCGGCGCAGTTCGGATCGGGATCAGATCAGTTGAGCAGGGTCGGGGTGTGGCTTCGCCACCAGCGGCCGAACCCCCAGAAGTTGGAGGCCTGGATCCACATCATGAGAAAGATGGCCAGAGCGAAGGTGATGTGCTCGGCGTCGAGGATGGGATTGCTGGACGGCGGGAAGGTGGCGAGCCAGATGATGAGGTTCAGCACGAGGCCGCCCCACCCGGCGATGGTGTTGAAGATTCCGAATGTCAGGGCCACCCCTAGGCCGGCCAGCGCGAGCATCCAGCCGAAGTCGTCGAGCCCCGTCGGCAGATTCTTGGGGATGAATGCCAACGGTCCGTGCATATTGCTGACAAAGCCCGAAGTCGGCGAGGCCTTGAACCCGGAGCTGATCCATCCCTGACTGCTGTCGACGGTGAATGACCAGCCGTACTTGATCGGAGCGTTGTCGTTGTTGATCGCCTCCGCCGAGGTGGTCACGTTCGAGTAGAGGATGCCGAACCCCTGGCTGATGAAGGCCCAGAGGTACACCAATCCCAAGCCGATACGCATCAAGGCGGCGGAGATCGCGCCAACTCGGGGAATCTGGATTCGACCGGCGGAGTCCATCGCCACCATGCCGCGATCCGGGGCGGCGACGTCAGCACTGGGTTTCGGCGTGGTCATCTGGCTCGTTCCCTCCTGTGGATCTCCAGCCTTGGCCGCGTGGAGTCGACTACTCCTCACCTTGCCGCAGCCGGCGCCGTGGGCCTTCATGCCAAGCGGGTGATCGTGGGGTCTCGACGACTGCGGTTGGCCCGCGATAGTTTCGGCTCGTGGCGACTGATGACTCGACTCCCTGGGAACCCCCACTCGCCGGCACCGAGGTGGAGCATCTGCTCGGCGCCCTCAATCGGCTGCGCGCGACCTTTCGGTGGAAGGCCAGTGGCCTGGACGCAGCCGCACTCAACGCACGCCTTCCATCCTCGAGCCTGACCGTCGGCGGTCTGCTCAAGCACCTGGCCTGTGTCGAGGACATGACGTTCACCCTCAAACTCACCGGCTCAGCGCCCGGTGAGCCATGGCAATCGGCCGACTGGGACGGCGGCCCCGATTGGGTCTTCACCTCCGCGGCCGAAGACGCCCCGGAGGATCTCTACGCGCTCTGGGATGCGGCGGTCGGTCGCTCGGAGCGCCGGGCGCAGGAGGCGTTGGAGAAAGGCGGCCTTGATTTCCCGGCCCACGTCGCCAATAGCGAAGGCGTGCACGCCAGCCTGCGCCGGCTGATCTTCGACCTCGTTGAGGAGTACGGACGGCATACCGGACACGCCGATCTGCTCCGGGAGTCCATCGACGGGTTGGTCGGCGAGGACCCGCCGCCCGGGTGGACCACCGAGTAGGTGACCAGCGGCTCAGGTAGCCTCCGTGAATGCCGAAACGACACACCGCAATAGACGAAGCCGCCCGGTACTGCCTGGTCATCGGTGCGGTGCTGTTCCTCATCGCCAACCTGATGCTGGGGGCTAGCGCGCGGGGCGCGGTGCTGGTCCTGGGGGAACTCTTCGTGATCGTCGGGATCCTCGGGATGGTGCTGGCCTGGATCATCGGCAGCAGCAAGAAGCAGCAGCAGCGCGCGAAGAGCAGCAGGCAGGGTCACCCCAAACGCGACTGACTCGTCGCTCGGCGTCGACGCCGGCTTCGCACCGGTAAGTGTTGGCCCCTACACCTTTGTCTGGCAGCTCATCCGCTGCAACCGCCTCGGATTGACCTCGTACGGGCCAGCAGTAGCTCAGTGCCCCGGTCCCAAAATCGCCAATAGCAGAAGCGAGCCAGCGACTTCCGCCCGCGCGCTTGTGCCGCGGAACGAGTTCGGCGGCCACCGCTTGGTGACCGCCGAACTTTCAGTGGAGGTGGGGGGAATCGAACCCCCGTCCTCTGTCGCTTCAACAGGACTTCTCCGGGCGCAGTGTGCGCTGCCTCTACTCGGCTTCCCTGGTCATGCACACAAGCCAGGGTGACAAGCCCAGCCGCTGTGAGTTGTCCCGTCCAAGCCCGCGACCGGCAAGGACGGTAAGTCACCTAGCTGATGCCAGCATCCGGGGCGGCAACAAACCCGGGCTGACAGAGTCACTCCGCTACTTAGGCAGCGAGAGCGAACTCAGCGCGATTGGAATCGGCGCTTATTGGTTTTGCATCGCTTTTTTAACGAGGTCAGCAATGCGGTCCTCGGCCCGCTTCTCCTGCATCGACGTCCAGAGTCGATACCGTTCACCCCCATGTTGTGAGTCGTACTCCTTCAGCTTAATCGGCGACGCAAGTTAGGCTTGAGCGGCAGGACTGGCCCGTCGCCGGATGCTGGTTACGGGCCAGACTCGACGGGCAGAGCCAGGGGGTGCGAGCCGCATGCAGACCGAGATCGAGACCAAGTTCGACGTCTCCCCCGATTTCGTCATGCCGACGTTCGCTCCGGCTGACCTCGGGGTTGAAAGCGGCTCGAGCGAAGCCGGCGTCGCCCAGCCGGCGATCGACACCGTCGCCGTCGCCAGCACCTACTTCGACACCGAGGATGATCGGCTGTTGAGGTTCATGATCTCGCTGCGACACCGTGAGGGTGAGGCGGACACCGGCTGGCAGCTGAAGGTTCCCTCCGGCGAGGACCGCGCCGAGCTTCAGTGGCCCTCGATCGTCGGCCAGTCCGAGATGACCGGCGGCGTCGTCCTCCCGCCTGAGCTGGCTCAGATTCTCGCGCCGTTCCTCGGCGACCGCTCGGTCGCCCCGAGCGTCCGGCTGGACGTCAGTCGTACTCGCCACCGCTTCACCGACGCGAAGGGTCGGCTGCTGGTCGAGGTCGCCGACGATGAGGTGCGGGCCTTCCCGCTCCGGGCCCAGGTGCGGGCCCCGAGGTGGCGGGAGATCGAGATCGAACTGGGGCGCGACGGGAAGCGCCGGATGCTGAAGGCGCTCGGTGAGCAACTGCTGGCCGCTGGCGCCTACCCGTCCACCAGCCGCTCGAAACTGGCCCGGGCCCGCGTCGGAATCGGCAACGAGGGGCTCGGTGGCGCGCGGGCCTCAGCGGGCGCGGTTCTGATGGACTACATGAGCGGGCAGGTCCGCACGATCGTCGGCGGCCACTTCGCCATCCAGGCCGGGCAGCCGAGCGCGATCCACCAGACCCGGGTTGCGACCCGCCGACTGCGCAGCACGCTCCGCAGCTTCCCGGAGTGCTTCGACGGTGAGCAGGCTGCGCGTTTCGAAGATGAGCTGAAGTGGTACGCGGCCGTGCTCGGGGAGGTCCGGGATCGGGAGGTGATGCTGACCCGTCTCGGCAGCGCCGTCGACGAACTGCCGGAGGACCTGGTGGTCGGACCCGTCGGCGAGCAGATCAAGACCCGCCTCACCAACGAACTGGCCGACGCGCAGCAGTCCCTGCTCGCCGAGATGGCGGGGGTGCGCTACAGCGCGCTGCTGGGCGAGATCCTGCGCTGGCGTGATGACCCGCCCTTCACCGCGGCGGCCGGGCGCCCCGCGAAGACGCTCAACGACTCCGTCCGCAAGGTGCAGAAGAAGCTGAACAAGCGACTGTCGACGGCGACCCGATTCGACGGCACCGACGAAGATCTGCACTCCGCTCGCAAGATCGGCAAGCGGGTCCGGTACGCGGCCGAGGCGGCTGATGACGAGCCGGAGACGGTAGCGGCAACCAGCGCGCTGCAGGATCTGCTCGGGGAGTTCCACGACAGTGTCGTCGCCGCTCAGGTGCTGCGGCGGTTGGCTGACCTCGCCTCAGCGGAATCCGAGAATGCCTTCACCTACGGCGTGCTGGTGGCTCAAATGCGGCAGAACGCCGAGCGCGAGCGTCGGCAACTGCGTGGCGAAACCAGCTAGCCGGCGGCGAGCAAGTCAGTCGGACATTCCCTTGCTGCGGCGGCCGAGCGCTCGGGTGACCTCTCGGTTGGCGTCCCGGGTCGCCATGTCCTGACGCTTGTCATACGACTTCTTACCCTTGGCCAGAGCCAACTCGACCTTGACCAACCCGTCTCGGAAGTAGATCGAGATGGGCACCAGCGTGAGGCCGCCCTCGTGGGTCTTGCCGACGAGACGGCGGATCTCCTCGCGGTGCAGCAGCAGCTTGCGGGTACGGCGCGGGGCGTGGTTCGTCCAGCTTCCCTGGCTGTACTCCGGGATGTGGACGTTGTGCATGAACACCTCGCCGTCATCGATGGTTGCGAAGCCGTCGACCAGCGATGCCCGTCCCATCCGCAGCGCCTTCACCTCGGTGCCGGTGAGCACCACGCCGGTCTCGAAGGTGTCCATGATCGTGTAGTCATGGCTGGCCTTGCGGTTCTGCGCGACCACCTTCTTACCGGGGTCGCGGTTGCTGGACGAGGTCTGGCTCATTGGCTTTCTCTGCTGGCTTTCTCGGCTGGTTTCTCGGGCCTAGAGCCGCACGTAGGCGCGCAGCGTGATGTAGGCGGTCACGATCGCCAGCACCAAGCCGATTCCCAGCGAGATTCCGCTGGCGATCAGCACGTCGTTGATGTTCAGTCCGGGCAGCACCTGGTTGCGTACCGAGTTGTGGAAGATGTCGTAGAGAACGCGCTGCTTAGCGAACCATAGCGCCGGGACGGTGAGAATACCGCCGATCACCACCGCGATGATCGCCTCGATGATGAACGGCAACTGCGTCATCCAGCGAGACGCGCCGACCAATCGCATGATCGAGGTCTCGGCCCGTCGCTGCTGGGCCGCGACCTGGATGGTGATGGCCATCAGGATGATGGCACAGATCAGGATCAGCAGAGCGAAGACGAAGGCCGCCGTCCGGGCCGAGTCGAAGATGCGCAGGAACGTCTTCAGCGTCTCGTTGACGTTCTGCACCCCATTTACGCCTGGCTTGTCCTTGTAGGTGGCGGCCACGGCGGTGTAGTCCTTGCCGAGGTCATAGAGCTTGAGGGTGAACGAATCCGGGAAGTCCGACGGGCTCAGGAACTTGGCCGCGTCGACGCCGAGGAGGTTCTTGTTCTTGGCGTAGGCCGCCTCCTTGCTGATGAACTCGACCGACTTGATCCGATCGTCGGCGGCGAACTGGACCTGCAGGGCGGCCTTCTCAGCGGGCGTGACCGGATGCGTGCAGTTCTCCGACGGCGTCGTGCCACACAGGTACACCGAGACGTTGAGCTTGTCCTTGTACTGGTCGTTGAACTTGTTGATCTCCATGCTGGTGAGGATCGCCCCGCCCAGGAAGAAGAGGGAGATCGTCGTGGTCAGCACGAGTGCAATCGTCATCAGGAGATTGCGCCGGATGCCGGTGGCGACCCCCGACATCACAAAACTGGCTCGCATGAGTTCCTAACTGGTTAAGGCTTATAGCTGACTGGCGGTGGCGGCCGTGCGGCCAAGATGACCGCGGCGACGCGGTGCGACTCTCAGCGCCCGACCCCGTAGACGCCGCGGGTCTGGTCGCGGACGATCTTGCCGCCTTCTAGTTCGATCACCCGCCGGCGCATGGCGTCGACGATGTTGTTGTCGTGGGTGGCCATAAGCACGGTGGTGCCTGTGCGATTGACCCGCTCGAGTAGACCCATGATTCCCTGGCTGGTGTCCGGGTCAAGGTTTCCCGTGGGCTCGTCGGCCAGTAGTACCAGCGGCCGGTTGACGAAGGCCCGGGCGATAGCGACGCGCTGCTGCTCGCCACCGGAGAGTTCCCCCGGGAAGCGCTTGGCCTTGCCCTCCAGGCCGACCAGGTCGAGCACCTCCGGCACCGTTCGCTTGATCTGCCGCTGTGACTTGTTGATCACCTCGAGGGCGAACGCCACGTTGTCGTAGACGGTCTTCTTGGGCAGCAGCCGGAAGTCCTGAAACACGCAGCCGATCGCCCGTCGCAGGTCGGGGACTTTGCGCTTGGGCATCTTGCCGACGTCGAACTTGTCGACCTTCACCTTGCCCGAGTTGGCCAATTCCTCGCGCAGCAGCAACCGGAGAACGGTCGATTTTCCAGAGCCCGAGGCACCGATGAGGAAGACGAACTCCCCCTTGGCGATGTCCAGCGACACCGAGTCCAGCGCCGGGCGAACCCCGGCCGCGTAGACCTTTGAGACGTTCTCTAGCAGGATCACAAGGATGAAGTTTACCGAATAGTTACTTGCGATCGCCCCAACCGGCCCGGCGCGGACTCAACAACTACTCAGCTGGAGCGGCGCCAGCGGATTCCGGCCTCGATGAAGCCGTCTATGTCACCGTCGAGCACGGCCTGGGGATTTCCGACCTCGTACTCGGTTCGGAGGTCCTTGACCATCTGGTAGGGGTGCAGCACGTAGCTGCGCATCTGGTTGCCCCAGGAGTTGCTGCCGTCCTTGAGCGCGTTCATCGCCGTCTGCTCCTCCTCACGGCGCCGCTCGAGCAGGCGGGCCTGCAGCACCGCCATCGCTGAGGCCCGGTTCTGGATCTGGCTGCGCTCGTTCTGGCAGGTGACGACGATTCCCGTAGGCAGGTGGGTCAGCCGCACCGCGGAGTCGGTCGTGTTGACGCCCTGACCGCCCTTGCCCGAGCTGCGGTACACGTCGACCCGCAGATCGTCGTCGGGGATGTCGACATGATCGGACTGCTCGACCACCGGTAGCACCTCGACCCCGGCAAAGCTGGTCTGGCGACGCCCCTGGTTGTCGAAGGGGCTGATCCGCACCAGACGATGCGTCCCCTGTTCCACGCTCAGGGTGCCGTAGGCGTAGGGCACCTTCACCTCGAAGGTGGCGGACTTGATGCCGGCCTCCTCGGCGTAGGAGGTGTCCAGCACCTCGGCCGTGTAGTTGTGCCGCTCGGCCCAGCGCAGATACATCCGCAGCAACATCTCGGCGAAGTCGGCCGCGTCCACGCCTCCGGCTTCGGAGCGGATCGTGACCAGGGCCTCGCGGGAGTCGTACTCCCCCGACAGCAGCGTGCGGACTTCAAGCTCGTCGATGCGCTTGCGCAGGTCGGCGACTTCGGTCTCGGCCTCGGAGCGGGAGTCCTCGTCGTCCTCCCCCTCGGCCAGTTCCCAGAGCACGCCGGCGTCGTCGACCCGCCGCCGCAGGTCCTCGACCCGGCGGATATCGCCCTGCACGAAGGAGAGGCGGCTGTTGATCTTCTGGGCGCTCTCCGGGTCGTCCCACAGGTTGGGCTCGCTCGCCTGGCGCTCCAGATCGTCCGCCTCGGCCTGCAACTTGGGGATATCCAGCACGGATTCAATGCTGGCCAGGGTGGCGGAGAGTTCTTTGAGCTCGGCGGGGACATCGGTCACGTCGATTTACGTTACGCGAGTTGCGGCCCGGATTCGGCCTCCGTCCGGGTGATATGTCCGTCCAGCCACCCCAGCTGCTCTGGTCCGGAGGAACCAGCCACGGACGTAGTAGAGAACACACCCGGAATCGAAACCTACAGTCCAGAATGTTTGTAAGCTCTCTGGCTAGAGGGGGCCCGGCATTTGTCGGGGATACGCCGGGCCTTCTCGCAGGGCCGGGATGAAGTCCAGGCGCCGGGCGGTGCGGCTAAGTCCTGTAGTCGCCAACCCGAGGGCGCGGGTACTCCAGGGAGGGGTTTGCCCGGCCTTGCGCTCACCGGGGAGGAGCCTGAGCACATCTGGGGGCGTGCTCGGCTTCTCCCTGCGTGACAACCGGGCGCCGGCTCGTCCATTGTGGTGGGGGCGGGCCGCGATAGCCGGCCACCCGACCACAATGGACTGGAGCTGGCTGTGGCGTCTTTCGACCGGGATTTCGAGCGGGTGCTCCGGACGGCGTTTGCCGGGCGGGAGTTCACCGATGAACCGGTGACTGATGCCGACATCGGCGCCATCCTGGAGCTGGCCCGCTTCGCCTCCAGCGGCGGCAACCGGCAGGGGTGGCGGGTGGTGGCGATCCGCTCCCCCGCGACCAAGACCGCGGTGATCGAAGCGGCGAACGGGATCGTGCGCAGCTATGTCGCCCAGGGCAGGCTCGGCGAGACGGCGTTCAACACGATCACCCCGACGAAGGTGACCGAGGACGACGTCGACGCCGTCGAGGAGGCGTCGCTCAGCTGGTATCGCGCGCTCGCCAACGCACCGGTGCTGCTGGTGGTGGGGGTCGACCTGCGACTGGTCTCCTCGATCGACGCGTCGCTCGATCGGGTCGGGATCGTCAGCGGCGCCTCCATCTACCCGTTCGTGCACAACATCATCCTGGCCGCCCACGCCCGTGGAATGGCCGGTGCATTGACGACCTTCTCGGCCGGCGCCGAGGCGGAGGTACAGCAGCTTCTCGGGTTTCCGGCGGAGGTCGCCATCGCCGCCGCGGTGCCACTCGGGTACCCGACGAAGCGCCTGACCAAGCTCTCCCGCCGGCCGGTCGAGGAGTTCGCCCGCTGGGAGCGTTGGGACGGCCCGCCGATCGTTAGCTGAGGCGCGCGCTGCTTCTGGCCGGACGTGGGGAGTTTTCTTCCCGGAATCCGGGAAGAAAACTCCCCAACCTACTTAGTTTTGTTGGTGACGGAGTCGATGGCGTCGCTCACCGCGGTGGTGATCTTGTCCTTGAAGAGGGCAAAGATCACCACGACCAGCCCCGCGGTCATGATCGTCACCATCACCCAGCCGGGCACGTCGCCGCGCTCCGGGTCGCTGCCGCGCACCCGCGCGTACGAGACGGCCACCCAGGCCCTCAGCAGATCGAAATCAATCATTCGTCATCTCCCCGTTCCTAACTTGCAGTGTCAATCGACAGTCCGGCCCCCCGGGCCAAATGACTCGGCCCGAGCGAATTGGTCCTAGTTGGTCAGCGACGTCAGCGTCGCCAAACCCGGATAGAGGGCAAAGATGACGGTGATCGGCAGCAGCAGAAACACCACCGGCACCATCATCGAGATCTCCTTCTTCCCGCCGGCCTCCAGCAGGGCCCGCTTCGCCACTTCGCGAACGTCCGCGGCCTGCGCACGAAGGACGTCGGCTAGCGGTGTGCCCCGCTCGATGGCGACGACGAGACCTTCGAGGAAGCGGGCGAAGACTTCGAGGGTGCTGCGCTCGGCCAACTCGGTCAGAGCTTTGGTGATGGGAAGGCCGGAGCGAGCCTGAGCCAGCGCACCGTCGAGGTCGGCGGCCAGTTCGCCACCGGTCAACCGGCACACTCGCTGCAGAGCGTTCACCGGTGCCTCGCCGGCAATCACCGACAGGGCCAGCAGGTCGGCCAGCACTGGAAACTCGGCCAGCATCCGGCTCTCCCGACGGCGCAGTTGCTGCGACAGCCACCAGTCACGACCGAATACACCGCCGGCCAATCCGAGCAGCGCGGCGCCGATGGTCAGAACGGGATCGACGCCCCCATGCGCAGCTCCCAGCAGGGCAACCAGCGTCGCCGTACCGATCATGCCGAGCGCGGCCCACACGACCTGCTCGATTCGGAACTCCTCGACGCTCATGCGACCGCCGAGTCCGGCTAGCCGACGGCGTACCGAGGCCGTCCCGCCGACGACGCGGTCGAGCATCGACACCAGGTCGCCGCCCAGCGGGCCGAAGAGCCGGCGAATGACCAGGAATGGCGCCGCCGTCGCCGACGGTCGCTGCAACAATCTGGATTGGACGGGCGTGTCCAACAGGTACGGCGCGAGGCGATCCTCCAGCCGCACCGGACGAAGCGGTGGCGCCGCCCGGACGGCGATGATGACGCCCGTCGCGAAGAGCAACCCGACCAATCCGCCAACCAGAATCGGGGTCATCGCAGCACCCGCGGCTCGGGCGGAAGCTGACCGATGCGCAGCATGATCCGGTACGCGGCCAGGCAAACCAGCGCGCCGATAGCCAGCAGTGCGACGCCGGTCGTGGAGTTGTAGGCCTGCAGCGTCGTTGATTCAGTGCCGAGCAGAAGCAGCACGATCCAGGGTGCCGCCACCGCCAGTCGTGCCGCGTTGACGATCCAGCCCTGCCGGGTCTCGAGTTCGGCCCTCGTGCGGGCGTCGGAGCGCAGCAGCTCCGACAGCGCCCGTAGCACGTTGCCGAGGTCATTGCCGCCAACCTCCCGAGCCACCCGAACCGTCTCGCACACCCGATCGCCCACCGGGTCGGCCAGATCAGCCTTGAGCACGTCGAGGCACTCCCCAAATCGGCCGGAGGCTCGGTAGGCCGCGCCGAACCTCGCGAACGGAAGACGCAGCGGCTCGGGCCCGCGAATCGCGAGCGCCGAGAGTCCCTCCGACAGCGACATCCCGGCCCGCACCGCCGAGGCCAGGTTGTCTATCGCCTCGGGCCAGAGCTCACGTAGCAAGACCTGCCGACGTCGACGCATCCGGCCGAGCACGGTGGTCGGGATGAAGAATGCGAAGACGGCGAACATCAGGGCTATCGATGCCGTCGAGGTGAGAATCGCGACGCTGATCCCGGCGAGCACCGAGCAGAGCATCTGGGCACCGAGCAGTTGCAGCGAGCCGACGCCCTCCACGCCAGCCTGGCGGAGCAGATCGCTGCGCCGACGCGTCCAGCCCGTAGTCGGTGCGGCGCGGCGAGCCGGCGCCCGCGAGCCGCTGCGCCAGATCAGCAGGAGCCCGACACCCAGCATCAGTCCGAGAAATGCTCCCACTCAGCTCACCCGCTCAGCCAATGACCGCGCCGTGCTGTGGCGACCAGCTGAACCGAGCAGCTCGGCCACATCGACACCGGCCTGCTCGAACCGCTGCAGATGTGGCGGGTAGCCGTCGCCCCGCTCCAGGCGGCCCCGCACCGACGTGAAGATGTCTGCCGTCTCGATCGTGTCACCCTCGATTCGTCCGGGAACGGCGACGATCTCACGCACCCGGCGGTGGCCGGATGCCTCCGAGCCGAGGTGCACCACGAGATCGACGCTCGTCGCCACCGTCGGCAGTACGAACGCGCCCGACACGTTCTCGCCGGCCAGCAGCGGGAGGGTGCACATCTTGACCAGGGCTTCCCGGGCCGAGTTGGCATGCAGCGTGCACATTCCTGGAAGGCCGCTGTTGAGCGCGATGAGCAGGTCGAGGCACTCCTCCTGGCGGACCTCGCCGACGACCAGCCGAGACGGACGCATCCGCAGCGCCTCTTTCACCAGTCTTCGCAGGGGAATCTCCCCGGTACCCTCCAGATTGGCCTGACGCGTCTGCATCGACACGACGTCCGGAAGACCCAGTTGAAGTTCAAAGACCTCCTCCACCGTGATGACCCGTTCGCGCGCCGGAATCGCAGCACAGAGGGCATTCAACAGCGTTGTCTTTCCAGCCTGGGTGCCCCCGCTGACCAGGATGTTCAGCCCGGCCACGACGCTGGCCTCCAGGAACCGGGCGGCCGCCGCCGGAAGCGCGTTGAGCGCGATCAGCTCGTCAAGGGTCGAGATTCCCCTTATAAACTTGCGGATGTTGACGGCCATATGGGTCCGGGTGATCTGCGGGATGACAACGTGTAGACGAGATCCGTCCGGGAGCATCGCGTCGACGAACGGGCTGGAGAGGTCCAGCCGGCGTCCTGAGGCCCGCAGCATCCGCTCGACCAGTTCGGCCACCTGCTCAGTGGAGAGGATGAGGGTGGTGAGCTCGGAGCGGCCGCGTCGGGCGATGAATACCCGCCCCGGCTCGTTTATCCATATCTCTTCGACCGTCCGGTCGTCCAGGAACGGCTGCAGCGGCCCGAAGCCGGAGACCGAGTCGAGCACTGCGCGCAACAACGCGGCCGGGTCCCCGAGCGGTGGAAGCGAGGACGTGACGGAGCGATCCAGATACTCGCCGATCACCTCTTCGACGAGGCGACGGGTGGTGGCCGGTTCGACGATCGGGTCGATGCCCCGTCGCTGAATGAGCTCCCGAACCTCGTCCTCGACGATGCTCTGCCCAGACGCCATTGCCCCTCCCCCCGCGGCTAGCCAGCAGCCTCTGCGTATCGCGTTAGAGGCGCACGCTATACGACTACACAGCGAAGCCAAATGACGATCACCACAGCTGTGGATAGAGACCGGATCGCCTAACAACTACTTGACGTGGCCGTTCGCTGACTACCGGCCCTCGGGCGGGCTTGCCGGCAGCGGGGCCAGCGGTGGCAGGAGTTCTCGGAAGCGGGCGAGCGTCGCTTCGCTGAAGGCGTTCCCCTCGACGAGCGGTTCGATCACCGCCGCGTACTCCTCGGCCAGATCGTTGAGCAAGACGTGCAGGGGTGAGATGAATTTCTGCATATTCACCGGCGCATCGTCGAGCGGACGCCCATTCGACACGATCGCCTCGATGGTGCCGGCGAACCCGTTCGCGTCCCCGCGCTGCATCACCCGGCCGAGCGCGGCCCAGCGCTCGTGCAGGCGGGCGGCCCGGAAGTCCGCCCAATCTAGATCGGCGGCGGTCGGCGCGACACTACGCAGTTCATCGACGGCCTGCACCACCGCCCGGGCCTTGCCGACCAGCCGTTCGACCCCATCGGCGGTGATGCCGCCCGCTGCTGCCGTCACGGTGTACTCCCTCCCGGCATCGGGGCGATCACCCAATGCCCGTTCTCGCCACTGACCGACCCGCGCGGAATCCAGATCTGCTGCGCACCGCCCGGCAGGTAATGCGAATCGTCTCCGCCCGAGGCGTACTGGGCAGCGACCTCACCCTCCCACACCCGGATCGGCTCGGTCGGGGTATAGGCGACCACGCCGTGGTCGCCGTTCCACTCGTTCAGTACCGCATAGTCTGACCGCAGCTCCGACTCGCTGGCCGGGGGCGTCCGCGACCAGAAGCCACCGGTCGGCCAGGTCCCATCGCCCACCACCCGGTAGATCGTCTCCCCCGGCTGCACCGTCGTCGGCGCGACCGGACCATTGAATGACGTCAGGTCCTCGCGCGTCGGCACCGGGCGATCGCCCGGATCGGAGACGAGGTGACGGGCCGACGGAGGTCTTGATCCCGCCACCGCCTCGGCCTCCAGGTCAGACGACGGCGGTTGCAGGTAGGGGTACTCCTCGGCTGAGAGCGGCCGCCCCGGGTTCGGCAGGTCGGCGGCGTCGGCCAGGTCGTGACGGAGATTCGCTCCGCTGCTCGGGCCGGCCGACGAAGTTGTCGGAGCGGGCGCGTCAGCACCGTGCGGGGCGCGGACACTCCCGTCGCCGCGAGCGGCATCCTCGAGTTCCCGGGCCGCCTTGGCATCGTTCTCGACGTGGCTGGCCGCCGAGCGCTCCAGGTTGTCGGCCGTGGAATGCAGCAGCCTCCGCTCGGCCCCCTTGGCGCCCTTGCCGAGTGCTTCGACGACCTGTTTGGCGGCGTTCTCCAGCGCCCGGACGATCTCGTTGCTCATTGGAAGCTCACTCGAAGCTCACTCGAAGCTCATCGACGCGGCGGTGACGGTGAAGGCATCGGCCTGGCCGGCGAAGGTCTCGGCCTGCTGACGGATGGTGGCCGCGTACGCGCTCACCTGCTCCGGGACTATCTGGAACGACGCGCCGGACCCGCCGCTGACCCCCAACGCGGAACTGACACCTCGGTACACCAGGCCCTCGGCGGCCTGCTCCACCTTGACCACCAACGGTCCGACCGCAGCCTCGATGACGTGGGCGACGATGAATTGGACGAGCTCCTGCTCCAGGAACTTCACCAGCTGGCGCCCCTCCAGCTCGATGAGGGCCAGCGCCGCCTCGGCGATGCCGAAGGTCGCCACCGCGGCTACCTGGTCGGCCACGAACTCGGCGGCCAGCACCACCAGCTCGGCGATCGCCTCCACCTTCATCCCGATGACGACGTCAGCCGCCACACCCATTGAGCCGGCAACGACTGAGCACCCGTCGATCAGTTCAGTGAGGTGGGTGCTCGACATCTGGCCCCAGGTAGCGAGGAGCTGCTCATAGCTCGCACCCTGGTAGGCCATCCCGAGGTCACCGATGATGGAGGTCGCGCTCTGATGGGTGCTCTGCAGATCGTGCCCGAACTGAGCGACGTGCTCGCCGAACTCACGAACCTTGTCCTCGTTGACGTTCGGCCACATGATCCCGATGAAGTTGAGGAAATCCGCGACCGGGCCCGGTAGTTCAATCGCCATCGCGCGTCACAGGCCTCGCCCGCCGTAGCCGTCATCGTGATCGTCATCGTCGTTGTCATCGGCTACGTCACCGGGCTTGGGCGGCGCAGCCTGGATGAGTTCCTCGATCTGACGCTGCAGCAGCGCGACCGGCTCGGTAGCCTCCCCCACCGCAGCGGCGACCTTGGCCGCCGCGTCGCGCAGCACGGCGATGCGGGCGTCGTTCAGGGTGGCCAGCACGGCTGCCGCGAGTTCGGTGGAGGGAAGGTCGCGGCTGGCCGGCCCGAACTGGATGGCGGTCAGTACCCCGGCCGGGTTCACACTCAGGGTCACCGAACCGTCCGGGCTGCTCGCCGACGCCGTGGTGTCGACCAGCGCGGCTCGGGCCTGCTCGGTCTGTGCGTGGAGGGCGGCGATGCGCCCAGCGAAGGCAGAGACCGCGTCGCGCCCATTCGTAGCCTCCGTCACCGAAGGAACGTATCCCGCGGCTTCCGGCCCCGTCAAAGTCCGATTGTCGTGCTCAGTCGACCGGCACGGGCCGGTAGACGCCGATCGAGTCGGTGGGCACGATCTGTCGTCCGAGCGGGAGCAGGGAGATGGGGACGAGCTTGAAGCTGGCGACGCCGAGCGGGATTCCGATGATCGTGCAGCAGAGCAGGATGCCGGTGATGATGTGCCCGAGCGCCAGCCAGACGCCGGCCACGATCACCCAGAGAACGTTGCCGATCGCCGATCCGACGCCGGCATCGTCGCGACGAATCACCGTCCGCCCGAACGGCCAGAGCGCATAGCTGGCGATTCGGAACGAGGCGATGCCGAACGGGATGGTGATGATGAGCAGGCAGCAGATCACGCCGGCCACCACATAGGCGATCGCCATCCAGAAGCCGGCAAGCACCAGCCAGATGATGTTCAGCAGCGTCTTCACCACATCACCATCTCACGAGCGCGTGCGGCGCGACTATGACGTGAGTGCGCACGCCCCTCGGTCGCCCCACTGCGGCCCGGCCGCGGAGGGAGTGATGTCGAAGTCGAAGATCTGAGTCGGCAGGTAGAGCGAACAGCAGGCGTTGGGGATATCGACTACGCCGCTGATCCGACCCTCGATCGGCGCCGAGCCCAGGATCAGATAGGCCTGCTCGCCGGAGTAGCCGAACTTCTTCAGATACTCGACCGCGTTGAGGCAGGCCCGTTTGTAGGCCAGGGTCGCGTCCAGGTAGTGATTCGTGTCGGTGTCATGATCGACCGAGATGCCAATGAAACTAAGGAACTCCGAATACCTCGGCTCGACTCGTCCCGGCATGAAGATCGGGTTCGTGGTTACCCCGTAGGTCTGCATGCCTCCCTTGATCAGGTCGACGTGGAAATCGATGAAGCCACCCATCTCGATGGCTCCGCAGAAGGTGATCTCGCCATCACCCTGGCTGAAGTGCAGGTCGCCTCCGGAGAGCAGCGCGCCGGCCACGTGAACCGGGTAGAAGACTCGCGACCCCCGGGTGAAGTTCTTGATGTCGTGGTTGCCGCCGTTCTCCCGGGCCGGGACGGTGCGGGCCCCTTCGGCGCCGACGCGCTCCATCTCGGCCCCGGTCAGCGTTCCAGCGAGCGTGCCGACGGGCTCCGGTGGCAGCGCGAGATCGGGGACCCGGGTGGGGTCGGTGGCAATGAGCGCACGTTCCCGGGCGTTCCAGCGGGCCAGCAGTTCCGCCGACGGAGCGGTCCCGAAGAGACCCGGGTGGGTGATCCCGGTGTAGCTCACGCCGGGGATGTGCCGCGAGGTCGCGACCTGTCCGTGAAAGTCCCAGATGGCCTTGGCCGCGTCTGGGTAGTAGTCAGTGAGGAATCCGCCGGCGTTGGACTTGGCGAAGATGCCGGTGTAACCCCAACCCTGCCCCGGCGCCGGCCCGACCTCCTGCGGCACCGGGCCGAGGTCGAGAATGTCCAGCACCAGCAGGTCGCCCGGCTCGGCACCTTCGACTCCGATCGGGCCGCTCAGCATGTGCGCAACCGTGAGGTCGACATCACGCACGTCATTGGCCGAGTCGTTGTTGCCGATCTGATTGTCGGTCCATTCCTTGCACTCCATCCGGAACTCGTCTCCCGGCTTCACCCAGGCCACGGCCGGAATGTCGGGATGCCAGCGGTTGTGACCCGGGACGGTCTGATCCCGCATCGACTTGGACTGATCCACCGAGAAGACAACTTCGGGCACAGGGAAACCTTTCGATCGGTTGGGGAGAAGTCGGTTGGAGGGAAGACGGTTGAAGAGAAGACGCGCCCTTACCGCTCAGGGCCGAGGCAGCGCGGGCAGGTGCGGCTTAGCCCGCAGCGGCGACCGCTCCCCGCCCTTGTGCGGGGTAGCGGCTCGTCGCACGACCTGCGGTTGGTCGCGGCTCGCCTCCTCGGGGCCGCGTGCGGTGGCGAGGCCGGTCGGCGTGCGGGCCACGCCCGGCGCTCGGAACACTCGAGGTGAGCGCTCCGAGCAGACCGGGCAGCGAACCGGCGCTGATGTCTCGGCCGATATCGGAAGGGAGAGCCGAAACTCAGCACACGACGGGCATCGGAACTCGTAGATCGGCACGGTGGGGCCGCGCGATCTACCGCGCCGCTTCGGAGGCCGGCGGTGAGCTGAGCTGGATCAGCTGGGCGTCGGCCTTCTTGCACATGTCATGACACTTCTTGTCGAGGCTGCAGCAGAGTGAACAGATCGGACCGTTGTGGAATGGGCAGTTCGCCATATCCGGCCGTTCGAAGGACGTCGTGCAGACGCTGCACTCGAGGGTGACCGCAGAGAGCTGCCCGTCCACCATCAGCGGCTCGGCCAGGGTGTCCTCCCGCGCGATGTAGTACTTCCCCTTCGTCACGACGGCCAGCAGCGGTGAGAGGACGAAGGCCAGCGCCAGCGCGATGAAGGGCGAGAAGGCCTGCGGGTAGGCGCCGAACCAGTTGTAGAAGGCCATGATCGACACGGTCGAGGCGACCACCATCGACCCGAAGCCGACCGGGTTGAAGTTGTACAGGTGGGCTCGCTTGAACTCGATTATCGGTGGACTGAGACCGAGCGGCTTGTTCACCACCAGGTCGGCGACGAGGGCACCGATCCAGGCGATGGCAACGTTGGAGTAGAAGCCGAGCACCGTGTTGAGGAAACTGAAGACGCCCATCTCCATGAGGGTGAGCGCGATGCCGACGTTGAAGAAGATCCAGACGACCCGACCGGGGTGGTAGTGCAGCACCCGGGAGAAGAAGTTCGACCACGACAGCGACCCGGAGTACGCGTTGACGACGTTGATCTTGATCTGCGACAGCACCACGAAGAAGACGGCCAGGCCCACGGCACCGGTGGTCATGAACGCGCCGAAGCCACCGATGTACTGCTCGATGGGCTCCCCCGCCTTGGTCAGGCTGACGCCCTGGGCCGCGACATAGAAGGCCAGGAAGGCCCCGCCGAGCTGCTTGGCCGCGCCCAGGATGACCCAGCCGGGGCCGGCGGCGATAACCGCCGTCCACCACTTCTTGGCATTCGCAGTCGTCTTCTGCGGCATGAACCGCAGATAATCCACTTGCTCACCGATCTGGGCGATCAGCGAGAGGGCGACGCCCATTCCGAGACCGAACCCGATGCCGCTGAAGTCCGAGCTGCCGTTGTTGCCGGAGAAACTCGTGAAGTCAGAGTATTTGCTCGGCTCGGTGAAGGCGATGTAAACGAACGGGGCAAACATGAGGATCAACCAGACCGGTTGCGTCCACACCTGCAGCTTCGACATCGCTGTCATTCCGAAGACCACGAGCGGAATGACGATCAGTGACGCCAGGATATAGCCGAGCGAGAGCGGCAGCCCGAATCCGGTATTGAACGCCTGGGCCATGATCGAGCCCTCAAGGGCAAAGAAGATGAAGGTGAAGCTGGCGTAGACGATCGAGGTGAAGGTCGAGCCGAGGTATCCGAAGCCGGCCGCGCGGGTCAGAAGGTCCATGTCGATCGAGTACTTGGCCGAGTAGTAGGCGATCGGGACCGACGTCAGGAAGATGACGAGCGCGGCAACCAGTACCGACGCGAGCGCGTTGGTGAAGCCGTGGGTGATGGCGATGGAGGCGCCGATTGCGAAGTCGGCTAGATAGGCGATGCCGCCGAGTGCCGTGGTAGCGACCGTGAATTCGGTCCACTTCCTAAAGGACTTTGGAGCATACCTAAGGGAGTAGTCCTCAAGAGTCTCGTTGTCGACCATCGAGTTGTAACTGCGAGCTACCTGCTTCTCCATTGCCGAGTGCGGCAACGAGGGCGGAACGACGGGTGGTGGCGGAACTTCTGAGATATCCGAGGACATTGCAATCTCCTTCTGCGCGCTGCGACGGTCGCGCTATCACGTCAATACGAGGCTCACTTGGAACGGCGGTGATATCCGGTTCAAACCGAGCACTCGGTAAGCGGAAGAATGGCGAGAGCAAATTTCTGCGGCGCGCAATTCCTATTACCAGTGAGTAACGGTCTGCTCACGGCGACTACCGTGAACGTCATGGCCGACGTTCAGCAAGCACCCCACTCCGACGGAACTCCGTCCGCCACCGACGTCTATGACGTGATCGTGATCGGCGGTGGGCCACCGGGCGAAAATGCGGCCCAGTTCGCGATCCAGGGCAGCGATCGAACCGCCGTGATCGTGGAGCGTGAACTCGTCGGCGGCGAGTGTTCGTACTGGGCCTGCATGCCGAGCAAGGCACTGCTGCGGCCGCTCGACGTGCTGGCCGCGGCCCGGGCCCTCCCCGGTGTCGCCAGCCTGGTCGGCGACCAGGCCGTGGATGCGACAGCGTTGCTGGCCCGCCGCGACGACTTCACCAGCCACCACGACGACTCGTCGCAGGTCGAGTGGGCCAGCAACAACAACATCGAGGTCGTACGCGGCCACGGCCGCCTGGCCGGGACCAGGAGCGTCACGGTGACGGCCACCGACGGTTCGGTGCGAACACTGACCGCCCGGCATGCCGTGGTGCTGGCCACCGGGACGTCGGCCGCTATCCCGCCGGTGGCGGGACTGGGCGACGCACTGCCCTGGACGTCACGGGACGTGACGAATCTCCATGAGATTCCCGGACGAGTCGCCATCATCGGCAGCGGCGTGGTGGCCTGCGAGTCGGCCACCTGGCTGAGCGGACTCGGAGCCGAAGTAACGATCATCGGCATGTCGGACGGGCCGCTGGAGAAGGACGAGCCCTTCGCCGGCGAGCTGGTCGCCCAGCGGTTCGCCGAAGCCGGCGTCGTGCTGCACAACGCCGCCACCGTCGAGGGCATCCGGCGCTCCGACCCGGCCGCGCGCGGCGAGGGGCACCTACACGGCGGTGTCGTCGAAGTGAGCTTCACCGGCCAGTCGATCGCCGGACAGACGATCGAGGTCGACGAGGTCGTGGTCGCCGCCGGGCGCCGCCCCTCCAGCGACGACCTGGGCCTGGCCTCGGTCGGCCTGGAGGAGGCCGTCCGCGCGAACCGGGGTTTCGTCGAGGCCGACGACCACCTGGCGGTCCTCGGGCTGACCGCGGCCGCCGACGAGGCTCCCTGGCTCTATGTCGTCGGGGATCTCAGCGGAAGGGCACTGCTCACCCACATGGGCAAGTACCAGGCCCGCATCGCCGGGGCGGTCATCGCGGCCCGAGCCGAGGGCAGGTCGCTCGACTCCAGTCGATTCCGTGACCTGGCCGACCACAATCGCATTCCGCAGGTCACCTTCACCGACCCGCAAGTGGCGTCGGTCGGGCACACCGAGGCGAGTGCCCGCGACGCCGGAGTGGATGTGGAGACCGTGGAGTACGACCTCGGCGCCGTGGCCGGGGCCGCCCTCATCCGCGACGGCTACCGGGGACGGGCCAAGCTAGTCATCGATCGGGCGGCCAACGTGATCGTGGGGGCAACTTTCGTCGGCCCCGAGGTGGCCGAGCTCATCCACGCCGCGACCGTCGCCGTTGTGGCCGAGGTGAATCTGGAGCATCTCTGGCACGCGGTTCCCTCCTTCCCGACCATGAATGAGGTCTGGCTTCGCCTACTGGAGACGCTGGACACGCAGCGCCGCTCGACGAAGTAGCCGCCCTGGGTGCCCGGTGCCGGAATCAGCCGGCCGGAACCAGCTTCCAAATCAGTTCGGCATCGGCATTCGGCAGTTCGAAGAAACCGAATCTGAGGCGACTAGTCGGGAGCAGGTCACGCAGCTCGGCCAACTGGATCGGTTCGATCTCGCGTAGCGCCGCGCGCCGCCGGAATCCGCCGGGAATCACGGGACTCGGCTCGGGTTCGGTGCCGGTGACGGTTCCCACGATGGTGATCGCCCGCAGCGGCTCGCCGTCGGGAAACGCCGTCTTCGCCGAGTACACGAGGAGACGATCACCGGCGTTCATTCTGGCCAACGGTGCGCGCTTGCCGTGGTTGGCCATGATGAACCCGTCGGCCACGCCGCGCCGGGCGTGATCACGAGCGGCCACAACCACCCATGTCCGGACGACGCTTGAGGATGAAGTCACGGCAGGCAGCGTATCCCGGAAGCTGCTCCCGCAGCGGGTGTCACATTCTGCGCCTCGTCGGTGTCTTGATGTTGACACCAACCCTCAGGAGGAACGTTGAGTACCACCCGCATTCCCAAGGCAGAGATCACCGGCGTCTACGGGGCGATCGCGAAGCGGTTCAGCAAGCGACTGCTCGGCCGCGTGCCCGAGCCGCTGGGCGTCTACTGGCACAACCGGCCCGTGTTGAAGGCAACCATGGGCATCGGCGCGAAGGCGCAGAAGTGGGACGCCTGCGACGAAACCCTGAAATCGTTCGCGCATATGGCGGTGGCGGCCCAGATCGGGTGCAGCTGGTGCCTGGACTTCGGCTACTTCCAGGCCTTCAACTCCCACCTTGATCTGGAGAAGGCCCGGGAGGTACCGCGCTGGCGTACGTCTACTGTCTTCACGCCTCTGCAGCGGCAGGTGATGGGCTACGCCGAGGCGATGACCGAGACTCCGCCGACGGTGACCGATCAGATGGTGGCCGAGTTGCTCGGGCAGCTCGGGGAGGCTGGGACGGTCGAGCTGACCGCGTTCATCGCGCTGGCCAACATGAACGCCCGCGGAAACGTGGCGCTCGGGATCGAGTCCGAAGGCTATGCCGACTCCTGCGATCTGAAGCCGCTGGCCGCACGGCCTGCACTACCCTCTGCTTCATGACCGACGATCCGTTCGTCGCCCACCGCAGTCTGCTCTTCACCGTCGCCTATGAGCTACTCGGATCTGCGGCCGACGCTGAAGACACGGTGCAGGAGACGTGGCTGCGGTGGGACGGGATCGGCGCGGCCGGACGGGCGGCGGTGATCGACCCGCGCGCCTATCTGGTGCGCGTGGTCAGCCGGCAGGCGCTCAACCGACTGCGCACCATGGCCCGTCGCCGGGAGGAGTACGTCGGCGAGTGGCTGCCCGAACCACTGCTGACGACGCCTGATGTGGCCGAAGATGTCGAACTGGCCGAGAGCGTCTCCATCGCGATGCTCACCGTGCTCGAGACGCTGACACCGACCGAGCGGGCGGTGTTCGTGCTGCGCGAGGTGTTCGACCTGCCCTTCGACGAGATCGCCGATGCGACGGGAAAGTCTGCGGCCTCTGTGCGCCAGATTGCCCACCGGGCCCGATCGCATGTCGCCGCTCGTCGACCGAGAATGGAAGTGGACCGCGCCGAACAGCGGCATGCGGTGGACCGGTTCCTGGGCGCCCTGCAGAGCGGCGACCTGCAGGCGCTGATGGACACCCTCGCCCCCAATGCGGTTCTCATCGCCGACGGCGGGGGAATCGCCGACGCGGTGCGTCAGCCGGTGATCGGCGCGAAGAAGATCGCCAACCTGCTCGGTGGATTCGCCCGCGTCGCTCCGAACGCGGTCATCGAGCAGTTGCTACTCAACGGTGCGCCCGGTGCCCGTGTGCTGCTGGACGGCACGGTCGACACCGTCATCGGATTCGAGTTCCAACTGGGACGCATCAGCCGGGTCTACGCAATGCGCAACCCGGAGAAACTACACCGGATGAACGAGCTGACGAGGCTCAGCCGCTGACGCTTCGTCACCTCGTCGGGTTCAGATCTCCAGTCCGAGTTCGGCCGCCCGCACCGTGACCAACTTGCGCACCAGCTCCGCCGGGAGCGCTTCGTCGAGCGGGAAGTGCAGTGATCCCTTGGTCTGGGTGTACCCGGCGAGGTCGTCTTTGAGCTGACTCAAGACCGATCCGCTATGGGGCAGATAGCCGAGGTGATTCTTGAAGGCCGCGAACCCGACGACCGTCTTCCCCTCCACCTTGAAGGCCGGCATCCCGTAGGAGATGCACTGTTCGGCGTCGGGGATGACGGTGAGAATGTCGCGCCGCAGCTGCTCGAGCGTGTCCCGCTTCGGCTCGGGCACACCGGCGAGATAACTATCGATATCGGAGGCGGTCATCTACCCAGTCTGACAAATCCGGACGCCTAGCTGAAGAGAAACCAGGCGCCGATCCCCGCTCGGGCGGCGCCTCGACATCGCGGCCGGCGCAGCGCCGACGCGTCGGATCAGGCACCGGCCTGTATCGAAATCGAGCCTCGGTAGGGCAAGGTTGCCCCATGACCTCCCGATCCCTGCCTGGTAAACAGACGTCGGACGAGCCGGTCCGCCACGCAGTGCGCACCTATGCCGCGATTCAGCCCGAACTGCACGCGATCACTGACCGGTACGTCGCGATCATCACGACGGTGCTCGACGACGCCGGCATCAACTATCTGAGCATCACCAGTCGAACGAAGGGCGTGGCCTCGTTCGCGGCGAAGGCGGTCCGATCGTTCGACGGGACTCCGCTCTTCTCCGACCCGCTGACCGAGATCACCGACGTGATCGGCGTGCGAGTCATCACGTATCTGCAGAGCGACGTCGTCGCGGTAGCCCAGTTGTTCGCCGACCAACTGACGATCATCGACGACCGCGATCTCGGCGAGGAGACTGCGCGCGACGGGCGCTTCGGCTACGCCAGCCGGCACCTGCTCATCTCATCGCCGGCCGTTCCCGAGCGCCCAGCCTCGGTACAGGTGCGCACCGTGCTTCAGCACGCGTGGGCGGAGTTCGAACACGACATCCGCTACAAGGGCACCGTGCCCGCCGAGCTGGCCCCGGACCTGGAGCGGCGGTTCACCCTGGCGGCCGGGTTGTTGGAACTGGCCGATCGTGAGTTCACCGAGATCCGCGATCAACTTCAATCCTCGGCTGCGGCGCGGCGCCCCGACTTCGACCCGGCCGACCCGCGCATCAGCCCACAGGAATTGACCACTTTTCTTGCCTCTCAGTACCCCGAGGCGGGGTGGTCACGCACCGACCACTACAGCTGGATCTCCGGGCTGCTGCTCGAACTGGGCATTACCTCACTCGACGAACTCGGCGGCCTGCTCACCTCGGTTGACATGGATGCGCTGATCACCCGGATGGGCTACCGGTACCCGGCGGGCGCGGTCCGCCGCCTGGATGACGCGCTGCTGGCGGTCTTCGGCGAACGGTACGTCCGTCTGACCGGCAACGCACACCGGATACCGCTACTGACCAGCCGCCTGGAGAAGCTCTCCGGACGGGCCAGCATCGACTGAAACTGTCCAACCTGAACTGGAGAGGCAGCCATGAGCAGCCCGGTAAGTGCGGTAGCCCGCGACGACGGCGAGACCGTGGGACAAGTGCGGCGGCACGTCGACGGCGACAGGTGGGTGCCGGAGACCCTCTTCGGCGGGGTGCTTGGCCCGGCCACCGAATATGACTCGGCGTGCTCGGTCGTCCTCAGTCACGGAATGTCTTCACTGCTGCAGCCCTGGTGGATGAACGACGGCGGCTCCTGGGAACAGGTGGAGCTCGTCGAGATCCGAGCCGACCGCGTCCGCGTACGACCGTGGAGCCCGGGCAACCTGGCCGTCGGGGCCGGCTCGGGCCTCGGACGCTGGGTGGATCCGTCCGAGGTCCCGCTCGCCCTCAAGAGGCCGTGACCGCCGTCGGCAGTCAGACGTCGAGGCCTTGTGATGCTGGCCACAGCGATCTACGGTCGACTTGGGCGCGTGCGGTAGTCACGCCATTACTCATGAGCGACCGACGGCAGTTCAACGCTTGCTTGTGCGTGAGGGAGGGAACACATGGTGGTCAACGGGGCAAACCCCGGCGGGCCTCAGGTCCGCCGACGACTCGCTCGTCTGGTAGTTGCTTTCGTTGGCGTGTCATCGGCGCTGGTCGTATTTCCCGTCGTATCTCCGGCCAGCCACAGTGGCGCAGCCGTGCCGGCACTGAACATCGTGGTGCCCAATGCGGACACGGTGAAGATGGCTTGGGTGGGGCCGACCTCGCGCCGCCCCAAGGATGCATCGCTGCTGACTCTGCAGTCGGCGCTGAACCTCGCGGCGGCGGGCGACACCGTGTCGTTCGACGTCGATGACTACATCTTCGCCAAGCGCCTGACCGTGCCTCGCCGGGTCGAACTCACAGCGGCGAGGCCGTCGACGCTCTTCGCGCAGCTCACCGTCACCGGTGGCGGCCTCTCCGATGCCGCCAACGTGATGCTCGGTGTCTCGGCCACCGGGGCCGCCGTGACCGTCTCCTCCAGCGACGCCGTGCTTGACGGGATCACTGTCGTCAACCCGAACGGGGTGCTGCGCCCAACCGGAATCCAGTTGGGCGCCACGGCCACTGGGGTAATCATCAACGATTTCCAGATGGATGGCGGCGACCAGGCCTCGTCCTACGGCGTCAACCTCACCACCGGATCGGCCACCATCAACGACGCGAATGTCGCCGGTGTCGCCACCGGGGTGGTGGTTACGGCCGCGTCGACCGCGACCGGCATCGCCGTCGTCGGCGGCAAGTTCAGCGCCCAGAACGTGGGCATCGCCCTCGGTGCCGCGAGCAGTCCGACGATCTCGTCAGTGACCGTCACCGGCACCGCGACCGGTACCGGCATCGACCTGGCCAACTCCAGCGCCGCTCATATCACCTCGCCCGTCGTCACCGACTTCGCCCGGGGAATCGCGGCGACGCCGACGAGCACGGCGACCGGACCGACCATCACCGACGCGACGGTCACCGGAGCGAACCGCGAAGGCATCGCCCTCGGATCCACGACCGGCGCTACCCTCACAACTCCGACCGTGATCGGGGACGACACGGCTCAGTCGATCGGAATCCAGCTCTACAGGGCTTCCGGCGTGACCCTGAACCGGATAACGGTCAGTCGCTTCGCCTACGGCGTTTACACCAACATCGCCGACACCGGCACGGGTCCCAACGTCATCTCCCCGGTCGTCAGCGCGGTATCCCTCGGCGGAATTACGCTCGGCTCAACCCAGGGCGCCACCATCACCCGGCCGCACATCACCGGTACCGGCAGCGGAACCGGCATTAACACCATGAACGCCGGTCGGGTAACGATCTCCGACGCGCTCGTCACCAACTTCACCAACGGCATCGCCGCGCAGTCCAACATCGACCCCACCTCGGACCGCGTCAACTACTCCCTCACCAACATCGACGTGAGGACCGCGACCACCGGTTCGACCGCGATCTCCCTGCTCGGCACCGTCAACGCGACGATCACCAATGTCACCGCTGACATGCCGGGCACCGGCATCGTCCTGCATGAGACAACAACGACGAAGGCAGAGCACATCATCGTCACCGGCCATGCCGGAGTGTCATCGACGACCGGGGCCGCCATCCTGAGGGCCTACGACTCGACGGCCATCACGGTCAACGACTCCTCCATCGACGCCGGCTCCTACGGTGTTTTCTTCTCCTCATCGGACAACGCCACCATCACCGACGCCCGCGTGTCGGGCGTCTCCGAATACGCGCTCTACGGCCGCAGTGTCTCCCACCTGAGCGTCAGTGGATCGACGCTCACCAACAACGCGGCGGTGGGCAACCTGGTCGTCACGACCGCCGGCTCCGGCATCAGCCACGACATCAACATCCACGACAACACCATGACCGGCAACACCCGCGGCCTGAACCTGTACACCGGCACCAGCAACGTCACCTTCGCGCACAACACGGTCTCCGGTCAGCGGTATGTCGTCTCAGCGGCCCCGGCGCACGGCGTCACCATCGCGAACAACACCATTACCCAGACCGGCGCGACGGACGAGGCCGCGGTCATGGTGACCCCGCTCTATGAGGACGGTGACCACCCGGGTTCCTACTCCTCGTCCGGCATCACCGTCTCCGACAACGTCTTTCACGGCGACGGCACCTGGGTGCAGGTCGGTTCGCCGGACGCCTCGACGCCGGACGCCGCGCGCCGCACGGTGAGCACCCCCGTCCTGGTCATCGGAAACACCTTCCCCGGCGCATCGACGGCGATCCGAACCTTCGCCAATGCGGTGGAGGGTGAGGACAGCGCCGCGGCGGTCGCGGTCGCCGCGGCCCGTCGCGCCGTGACCGGACCGGTGGCGGTGGATGCTCGCGACTACGACGACCCCAATGACTGGGGCTCGCCGTGCCGGGCGACCGGGTACTTGGACGGGGAGCTCGTCTATGACGGGCAGGGCGCCATCGTTGACGAGCTCACCGATGCTCTGGTCCTCTACCCGACCAACTGCATCACGCTCTCCCTCGTCGAGGCGCTGACCGGCCCCACCGGCACCGTGTACCACGTCGGGGACATCGTTACCTGGACGCTCACTGCGCACAACGGCGGACCACGCTCGGCGCCGGCCGGCTGGTCGATCACCCCAGTGTTGCCGACCGGCGTGACGCTGGAGTCGATGACCGGCGCGGGGTACAGCGTCACCGGTCTCACCGCCGTCGCAGCCGAGGAACTCCCGGTCGGAGCTGACGGCCCCCCGCTGACTGTCCACGTACGCATCATGTCGGCCCCGTCCGCGACGGCCACCTCCAAGAACGTGGCCTATGTTTCACCGCCGGCAGCGGCCGACGCCACCGACACTGACGGCGATGGGTACGTCGACAGCACGCTCGAGTACGTCAAGCCGCTGGTCATCCCCACCCTCACGACGGACACCGACCAGTCGGTCACCGACAACGACGCGCAGGGCTTCTGGACCGTCGCCGGCGTAACACCGACGCCGACCCCCACGCCGGCCGCTGCCGGGCCGGACGACTCGCTGGCGTTCACCGGCGGGGTCGACAGCGCCACCGCGAGCTCACTGGCTGATACCGGCGTTCCTGTCGCCGCGCTCGCCGTCGCAGCACTCGCAGCCGCCCTCGCCGGGACGCTGCTCATCGCATACCGCGCACGCAGACACTCCAGCTGAGAGCCTTGTTCGCGCGGGGGTGGCGGACTAGCGTCGATGTGTTCCGGTTCACACTCGAGAAGGCAGACCGATGACGATCGATCCGAAGACCACCGCGCTCGTGCTCATCGAGTATCAGAACGAGTTCGTCAGCGAGGGCGGCGTGCTGCACGGCGCCGTGGCCGATGTGATGGACCGGACCGACATGTTGACGAACACCCATGAGGTCGTCCAGGCGGCCCGCGACGCCGGGGTGACCATCATGCACGCCCCGATTACCTTCGCATCCGGGTACAACGAGATCGGCTCCCACCCGTACGGCATTCTCAAGGGTGTCGTGGACGGGAACGCATTCGTGAAAGGGACGTGGGGCGCCGCGATCGTCGACAGCCTCGCGCCGCAGCCCGGCGACATCGTCGTGGAGGGCAAGCGGGGGCTAGACACTTTCGCCAGCACAAATCTGGATTTCATCTTGCGCAGCAAGGGGATCACCACCCTGGTGCTCGGCGGATTCCTCACCAACTGCTGTGTCGAATCGACCATGCGCAGCGGCTACGAGAACGGATACCGGGTTCTCACGCTGACCGACTGCGTCGCGGGCACCTCGATCGAGGAGCACGACAACGCGATCAAATACGACTACCCGATGTTCTCCCAGCCCCTATCGGCGAAGGAATTCCTCTCCGAACTAGCGGTCTGATCCGGCCCGGCGCCGGGCCAGCACGAAGCGATCCCGTCCAGCGAGGTCGACCTGCGTACGAACGTCTGAGAAACATTGGGTCTTCTCGATCAACGATCGCGCCGACGCTCCCTGTGAGTCATCGTGCTCCATCACCAGCAGCCCCCCGTCGCGCAGCAGCCTCGCCGCCGCCGTGACGACCAGGGCCGGCGTCCGCAATCCGTCGGCACCGCCGCCATAGACGGCCAGCTGCGGATCGTGGTGCTCCACCTCCGGTGGCAGCGGAGCGTCCTGAGGCGGCACGTAGGGCGGATTGGAGACGACCACGTCCACC
Organism: Jatrophihabitans sp. GAS493; assembly: GCF_900230215.1. NCBI lineage: Bacteria > Bacillati > Actinomycetota > Actinomycetes > Jatrophihabitantales > Jatrophihabitantaceae > Jatrophihabitans > Jatrophihabitans sp. GAS493. The sequence goes on along the minus strand of NZ_LT907982.1, from coordinate 2,494,206 downwards.
GACGCCGAGAGTTCGGGCAGCAGTGACTCATCGGCGACATCGCCGGTCACGACATTGACCTGCAGCTGCAGCGCGGCGGCGTTCTCGGATGCCAGCTCGACTGCATCGGGTGAGACGTCGACGGCGAAGACTCGCGCCGCCGGCACCTCCTGGGCCAGGGCGAGCGCGATGACGCCGGTGCCTGTGCAAAGGTCGACCAGGGTCGGGGTACGGCCGGTGGCCAGCACGGCCAGTGCCTCGTTGATCGCCGCCTCGGCGACCAGTTCGGTCTCCGGCCGTGGGATGAAGACGCCTGGGCGCACCTGCACGCTGAGGTAGCGGAAGGCGGCGGAGCCCACGATGTGCTGCAGTGGCTCCCGCCGGGCCCGGCGCTCGACGACCGCGCGGTAGCGATCCTCGAAGGAGTCGTCGAGCTCCGGGGCAACCGCGACGACCAGCTGGGGCACGCCCAGGACGAAGGCGGCCAGCGCCAGCGCGTCGACGCGTGGGCTGGCGACGCCGGCCGCCTCGAGTTGGCGTCCGGCCTCGCCGACGGCACGCTGCAGTCGCTCCCGCGAGGAGAGCGTCACAGCCGCCGGCCCGACATGATCAGCGCGGTCAGCGCGGTCAGAACCTCAGGCCTTGTAGTCGCGCAGCAGCCCGCGGCTGATGATCGTCTTCTGGATCTCCGAGGTGCCCTCACCGATGAGCAGGAACGGCGCCTCGCGCATCAGCCGCTCGATCTCGTACTCCTTGGAGTAGCCGTAGCCACCGTGGATGCGGAACGACTCCTGGGTGACCTCGGCGCAGTACTCACTGGCGATGAGCTTGGCCATGCCGGCCTCGACGTCGTTGCGCTTGCCGGAGTCCTTCAGCCGGGCCGCGTTCACCATCATGCCGTGGGCCGCCTCGACCTTGGTCGCCATCTCGGCCAGCTTGAAGGCGATCGCCTGGTGCTCGACGATGGCCTTGCCGAAGGTACGGCGCTGCTGAGCGTAGGCGATCGCCAGTTCAAAGGCCCGGATCGAGATGCCGCAGGCGCGGGCGGCGACGTTGACGCGACCGACCTCGACGCCGTCCATCATCTGGTAGAAGCCCTTGCCACGTCCCTCTGGGCCGCCCAGGATGTCGTTCTCGCTGACCCGCACGTTGTCGAGCACCATCTCAGTGGTCTCGACGCCCTTGTAGCCCATCTTGTCGATCTTGCCGGGGATGGTCAGGCCGGGACGGGTCTCGCCGAAGCCGGACTCCTTCTCCACCAGGAAGGTCGTCATGTTCTTGTAGACCGACTCGGCACCGAGGTCGTCGCGGACCAGGGTGGCCACCACACCGGCGCGGGCGCCGTTGGTCAGCCACATCTTCTGGCCGTTGAGGATGTAGAACTCCCCGTCCGGCGTCGCCTTCGACTTGATCGCCGCGACGTCCGAGCCGCACTCCGGCTCGCTCATCGAGAAGGCGCCGCGAATCTCGCCGGTGGCCATCTTCGGCAGCAGTCGCTGCTTCTGCTCGTCGGTGCCGTGCTGGGCGATCATGTAAGCGACGATGAAATGGGTGTTGATGACGCCGGACACCGACATCCAGCCGCGGGCGATCTGCTCGACGACCAGCGCGTAGGTCAGCAGGGACTCGCCGAGGCCGCCGTACTCCTCGGAGATCATCAGGCCGAAGAGGCCCATCTCCTTCATGCCCTCGACGATCGCCTCGGGAAACTCGTCCTTGTGCTCCAGATCGGTGGCGTAAGGAATGATCTCCTTGTCCACGAAGCTCTTCACCGTCGACAGAATCTCGGTCTGGATGTCAGTCAGACCGGTGGTCTGGGCAAGTCGGGCCATCTGGGGCGAACTCCTTCAATGAACTCCGCGCACTGGCGCGGCGGCGGTAACCGGAGGCAATTCGTTGCAACTCCGGAGAAAGCTGTCACCGGCCAGTATCTGCCGTAACCCGCTCATCTCCAATGCCGTGGGGTGAGAGGACGCTCACTGTCACCAGCGCCCGCCACCTCACCCCGCAGCGATGGATCAGAGGATCAAGAAGCGGTGACGGTCTTGTAGTCGACGACCTGCGACGCGCTCGGCAGCGGCGGGGTGAACGGCACGTCGTACTGGTCGATCGTGGTCGACCCGCCGGTGGTGGCGCCGGCCCCGGTGGTCTTCACCGGACGCCCCTTTCCGGTCGACTCGACGTACCAGGTGCTGCCGTTGTTGCCCTTCAGCACCGTGGTCGAGACACCGTTGACCTTCTGGCTGCCGGCCAGGCCGTAGTGCGTCGTCTGGGACTTCAGCTTGGCGATGTACTTGTCCTTGCTGGTGAAGATGTCGTAGCTGCTGAAGGCGTCCAGGGTGGTGTCGATCTTGACCCACTTGCTGCTCAGCAGGGCCAGCTTGGCGGCCGGGTTCTTCACGCTGCTGTCCAGGTTGGAGGCCCAGAGCGCGGCCGGCGCCTTCATGTAGACGTTCGTGCCGTCCGAGACGAGGGTGAGGTTGAGCCCCGTGCCCTGAACCGTCGCCTCCGACCCGGTCTCGCCGAAGTGGATGTCGAACTTGAGCGGGTTGGCGGTGCCGGCATCGCCCTGGGCCAGCGCGTGGAAGGCGGTCGAGGCCGAGAGGGCGTCGAGCGCCTTGGCGTAGGCCGCGTCACCCGAGGTGTCGACGGACGGCGTCGCGACCACCGTGGGCGTCTTCGGGGCCGGCGTTTTGCTGTCCGAGCCGCAGCCGGTGGCCAGCAGGGCAACCACCGCGACGGCAGCGGTCAGAGGGACACCCGAATAGGGCAATTTCCGCATAACTATTCTCCAGAGATTTTGGTGAGACGCCCGCCACTTGAACGGGTCCAGACCGGCGACGCTAACAGAGGGACCGCTGGTACCGCGTAACGAATTGGACTCGACTCAGCGGACTCTGAGGTAAGCGCACCGGCCGATATCGCTTACATCGGTCAGACGAAGCCAGTCTGAAGCCAGTCTGAAGCCGGTTCAGCTCTCCGGAGGGGTGAACTTGGAGCTGCGCACCAGCCCGGCGGCCCGCCCCTTGGCCGAGATGACCAGGGCCATCTTGCGGGATGCCTCGTCGATCATCTCGTCGCCGAGCATGGCCGAACCCTTGGCCCCGCCGGCCTCGGACGTGTAGTAGTCGTAGGCGTCGAGGATCAGCTCAGCGTGGTCGTAGTCCTCCTGGCTGGGGGCGTAGACCTCGTTGGCGATGCCGACCTGGTCGGGGTGAAGCACCCACTTGCCGTCGAAGCCGAGCGCCGCGCTGCGGGAGGAGACCCGGCGGAAGCCCTCGGGGTCGCGGATCTGCAGGTACGGGCCGTCGATGGCCTGCTTGTTGTTGGCCCGGGCCGCCATCAGGATCGACATCAGGATGTGGTGGTAGGCGTCACCGACGTCGTAGCCCGGCGGTTGCTCACCGACGACGAGGGACTTCATGTTGATGCTGGCCATGAAGTCGGCCGGTCCGAAGATGATGGTCTCCACCCGGGGCGAGGCCTTGGCGATGGCGTCGACGGCGATGAGGCCCTCGGCGTTCTCGATCTGCGCCTCGATACCGATGCGCCCGACCTCGAAGCCCATCGTCTTCTCGATCTGGGTCAGCGTGAAGTCCAGCCACTGCACCTGCGCCGCGCTCTGCACCTTCGGCAGCATGATGCAGTCGAGGTTCGGTCCTGCCCCCTCGACGACCTCGATGACGTCGCGGTAGGTCCAGTGCGTGGTCAGGTCGTTGACCCGCACCACCCGGATCTTGTTGCCCCAGCCGCCCTCGTTGAGTGCGGCGACGATGTTCTTGCGGGCGCCCGGCTTGGCCAGCGGTGCGCAGGCGTCCTCCAGGTCGAGGAAGACCTGGTCGGCGTCGAGCCCCTTGGCCTTCTCGAGGAAGCGAGGGTTGCTTCCGGGGACGGCGAGGCAGGAGCGGCGCGGGCGCAAGGTTTCAGTCATGTTGCGAAGCATGCCTACTGCTCGCCGCCGTGCCAAGGCATCCAACCGACACTGTTGCTGGTTTCACACAGCCCGCTTCACACAGATCGCTTCACTCAGACCGATCTAGTCGACGAGCTCCAATTCGGTCTCGGATAGGGGCGCGGCGACGGACCGGGCCCGCGAGACCAGGACCAGTCCGACGAGCAGGCCGAAGACCCCCACGAAGGCCAGCGGCGGCGGCGTCTGATCCAGCCAGAAGTAGGCGACGATCGCCGCCCCCGGCGTCTCGAAGAGAATCGCCAGGCCGACCACCGTGGGGCTGATCGAGCGCAGCACCAGGTTGATCACGCTGTGCCCGAGGATCTGGGCGCAGAGGGTGACGAGCACGATCTTCACCCAGGCGTTGGCCGAGTATCCCGACAGCTGAACCCCGCCCAGCAGGCAGACGAGTAGCAGCACGGTGGAGCAGGTGCTGTAACAGGACGCGGTATAGAGGGAGTTCGTCATGCTCTCCCGGGCCGACGAGCCGAAGGTGACGTAGAGCGCCGCCATCAACCCACCCAGAATGGCCAGCAGATCTCCGACCAGGGCCCGCGGCGTGCTGTCCAGATCGGCCCCGGTGATCAGCGCCGTGGAGGCCGTCGCCACTGCGATACCGATCCAGGCCAGCCGCGGCAGTCGCTGTCCCCGCAGCTGAGCGATCAGGGCCGTGAAGATCACCTGCGTGGAGACCAGTGCCGTCGCCGAGGCCACCGACGTCATGGTCACGCTGGGGACCCAGGCCGCGAAGTGCCCGGCCAGCGCGACCCCGGCCACCATCGAGACCAGCCAGGCCCGCCGGGGCACCAGCCGCATCGCGGCCCGATCCCGCAGCCCGGCCAGGGTGAGGGTCAGCCCGGCCCCCATCGCGTTACGCCAGAAGGCGATCGCCAGGGCCGGTGCCGCGGTCGCGGCCATCAGCGGGCCGGAGAAGGAGACCCCGGCGATGGCCAGCGCGAGCAGCAGCCCGTCGCGCAGCGGCGGCGTCGCGAGCTGATCGATCGGGGCCGTGGGGCCGGCTGCCGGATCGGGCGCAGGGTTGGGGGAAAGTTGGGGGGATTCCGACACAAATGCATCCTCTCAAGTGCGGCGGTGCCAAGCGAACGCATTCCGGCTACTAATCTTCGAAAGTATGAGCGTCGGTAGCCGGGTCTTCATCGCACGGTTGTCCGGCATCGGGGTCTTCGACCCGAGCGGCGATCAGCTCGGTCGCATTCGCGAGACGGTGGCCACCTTGCGCATCGGACGCCAACCGCCACGGGTACTCGGCCTGGTGCTGGAGATCCAGCACCGGCACCGGATCTTCGTACCGATGGGGCGGGTCACCCGCATCGAGCCGGACGCCGTGACGCTCTCGTCGGGCACCGTCAACATGAAGCGGTTCGAACGCCGTCCGAGCGAGCTCCTGGTGCTGGCCGAACTCCTCGACCGGACGGTCACCACCACCGATGACCAGCAGCAGGTCTCGATCGTCGACGCGGCGATGGAGCAGAACCGGACCGGCGACTGGGAGATCACCCGGCTGGCGGTACGCAGCGGCGGTGGGCGCCTGTCCCGTCGCCGGGGGCAGCTCTTCCAGGTCGCCTGGGACGAGGTGGACGGGCTGGCGCTGGCCGAGAACTCGCAGGGCACCGAGACGCTGCTCTCCGTGCTGGCCGGGCTGCGGCCGGCCGACGTGGCGTCGGCCCTGCAGGACATGCCGGCCAAGCGCCGCCTCGAGGTGGTCGCCGCATTGGATGACGAGCGGCTGGCCGACATCCTGGAGGAGTTGCCCGAGGACGACCAGGTGAGCCTGCTGACGTCCCTGGCCGATGAGCGGGCCGCCGACGTCCTGGAGGCGATGAACGATGACGACGCGGCCGACCTGCTCGGTGAGATGCCGGCCGATGACCAGGAACGCCTGCTGAAGCTGATGGAGCCCGACGAGGCCGAGCCGGTACGCCGGTTGATGACCTACGGCGACTACACCGCCGGCGGTCTGATGACGACGGAGCCGGTCATCCTGCTGCCGGACGCCACCGTGGCCGAGGCCCTGGCCCTGGTCCGCAATCCCGACCTCTCCCCCGCCCTGGCCGCCCAGGTCTTCATCGTCCGGCCGCCGCAGGCGACGCCCAGCGGCAAGTTCCTGGGGACCGCGCATCTGCAGCGGCTGCTGCGCGAGCCGCCGTCGGCCCTGGTCAGCGGGCTGGCCGAGCGCGACACCCGTTCGCTGCGACCGAACACCCAGATCGCCGACATAACCCGGCATCTGGCGACGTACAACCTGGTCGCGGCGCCGGTCATCGACGAGAACGGACGCCTGCTCGGTGCCGTCTCGGTCGACGACGTGCTGGATCATCTGCTGCCCGAGGACTGGCGTGACGTAGACGCCCAGAACGAGCAGAGCGACAACGAAGCCGAGGCGCGGGCGGCGGCCGGCACGACAGGCTCGGCGGGTCAGGCCGATGGCTGAGCGACGCGAACGGCTCGACCAGCCGAACCTGCCGCGACGTGGCCTGCGGGTGAACTACGACCCGGAGGCCTTCGGCCGCTCCACCGAGCGCATCGCCCGCTTCCTGGGCACCGGGCGTTACCTGGTGCTGCAATCGATCGTCATCGTCGTCTGGATGGTGTACAACGCCATCCCCGAGTTCCCACATTTCGACGGGTACCCGTACCAGTTCCTGACGCTCATCCTGTCGCTGCAGGCGGCTTACGCCGCACCGCTGATCCTGCTGGCCCAGAACCGCCAGGACGACCGGGACCGGGTCAATCTGGAGGCCGACCGCAGTGAGACGCGCCAGTCGATGGCCGACGTCGATTACCTGGCCCGCGAACTGGCGGCGGTCCGTATCTCACTCGGCGAGGTCGTCACCCGTGACTTCCTCCGCTCCGAACTCGCCCGCGCCGTCGAGGACCTCACCGAGGATCTGGCCGAGGCCCGCGAGGAGGAGCTAGACCAGCCGGATCAGCGCCGCGGTCGCGCCCGCGACTAACACCACAACCAGGAACGGCGCTCGTCGCCAGACCGCAATCGCACCGGCGCCGAAGCCGGCCAACCGGGCCCCGTCGAGGTCGATGTGCCGACCATGAGCGAGCAGCTCCACCACGACGAGAGCGCTGAGCAGGGCCACCGGCAGCACCTCGACGATCTGGCGGATCCGAGGTGCCTGCAGGTAGCGCGCCGGGACGAGGTACCCGGCGAGCTTCAGCAGGTAGCAGCCGACAGAGGTCGCAATCACCAACAGCCATAGATTCATGGATGATCGGGGCTCTCGGCTGACTCGTCCGAGCGGACTGGAGCGCCCGGACGCGGCAGCACCGCCAGCAGTACCGCCGCACAGGAGGCCAGCACCGGTACGCCCGGCGGCGTGAAAGGGATGAGGACCAGGGCGATCGCAGCGGCGGCCAGCGCGACTCGACGCTCCAGCGCCCCGTTGCGTAGCCGTGGGGCCAGCAGGGCGAGGAAGGCCGCCGGCACCACCGCGTCCAATCCGAACTTCGTCGGGTCTCCGAGCGCCTGCGCGCCGACCGCCCCGAGCAGGGTGGCCAGATTCCAGAAGAAGTAGACACCGGCGAAGGTCCACCAGAAAGCTAACCGTCCAAGCTTCGGGGTTGGCTGCGCGATCGCCATCGCCGTCGACTCGTCGATGGTGCCTAATGCGGCCAGCAGTCGCCGCGCCCCGCGCACCTTCAACAACGGCGCCATTCGCATGCCGTAGAGCGTGTTGCGGGAACCGAGCAGCAGCCCGGAGCCGAGCGCGGTGCCCAGCGTGCCGCCGCCGAAGACGACCCCGACCACCGCGATCTGGGTGCCACCGGTGAAGGCGAGCAGCGAGAGCAGACAGGTCTGCAGAACGCTCAGTCCGGCCGAGACCGAGGAGGCCCCGAAGGCCACCCCGTAGGCGCCCACCGCGACACCGACGCCGAGGGAGTCACCGATCACCGACCGGTGCGTCTTCTCCTCCTCCACCGCGCTCACGCTAGCCCGGTCGATCAGCCCTTCGGCGGGGTGGTGCGGCCGGGTAGGACTTGGCCGGCCGGTTCGCCGGCCGGTTCTCGGCCAACTGAAGTTCGGCCAACTGAAGTTCGGTCGGCTGAGGCGGCTTCGACGACACGGTCGAGCATCTCGCCCAGCGATCGCAGCTCGTCGTCGTTGAAGCGGCTCAGCCAGAGCTCGTTCACCCCGGAGAGATGTACCGGCGTCGCCTCCCGCAGCCGGGCCAGTCCCTCGCGGGTCAGCACCGTGTACGTGCCGCGCGCGTCGCCCGGATAGGGCTCGCGGCTGACCAGCCCCTCCCGCTCCAGCCGATCCACGAGGCGGCTCAGACCCGACCGGGAGAGAAGGACGTTCTCGGCCAACTGGGCCATCCGCAGACGACGCTCCGGCGCCTCGGTGAGTTGCACCAGCACGTCGTACCAGGGCAGCGGCATCTGCACCTTCGTCGCCAGGTCGTTGGCCAGCACGTCGTTGATCCGAGCATGGGCGGTCAGGAAGGAGCGCCATACGCCCAGACGCCAGTCATTAGGGCTGATGGATTGTCCCTCGGAGGTCATGGCTGCGAATTCTAGACAGTCTGTAATCAAAACCGCACACTGAGCGTCATATGCAAGATCACAGTCGCCCTCACGAATGCCGCCTATCCGGCCCGGCGACGTAGGATCATCGGCGTGCCTCAACCTGAAGAGTCGTCGGTCCGTGCTGCCCTAGCCACGGTGCAGGACCCCGAAATTCGTAAGCCGATCACTGAACTCGGCATGGTCGAACGCGTCGAGACGAGTGCCGACGGCTTCGTGGCCGTCTACGTGCTGCTGACCGTCGCCGGCTGCCCGATGAAGGAGCAGCTCACCAAGGACGTCACCGACGCCGTACGCCGCGTCGAGGGGGTCACCCAGGTTCAGGTCAACCTCGGCGTGATGACCGACGCCCAGCGCACCGAGCTGCGACAGTCGCTCAAGGGTGATGCGCCGGCCAATGAGATCCCGTTCGCACAGCCTGGATCCCGCACCCGGGTCTACGCGGTCGCGTCGGGGAAGGGCGGCGTGGGGAAGTCATCGGTGACGGTGAACCTCGCGGTCGCGCTGGCCGAGCAGGGGCTCTCGGTCGGCGTCCTCGACGCTGACATCTACGGCTTCTCGGTGCCGCGCATGCTCGGCGTGCAGCACAAGCCGACGCAGGTCGAGAAGATGATCATGCCGCCGATCTCGCACAACGTGAAGGTCATCTCAATTGGCATGTTCACCCCGGGCAACACCGCGGTCGTGTGGCGCGGGCCGATGCTGCACCGGGCGCTCCAGCAGTTCCTGGCCGACGTCTTCTGGGGCGATCTGGACGTGCTGCTGATGGACCTGCCCCCGGGCACCGGAGACATCGCCATCTCGGTCGCACAACTGGTGCCCTCGGCCGAGTTGCTGGTGGTCACCACTCCGCAGCTCGCGGCCCGCGAAGTGGCGGAGCGCGCCGGCTCGATCGCCCTGCAGACGCACCAGCAGATCGTCGGCGTCGTGGAGAACATGAGCTGGCTTCAGATGCCGGACGGCTCACGGATGGAGCTCTTCGGCAGCGGTGGCGGGCAGGCCGTGGCCGACTCGCTGGCCGCCTCCACCGGAACGCGGGTTCCGCTGCTCGGGCAGATCCCGATCGACCAGGCCGTCCGCGAAGGCGGCGACGACGGAACCCCCGTTGTACTCACTCACCCCGAGTCGGCCGCCGCGCAGGCGATGCGCGAAGTGGCTAAGAAGCTCGCCGGTCGCCAGCACAGCCTGGTCGGCCGCTCGCTGGGCCTCAGCCCGGCCCGCAGCTAGCTCAGCCCGTTCGGCTCAGGTCGCGTCGTCGTCGAACGGCGCGATCTCGCCCTTCTCCAGCGACGGCGGCAACGGGGGCGAGGAGAGCGGCGCTGAGGATGTCGGCGCCGTCTGCGGTTTCTCGGCCACCACCTCGCCGGCCGTCGAGTCGGTCTCGTCGAAGAGCGCCTTCATCAGGGCGCTGCGCGGGTTCAACGAGCGCAGTTCACGTAGCGCGTCGAGGTTGAGGTCGGCCAGATCGGGCCCGAGCTCGTCGCGGAACTGGCCGCGGGCGCCGTTGGCCATCTCCCGCAATGAACGAATCATGCGGGCCGCGTCACGAGCATGCTGGGGCAGCTTCTCCGGGCCGATCACGATCAGCGCGACGAACCCCAGCACCACCAGTTCCAGCGGCCCGATGTTGAACATGCTCGAAGTCTAGGCGACGCCACGGCGCGGCGGACGGCTCAGGCGGAGCCGAGCGTCACCGGGATGTCGAGTTCCTTGGCGCCGCGGAAGATGTGCAGCTTCACCACGTCGCCCGGCTTGTGATTCTGCACCTCGACGCTGAGCATGTCGGCGGAGAGAATCGCGTTGCCGTCGACCGCGGTGATCACATCGGCCGTCTTCACGCCGGCCTTCTCCGAGGGGCCGCCGGGGCTGACCTGGACCACGTAGGCGCCGTCACGGGAACCGTCGGTGACGCTGCGGGCCGAGAGGCCGATCGAGGTGTGCACGACCTTACCGGTCTGGATCAGCTGGGTGGCGATCGAGCGAGCGAAGTTGATCGGAATCGCGAAGCCGAGACCGATGCTGCCCCCAGAGCTGCCGGACTGCGTTCCCAGCGAAGCGATCGCCGAGTTGATGCCGATGATCGCGCCGGTCGCGTCGACCAGCGCGCCACCGGAGTTACCCGGGTTGATCGCGGCGTCGGTCTGAATGGCGCTCACCACGGCGTCGGTGTCGCTGCCCTCCCCGGACAGATGCACCGGGCGGTCCAGCGCCGAGACGATTCCGGTCGTCACGGTGCCGGTCAATCCGAGCGGGGAGCCGATCGCCACCACCGGGTCGCCCACGGCGATCTTCGACGAGTCCCCCAGCGTGGCGACGGTGATGTGGCTGTTGGTGACCTTCAGGACGGCCAGATCGGTCATCGGGTCACGTCCGACGATCTTCGCCGCCTCGGTCGTGTTGTCGCTGAAGGTGACCTTGATGGTGCCGTCGTTGGCCGCGGCCGAGACGACGTGGTTGTTGGTGAGGATGTAGCCGTTCTTGTCGATGATGACGCCCGATCCGGTGCCGGCCTCGGTCGAGGTGCGGATGTCGATCGAGACGACGGCCGGCGAGACGCGCTTGGCGATGTCGGCCACCGAACCCGGTGCTCGCACGATCGCATTGGATCCCTCGGCGAGCTTGACGTGGCTGTCATGCACCGCGTCGGCCGCCCGGTGGGCCAGCCAGAAGCCGACTCCGCCACCGAGCACACCGGCCAGCAGGGCCACGACGATCGAGAGGGTGAGGGCTCGGAATCCGAAGCGGGCGTACCGGCCGGTCGGGGCCGGCGGCTCGGCATCCGCGGTCGATTCGACAGCCGCATCCGGATCTGTCTCGACGTCCTCTTCAGGTTCAACCTGAGTCAGTGTTCCTGCCGTAAATACGGCTGGCCGTCCGAGCCAGGCCACCGAGTTCGGGTCGCGCCACGGGTCGGAGGCCGCGTTCGCCTTCCACCAAGGTGATCCGGGCTCGTTCCCGGCCACCAGCCGAGACCCGGAGGGGGCGGCGAAGCCCCGCTCGTCGGCGTCGACCGAGCGGCCGAAGGCTGAACTCAACGCGGGGTGAACGGGAGGCGAGATCGGTGCGTGCCGCGGATCCAGGCGCGCTCCGAGCGGCGCGTCGAACTCGCGGATGGCTCCGGGCGGGGGGCCGAAGGCGGCTCGCTCGGCCGGGGAGGGCGGCGACACGACGGCCGGGGCGGCCACCGGCGGCGGGGCAGACGAAGCGGTATCGAAAGACGTCAGCACGCCCGCCGGGCGGGCGAAAGCGGCGTTGGCCTGTGCGTCCGCAACCGGCGCCGAGTTCGGCGCCGCACCGGGGTTCTTCTCAAGGGTGGGTCGAGGCCGATCCGGGTGCACCTCATCGGCGCTCGCGTGCTTGCCAGCCGAATCGGCCTGCACGGCGTCGTCGTTGTCGGTCATCGATCTCCTCATTGCGGTTCGCCGCGGTCCGCACCGATTCTGCCAGCGCGAGCCCTACTACGCCCTACGGGCCGCAACAGGCACAGCGAAGTCAGGTGCAGACGACGGAACAGGCACTCGATCTGACGGTAGCGGCGCCACCTATGCAGTGGCTGAATGCCCGGGCCGGACTCTCAACACGTCGGCCGGGTGACGCTCAGGCGTGTCTAACGCCGCCACCGACCAGGCTGGGCAGCGACGGAGTGCCGGCATCGCCAGACGACGGGTCGGCGTAGGACACATTCGAGTAGCCGGCCGGAAGGTAGCGCGCCGGAGCTGACGGCGCCGGCGCGTCCTGGGCAACCTGCGAGGGCACCGCGGCAACGGCAACGCTGGCGGCGCTCACCGAGACGAAGGCGGCCGCGGTGAACAGCAGCGCTCGGGAGTGGCGGCGGACGGAGTGGTGCGGCGGTGGCGGCGGTGCCGACGCCCGGGACCCGGAGCCGGACGGCTTGAAGGTCGGAAAGACTGCATTCCCCTCCGGCGAGAGGGTGAAGTCGTTCGGCGGCAGCTCGGTCGTCTGCGGCACGTCCCGCAGCCGCTGCATCAGGCCCGACGGCAGCGCCGGCGCGACCGCCCGGCGCAGCACCCGGGCCGCCTCCTGCTGCTCCTGCACGGCCCGGCGGCATTCGGCACAACCGGCCAGATGCCGCTCAGCCCGCAGGCGCGCCGGCGCGTTCAAAGCGGAGTCAGCGCAGGCGGCCACCGCTTCGTCGGAGAGATGTTGGGGAGCGAAGTTCATCGAAGTGCACCCTGAAGCCCTTCTGCGCGGGCCGGTGCCGGTGCGGCGGGTTCGGACTCGAGCTCGCCGGCAAACTCTGTCACGCCCGGCTCGGCCGGGCGCAGGCCCGGGGCGCGATGGGCCAGCGCCTCACGCAGCAGAACCCTGCCCCGGTGAATACGCGAGCGAACAGTTCCGACCTTGATTCCGAGGGTGGCGGCGATCTCCTCGTAGGAGAGCTCCTCCAGGTCGCAGAGCACCACGGCCGCGCGGAAGTCGGCCGGGAGCGCGTCCAGGGCCCGCTCGATCTCCGGGTCGAGGTGGAGTTCGGCGTAGGCCTGCTCGGGGCCGGCCGAGTTGGAGGCCAGCCGTTCACCGGCATCCTCGGGGAGCGCGTCGAAGCGGATCCGTTGCCGGCGACGCACCATGTCCAGGAAGAGGTTGGTGGTGATGCGGTGCAGCCAACCCTCGAAGGTGCCGGGTGAGTACTGGGCCAGCGACCGGAACACCCGGACGAATGTCTCCTGCGTCAGGTCTTCGGCATCGGCCCGGTTGCCCGAGAGCCGGTAGGCCAATCGGTAGACCCGATCGGCATGCTCACGCACGACCTCATCCCAGCTGGGCGGCGTCCAGTTGTTGGGCACGCCCGGGTCGGCCAGCGTCTCGGCGGCTGGGTCGGCCGTCAGATCCACAGCTCGGTCGTTCACGCGATGTTCCCTTCTCGCAGCCACGAAACCGCGGCTGCTCTGCGAACTTCAACTACGACGTTCATCTACGAGTTCAACTAACAGGACGAACGTCCCATTCCTGCTCCGAGTTCCAATCCCGCTTCTGGACCGGCCGGGGCCTGGGGGCCTGCATCTGTCTGCACATATCTTCCCGCGGCGGTCCTGACACAACGATGAGACGTTCCTGTGCACTGCGTGTGAGAGCCGCCGAACCTAGGCTGTCTTCATGTCCGGTTATGAAGCGATGCACATGTCCACCCCCGACAGCGAGGCCACCGCGCAGGCGCTCAGCGACTACTGCCTGGATCGATTGGCGATGGACGCCCCGCTGGATCGCCCCGCCTCGCCGGCCGAACTGGCCGCCGCCGCCGGGGCGACGGTCACCGCGGAGGGACTCGGCAGCGCCGAGGCGTTACGACTCTGGGCGGACGTGCTCGGGCCGGCCTGCATCTCGGTGGATCACCCGCGCTTCCTCTCCTTCATCCCGAGTGCCCCCACGAAGGCGGCGGTCTCCTTCGACATGCTGCTGGGCGCGTCCAGCATCTACGGCGGCTCCTGGCTGGAGAGCTCCGGCGCGGTCTATGCCGAGAATCAGGCGCTGCGCTGGATCGCCGACCTCGTCGGCCTCCCGGAGGAGGCGGGCGGCGTCTTCGTGCAGGGGGGCACGGTGGGAAACCTCTCCGCACTGGTGGCGGCCCGGGAATGGGCCTTGAGCCGGCGCAGCGGAGTCCGCCCCGAGCGGTGGGCCGTCTGCGTCACCGCAGAGACGCACTCGTCGGTGAAGCATGCGTTGCGGGTGGTGATGGATGTCGACGTCATCGAGATTCCCGGGGACGAGCGCGGGCGTCTGGTCGGCTCGACGCTGCGCCGGGTGATCGCGGAGTTGTCACCGGCCGCCGCCGACGGGATCTTCGCCGTCGTCGCCACCGCCGGCACCACGAACCTGGGCGTGGTCGACGACATCGACGGCATCGCCGACGTGGTGGCCGAGCACGGCTGGTGGCTGCACGTCGACGGCGCCTACGGTGGGGCCGCTCTGGCCGCGCCGAGCGCTCGGTCACTCTTCGCCGGCGTCGAGCGGGCCGACTCCTTCATCGTCGATCCGCACAAGTGGTTCTTCGCCCCCTTCGACTCCTGCGCGCTGGTCTACCGGGACCCGCGGCAGGGCCACGCCGCACATACCCAGCGGGCCGGCTACCTCGACCCGGTCACCATCGAAGGCGAGTGGAATCCGTCGGATTTCTCAATCCAACTCAGCCGTCGAGCCCGTGGCCTGCCGTTCTGGTTCTCCCTCGCCGTACACGGCACGCACGCCTACCGCGACGCCGTGGAGCACACCCTCGACGTGGCCCGCAGCGGGGCGCAACTGATCCGCGACGCACCCCACCTGCGACTGCTCGTCGAGCCGGATCTGTCGGTGCTGATCTTCGAACGCATCGGTTGGGATGACAGCCAGTACACGCAGTGGAGTGCTCGACTGCTCGAGGAGCAGGTGGCGCTGGTGACGCCGACGAAGCATCACGGACGGGTCTGCACGCGATTCGCGATCGTCAATCCGCGCACCAGTGTGGCCGACATCGAGATGCTCATCGATTCGATGCGCTGACACCCTTGACGATGCACGGAAAAGCCGGTGGTGGCGGATAGCATCGTCAACTATGGCCGACGCAATGCTGGGTGAGAACAGTCTGACCTTCGTGGAGAACTGGCCCGATACCACCGAGGTGATCGACTCGGCCCGCGCTCGCTCCACCGAACTCGGATGCGAACCCATCAGCTCCGCCGCCGGTGCCGCGCTGCAGGTGCTGGCCGCGGCCTCTGCGGCCAGGGCCGTCGTCGAGGTCGGTACCGGCGCCGGCGTCTCCGGACTCTGGCTCTTCGGCGGCATGCGCCCGGAGGGGATTCTCACCACCGTCGATGTCGAGGCCGAGCACCAGCGGGCGGCCAAAGAGGCCTTCGCCGAGCGCGGCATCGCCACCACCCGCTACCGGCTCATCAACGGTTCGGCGGCCGAGGTGCTTCCCCGCCTGACCGACGCCGCCTACGACCTGGTTTTCGTCGACGCCGACACCGGCTCCAACGGCATTTACCACGAGCAGGCGGTGCGGCTGCTGCGCAGTGGCGGCGTGGTGGTCTTCTACAACGCGCTCTGGCAGGACCGGGTCGCCGACCCTTCGGCCCGGGATTCCGACGCGGTGGCGCAGCGGGAGCTGGGGCGGGCGGTCCGGGAGGACGATCGTCTCCTCGCCGCCCTGCTGCCGGTCGGCGACGGCCTGCTGGCGGCAGTGAAGCGCTAGCTCCGGTCATCCGGGGCGCACCCTGATCGGTCGCCGCCCGCGTCTCGCGTAGCTTGGAATGCGTGCAGATAACAGTTCTCGCCGGCGGCATCGGGGGTGCCCGATTTCTCCGCGGCGTCCGCCGGGCCTACCCCGACGCCCAGATAACCGCAGTCATCAACACCGGAGACGACATCACCCTCCATGGGCTGCGGATCTGTCCCGACCTGGACAGTGTCATGTACACCCTCGGCGGCGGCACTGACACCGAACGCGGCTGGGGACGGGCCGACGAGAGCTGGCGGGTCAAGGAGGAGTTGGCACGCTACGGCGCGGAGCCGAGCTGGTTCGGTCTGGGCGACCTCGACCTGGCCACGCATCTGGTCCGTACCCAGATGCTCGATGCCGGCTACTCCCTCACCGACGTCACCGGTGCGCTCTGCGACCGCTGGCAGCCCGGTATCCGGATGCTGCCCATGACCGACGCTCGCTGCGAGACGCACGTCGTCGTCCAGCTGGACGGGGCGCGGCGCGCCATCCACTTTCAGCAGTGGTGGATCAAGCATCGCGCTGAACTCCCCGCGGAGAGCTTCGTGCAGATCGGTCTCGAGGACGCCAAACCGACCGAGGCCGTGCTCTCGGCGATCGCCGACGCCGACATCCTGCTCATCGCACCCAGCAATCCGGTGGTGAGCATCGGGACGATCCTGAACGTCCCCACCATGCGGGAGGCGCTGCGAGCCAGCGCCGCGCCCGTGGTCGGACTCTCCCCCATCATCGGCAACGCTCCGGTTCGCGGGATGGCCGACTCCTGCCTACCGGCGATCGGCGTCGAGGTCAGTGCGGAGGGCGTCGGGCGCCACTACGGCGCTCGCAGCGCCGACGGGGTGCTGGACGGGTGGCTCATCCAATCCGGAGAATCAGCTGATATTCCCGGCGTATCGGTACTGCCGACGCCACTGCTGATGAGCGACGACGAGGCCACCGCGCAGATGGTGCGCGACGCCTTCGCCGTGGCCGGACTGACTTCGGCGGCCCGATGAGCAGCGACGACCGGACAACTGACCAGCACTCCGTCGACCCGCACCGGGGCGCGGCGAGTTCGCGGGTCGAGATCCTCCCCGTGCTGGGGTTCGGTGAGATCCGTCCCGGCGACGACCTAGCCGCCCTGATCGCCGTGTATGCGCCACCCCTTCAGGACGGTGACGTGCTGGTGGTCACCTCAAAGGCCATCTCCAAAGTCGAGGGGCGACTCATCACCCTGGAGACGGCCGACCCGGACGAGCGGGAGGCGGCCCGGCAGGCCGCTATCGACGGCGAGACGGTGCGGGTGGTCGCCCAGCGCGGACCGTTGCGCATCTCCCAGACCCGGCACGGTCTAGTGCTGGCGGCCGCCGGCGTGGACGCCTCCAACGTCGCCCGCAACGAACTGGCACTGCTGCCGCTGGACCCCGACGGCTCGGCCGACGGTCTTCGCAAGGCGATCCAGAGCCAGCTCGGGGTGAACGTCGCGGTCATCATCAGCGACTCGATGGGGCGACCGTGGCGGGCCGGTATCACCGACGCCGCCATCGGCGTCGCCGGACTGCGTGCGGTGAACGACGAGCGCGGGCAGCTGGACGACTATGGCAATCTGCTCGAGGTCACCCAGGTGGCGGTGGCCGACGAGATCGCCGCCGCGGCCGACCTGGTGAAGGGCAAATTGACGCGAGTGCCGATCGCCATCGTGCGCGGCCTGGCCGTGGACGGCGAGCTACCCGACGACGGAGCCGGTAGCCGCACCCTCATCCGAGGCGCGGACGAGGACCTCTTCCGGCTGGGCACGGCCGAGGCGATCGAGCTCGGGCGCGAGGACGTCGGAGTGGGGATGGAGGCCGCCCCGGCGCTGCACGTCGATGCGGTCCGCACGATCGCGGCGATGGTTCCGGTGACCCGCGAGGATTCCCTGCTACAGCAGGCTTTTCTCGGATTCCTCGGCGCCCGCACGGACGCGACCTGGCGGCACTGCGTACCGGGCCACCTCACCGCCAGCGCGCTGGTGATGGATCCGACCCAACGCACCGTGCTGCTCACCCTGCATCCGCGGGTTGGGCTCTGGGTACAGGTCGGCGGCCACTGTGAACCGGGTGACCAGACCCTCCTCGACGCCGCGGCCCGCGAGGCCCGCGAGGAGAGCGGGATCGGTGCCCTCTCCTTCGACCCAGTACCGCTCGGGCTCGACCTGCACCCGCTGACCTGTTCGCTGGGGTTGCCGACGCGCCACTTCGACGTGCGCTTCCTGGCCATCGCACCCGAAGGCGCCCAGCCGACGATCAGCGACGAATCCCTCGATCTTCGTTGGTTCTCCTGGGACGACCTGCCGGACGGGAGCTCGGCCGAACTACCGGCGCTGATCCGGCTGGCCCGCGAGCGACTCGAGGCCTGGTGAGCGCAGGCATCAACCCGGCCGCCGCCCAGCAGGTGCTGCAGCGGATCGACGACTGGCCGGTCGGTGCGGCCGCAACCGCCCTGGTGGACGGCGACGGCGTGATCGCCACCGCTGGCGACGTGAATCGGGTCTTTGCGCTGGCGTCGGTGACCAAACCGCTGAGTGCGCTGGCGACGCTGGTGGCCGTCGAGGAGGAGGCGCTCTCACTCGACGACCCGGCCGAGGAGCAACTGCTCCCCGGGGCCACCCTGCGTCATCTGCTGGCGCACGCCTCCGGCGTGGCGCCGGAGGGACTGCTGCGTTCATACCCGCCCGCGCAGCGCCGGGTCTACTCCAACGTCGGCTACGACCTCATCGGGCAGCTGGTGGCGGAGGCGACCACAATGGCCTTTCCGGCCTACCTGCACGAGGCGGTCGCGGTGCCGCTGAGCCTCACCGACACAGTCCTGGAGGGGTCCCCGGCCCGCGACGGCCGCTCCACGGTCGCCGATCTCTCCGCCGTCCTGCGAGAACTGCTGAACCCGCGCACGTTGCTGCACCCCAGCACCCTGGCCGAGGCGACGAGCGCGCAGTATCCGGGGTTGCGCGGGGTCCTCCCCGGCTACGGCATGCGGGACCCCAATGACTGGGGCCTCGGCTTCGAGCTGCGGGCGAAGAAATCACCGCACTGGACCGGGGCGAAGAATTCGCCGCAAACCTATGGGCATTTCGGTCAGAGTGGCACGATGTTCTGGGTCGACCCACGGGCCGGACTGGCGCTGGTGGCGTTGGCCGACCGGCCCTTCGGTGGCTGGGCCGCGCAGGCCTGGCCACAACTGAGTGATGCCGTCTTGGGACTCTTGGGCTGAGGCGTCACATGGAGCGGGTGTCCAGCGGCGCGTACCGCGGCCCGAACCTCGGCTTCCGGACACCGGAGAGTTCGATCAGGCGTACCACCCGCTGCCGGTGCCCCGCCCACGGCTGCAGCAGGGCGAGCATCCGCTCATCGTCACCGCGAGCCTCACCGGAGAGGGCGAAGACCACCAGGTCGTGCAGGTGGAAGTCGCCGACGCTCACCGTATCCGCGTGGCCGAGGGCGCGCTGAGCGGTCTCGGCCGCGCTCCACGCACCGATCCCCGGCACCACCCGCAGCCGGCGCAGCGCGTCGGCGTCGGACATGGTGACCGCCTCCTCCAAGCGCGGCGCGACGGTGGCCGCGGCGCGAATCGCCCGCTGCCGCTGCAGATCGACCCCGAAGCGGTGCCACTGCCAGGTCGGCACCTGCAGGATCGTCGCCGGGGTCGGCGGGACCCGAAGTGCCTCGTTCGGTCCCGGCGCGGGTGAGCCGTAACGGTAGAGCAGCGCCCGCCAGGAACTGCGGGCCTCGCCGCCGGTGACCCGCTGCTCCAGGATGGTCGGCACCAGCGTGTCGAAGACTCGATCGGTGCGCGTCAGTCGCAGCCCGGGTCGTCCCCGCAGCAGCCGGGCCAGCCGCGGCTGAGTGCTGAGATCCAGCTCGGACCAGTCATCACCGGCCCCGAGCAGCGCCGGAACAGCCTCCAGCGCCCACTCGGCTCCCGATCCCCACGCGGTGGCCGACACCCCGTTGCCGCTCGGCCGCAGCGCCAGGGTCACCGGACCGGTCGGTGCGTTGAAGGCGCGCCAGAAGACGCCGGTGTCGTCGACGCGATGGGCGGGGTCGCCGGCTCCACGGCGAAGCGGGGCCAGCGTCGCCCGGATATCGACCGGGCGCCCGGGCGACCAGCTCCGCTCCAGACGCAGGTCGGTCATGGTCACGGCGCAGTCACCGGCTTAGGGTCGCGCCGACGCACAGCCGTCCAGCCCTCAGCCGTCGGAGGAGAAGCGCAGGCTGCCATCGGCCAGCACCGCGTCCGGCCAGACCCGCGCACCGGCGCGGAGTTCGATGTTCGCGCCGATCTGCGCCCGGTCGCCCACGACCGCCTCGTCCAGCACGCTGGAGGGGCCGACGCTGCTCTCGAACCCGAGCACCGAACTGCGTACCTGGGCGCCGCTGCAGACACGAACCCCATCGAAGAGCACCGCGCCGTCGAGCGTGACGCCGGATTCGACGATGCAGTCGGCGCCGACGACCGTGCCGCCGACGAGTTTGGCGTCGTCGGCCACCTTGGCCCCGGGGAGCACGATCGCGTCCCCGGCCGGCGCGGGGAGGGCCGAGGAGGCGATACGTCCCTGGACCAGGTCGGCGGAGCCGGCGATGAAGTCAGCCGGGGTGCCGAGGTCACGCCAGTAGCTGGACTCGATGTGCCCGACCACCAGCGCTCCGGCCGCGAGCAGACCGGGGAAGGTCTCCCGCTCCACCGAGACCGGGCGTCCGGTCGGGATCTGCTCCAGGATCTCGCGCCGGAAGACGTAGGTGCCGGCGTTGATCTGATCGGTCACCGGATTGGGGTCCTTCTCCAGGAAGGCGGTCACCCGGCCGTCGGAGTCGGTCGGCACGCAACCGAAGGCGCGCGGGTCGCCGACCCGGGTGAGGTGCAGGGTGAGGTCGGCGGCGGCGTCACGGTGCGTCTTGAGCAGCGCCGGCAGGTCGCAGCCGGAGAGGACATCGCCGTTGAAGACGATCGCCGTGTCACCGCGCAGGTGGGACGCGACGTTGCGGATACCCCCGCCGGTGCCGAGCGGTTCCGATTCGAAGACGTACTCGATCTCCAGCCCGAACGCCGAACCGTCGCCGAAGTACTCGCTGAAGACCTCCGCCTTGTAGGACGTGCCGAGAACGACGTGACTGATCCCGGCGTCCCGGATGCGGGCGAGGAGGTGAGCCACGAACGGCACACCGGCCGTCGGCAGCATCGGCTTGGGCGCGGAGAGAGTCAGCGGTCGAAGCCGGGTGCCCTTTCCGCCGACGAGAACGACCGCGTCGACGCTACGGTCGCTATCGGCGATGTCTCTGGTCTCGATCAACGAATCGCTACCTTCCACTAGTTGGCGCGAACCTCACTATCATTTCCTACTTTCCGTGCTCCGACGGACCACTCGCCGTTACTTCGATTACTTCCCCGGATTGTTCGGACGCGCGCCGGCGGCCACCGACGGGGCTCGCCGGGAGAGGGCCGACCGTAGCCTCAGGCCGGCCCTCAGCACCAGACGGACCGGCGCCCAGCGCAGCCCGGCGTACCGGCGGCTGAGGTAGATCCAGGCGCTGCGGTGATGTTCGGTCGCCATCCGAGCCGGGTCCCGGGAGGTGGCATGAGCGCCGATATGAGTGACTTCAGCGTCGGGCACGTAGACGTTCTGCCACCCGGCGCGGCCGAGTCGATCGCCCAGATCGACGTCCTCGAAATACATGAAGTACGCCTCGTCGAAGCCACCGATCGCCTCGAATGCGCTGCGGCGAAGCAGCAGGCAGGCGCCCGAGAGCCAGCCGACCGGGGTCTCCCCCAGCGCGCGGCGCTCGTTGCGGTAACTGGTCGTCCACGGATTGGACGGCCACCACCATCCGCAGACCGCGTGACCGATTCCGCGGCCGAGCGACGGAAGGGCCCGAGCCGAGGGGTAGACGAGTCCGGATTCGGTGTAAATACGTGGTCCGAACGACCCACCGCGGGGCCAGCGCCGAGCCGCCTCCAGCAGGGTCTGGAGGGAGCCCGGGCTCCACACCACGTCCGGGTTGGCGACGACGACGAACTCCGTGTCGATGGTAGCGGCCGCGATGTTGACCGCCCGGCCGTAGCCCAGGTTCGAGCCGGTGCGCACCACACGCACCCCGGGACGCTGCTGCGCCGAGTCCACCACCGGGTCGAGTTGGTCGCCCTCGCCGTTGTCGGCTAGCACGACTGCGGCCACCGGACCGCCGGCCGTCGTCAAGGAATCCAGGAAGGCGGTGAGCGAGGCACCCGGGTCGAAGGTGACCGCGATGACCGTCACGTCGGGCGTGTCTGGCTGTGCGGGCTGTTGGCTCATGCCGCCGCCAGGGCACGCTCGTAGGCCAGCACGTGCTTGGCCGCGCAGTCGCTCCAGCTGAAGGTGGCGGCCCGAGCGGTGGCCGCCGCGCCGAGGTCGGCCCGCCGCTGCGGGTCGTCCAGCAGGGCCGCCAGCTCGGTGGCGATGGAGGCGGCGTCGACTTCGCAGTAGGCGACGGCATCCCCGCCGACCTCCGGCAGTGGCCCGCGCCGGGAGGTGAGCACCGCGCTGCCGCAGGCCATCGCCTCCAGCACCGGCAACCCGAACCCTTCGAAGAGACTGGGGTAGCTGACGACCTGCGCCCCACCGAGGAAGCCGGCCAGGTGCTCCAGCGGGATGTAGCCCGGGCGCAGCACGCTCAGCCGCGAGTCGACGGCGGCTACCGCGGCGTCGATCGTCTCGTCCCAGCCGACGCCGCCGGCCAGCACCAGGGCCGGCGGGTTCGGCCGCGAGGCGACCGCCTGTGACCACCCGGCGATGAGCGCGGGCACGTTCTTGCGGGGCTCCAGGGTGCCGAGGAAGGCCACATACGGCTGCTCGGGGGCCAGCCCGACGGCCAGGGCGGCGGCTCGCCGCTGCTGCTGGGACGGTGGCTGGAAGGACTGCGAATCGACGCCGTGGTGCGCCACCTGCAGCCGCGCCGGGTCGGCCCCGGCCACCCGCACCAGCTCGTCGGCGGTGGCCTGCGAGGGGACCACACAGCCGGCCGCGCGGCGCAGGGCCAGTCGGGTCGCGGATCGGAAGAAGGGGCCCTTCACCCGCGAATGGAGCGCCTCATCGGTGAAGAAGGTGGCGTCGTGCAGGGTCACCACCTCGGGCACCCGGGAGAAGACCGGTTCGGTGTAGTGCGGCGAGTGGAGGACGTCCGGGCGAACGCGGGAGACGAGGCGGGGAAGCTCGATCTGCTCCCAGAGCAGTCGAGCCGCCGGATGGGCCGCCAACCGCCCCGCGGTGAGCGGAGCCAGCGCGCTGCGGGCCGCGTAGAACTCAGCGTCAGCCGGCTGGCAGACGACCTGGGTGCCGACTCCGAGCCTGGTCAGCGCCGGCACCAGTTCGTCGACGTAGCGCCCCACTCCGCCCCGATTAGCGGGCACGGCGGTTGCGTCGATCAGCACGCGCAGCACGGCATTGCTCCCAGCTAATCGACGAAACTTATCCGGTCGATCCTACCGGGGCGCCGATCAACCCTTCCCCGCCTCGAATCCTCCGCCCTGGCCACTCAGAGCCGCCGGTAGAGCTCCCAGGCCCGTGCTCCCACGGCCGTCCAGTCGAAATCGGCCGAACGGGCCCGTCCGAGCGCCTCCAAGCGGGAGCGGTGGGAATCATCACCATCGAGCTCGGCGATCGCGGTGGCCAACGCGGCCGGGTCCTCGCGGGCCACGACCCGGGCCGCCCCGCCGGCAACCTCGACCTGTGCCGGATCGTCGGAGCAGATGACCGCAGTTGCGGCCACCATCGCCTCGGCGATGGGCAGGCCGAAACCCTCGGCCCGGCTCGGGGCGCAGAGCAGGGTGGCCTGACGCAGCACCACGGCGAGGTCGGCATCCTCGATGCGGCCCAGGACCCGCACCCGATCGGGGCCGAGCCCGAGGCGGGCGGCCATCGCCGGGACGTCGAGCCCACCCCATCCGGGCTGGCCGACCAGTAGCAGCGGCAAGGGCGATGCGGTCGCGGCCAGCGCCTCCAGCAGCACGTCCAGGCCCTTGCGCGGTTCGAGCGTAGCCAGGCTCAGCAGATACCGCTGCGGCAGCCGCAGGCGCGCGATCACGTCCGCCGTCCGCTCAGGGGTCGGGTCGAGGCGGATGGAGTCACTCACACCGGCACCGAGGACGCTGATCCGCTCGGCGGTCAACCCCGGGACGTGCTCCAGCAGTTGGGCCGCGACCGCCTGGGTCGGCACCGCTATCGCGTCGGCATAGTCGGCGGCCCGGGCGGCCATGGCGTGATGAAACGCCACCCCGCGCGGGGTGAGCGTCTGCGGGTGCGTCCACGGAACGACGTCGTGGATGGTCACCACCAACCGGCCGCTGCGCGGACGGGGCGGAACGAGCAGGGTCGGCGCGTGGACCAGGTCAGCGTGCCGCGGGCGCGGGCCGACCCCCCGGCTCCAGGCGGCGATCAGGCCACGACGAGGCAGCGCGACGCGGTGCGGCCCCGCCGCGCCGGCCACGAAGGCGGCGGTGAGGTCGCGGTGGGCGGCGGTCCAGGTGCTCACCGAATCGTCCGCCCGGGCGGTGCCGACGAGGGCCTTAACCAGCTCGACCGAATAGCGTCCGGTGCCGCCGGGGACCGGCGATAGAGCCTGCTCAAGCAGGATTGCGAGACGCACTAGTTTGCCTACCCGTCAGTCGGCTGCCCGGGCGCCTGGGAGACCGAACCGGAAGCGGTGGGCTTGGCCCCCGACGGCACCACGGCGGCGATCAGGGCGAGGAGCAGGTCGGTGACGACGAGCACTAATCGGGAGGCGACGACGACCGCCAATATCTGGCCGCCATTGGCGAGCACGGAACCGAGCACCACCCCCAGGGTCACGTCGCGGATCCCGGCGCCGGCCGGTGCCGGGATGAAGAGAACACCGAGGGTGACCGCCAGAGCCATCGCCGCCAGGCAGCCGGCGATGTCGGCCGCCGAGAGCGGGCCGAAGGCTGCACAGAGTATGGCGAGATGGATTCCGAGGGCGAACCAGCAAAGCGCGCACCAACCCATCGACCGCAGCATGGAGGCCGGTCGGACGCTCTCGCCCAGCGGCTCCTTGCCGATTAGGCCGTACAGGAGGTCGATCAGCTTCGGGAGGGCCCGCGGATGAAGCAGCGGAAGAAGGATTAACAACGCGAAGCCGAACCACCAGTAGTGACCGAGCACCTTGGGCTGGGCGACTGACAGACTCAGCCCGCCGATGATTAGCCCGACTGTGCAATTGAGCACAAGCGTGATCAGATTGGCCGCGAGCATGGTGCGTCGCTTGGCGCCGCGCTCGTAGCCAGCCTGCATCTGAAGCGCAACTGGCCAGACGGATCCCGGCAGATACTTTCCGAGCTGGCTGACGAAGAAGACCTTCGCTGCACTGCGGAACCCAAGCCGGACGTCCAGCCCAAGGAGCACTTCGTTCCATGACAGAAAGGTGGCGAAGACCGCAACAATCGCCACCGGCAGGCTGACGAGCAATGGCAGATACCCCATCACCCGCACGCCGGCGATGAACGCCTTGCGCTGGCTGAAGAGGGCCCACCCCGCCGCGATGGCCACCACGACAATGACAGCAACGCCGGCCGTCGCCCGCCGGCGATCTAGCCGGCCACGGACGGCCCCGGCGCCCTCGACCGCGCTTTCAGCCGTCGTGTCTTGGGCGGAACCGTCATGGGCCGCAGCGCCTCCTATCGGCCCATCATCGGCGGCATCGCCCCTGTTGCCCAGACCGGGTTCCTCGGCTGCGTTGACGTGTCCCATTGCGTGCATCGTAACGTGGTCGCAGGCATGCCAACGACTTCGGGACATGAGACCAGCCAGGCAAACCCCGGCATCGGCGCGATCCTGGTCGGCCACCCGAGCCTACTAATTCACGTCGTAGGAAGCAGGCGTCTGCGCGAAGACAAGCGCTTACCGCCAGCATCGGTACAGCGTTTCCCGTCCCGGTAACTGTCACCGTCCACCGTCGCCTCGCTGGGCTGGCAGCAAGCCCAGTGCCCGGCATAGTGCATCGCCCATCTGGCCCTCCGAGTAACGCGCGGCGGCGCCCACGGCATAGCGTGCTCCTCGCTCAGCGAGCCCCGTTGGATCGGCCAGCAAACCAGTGAGCTCGCCGATCCAACGGTCGGCGTCGGCGGACGGGAGAAGCACTCCGGTCTCGTCCGCAACCACCGCGTCTGAGATGCCTTCGAGGTCGGCGGCGACCACCGGCGTCGCCCGCATGGCGGCCTCGATGGTCACCAACCCAAAGCCCTCCATGTCGCCAGGAACGGCGACATTGGGCTGCACGAACAGGTCCGCGCCGCACATCAGCTGTTCGCGTTCGTCGTCGTCGACCCGCCCCAGGAGGTGGACGCGGTCGGCCACGCCCGCCGCCGCTGCGGAGTCGGCGATCCGTTCCGCCTCGGGGCCGTCGCCGGCCAGAACGTAGTGCACGGACGGCGGCAAACTCGGCAACACCGCGCTCACGAACCAGGCCGCTCCTTTTCGACGAACCAGGCGGCCTAGGGTGAGCACGACTTGATCCGATGAGCTGAGACCGAGTCGCACGTGCAGCGTCTCCCGGGCCACCGCGCGGTCCGCGGCCGACACGCTTGGCACGACCATTCCCAGTCGAAGCACCGTGATGTGGTCAGCTCGCACCCCGAACCGTCGCGCCTGGGCTGCAGTTGCCGCACTGATCGCCACCACGTGCTCGGCCCGGCGCAACTGGGGGTGCACCAGGGCGCGGTACAACCGGTTGTCGTACGTCACGTCCAGACCCATGATCATCGTGTCGTGCCGGATCCGGAACAGCCGAAGCAGCGGCGAGGCCAATGCGTACATCAGGGCGTCACCGGTCAGCACGAGGCCGACTTCCCGGTGCGCGGCCATTTGGACCAACCGAATCAGGGCCCTCGGCAGCCAGAGAGGCAGACCACGGTTTGAGCCGCCGTGCGCGATGAGCACGGAGTCGGCCCTGGCCGCCTGCAATGATCGCCACACGCCGGCGGCTAGGGTCTCCATGCCGCCCACCGAGGGCGGAAACTTGCGTGTGAGAAAGACGGGAACCCGGGACACTACGACAGCTTATGGTAGGGCGCCGCCGGGTCAGGCGACCCCGGTCGTCGCGACTGGCGCCGCGGAAGTCGTCACACGAGTGGCCGGATCGGAGTCGGCCGGAGCTGTCAGGGCGTGGAGATGAGTCTGGGGCGCTCACGAGTTGGGGACCCAGCGGGCTCCCAGTCGCCGGGGGTACCGACCCAGACGAAGGTCGGCATCACGGGCGCGAGCGCCTTAAATGCCGCCGGCGGTATCGCCGCCAGCCGGGCCGGAACCATGTCGCGAGCGTGAAAGCGCTCACTGTCGGCCAGCACTGTGTAGGTGTAGTCCCACAGCTTCAGGCCGGCGCACATGCGGATCAAGTTCGGCCGGGTCCGGAACTGTTCGTAGTAGTCATCAGCGCGGCCAGTTGCAGACACGTATCGGTCAGCGGCCCGTTTCGGAAGCCAGGACAGAAATGGCAAGCGATAGTGCGGCTCGATGACGCCGCGCTTGTTCCCGAATGCGAAGTAGGCCGAACCGTTCGGACTCAACACGCGGCGGATCTCGGAGAGCACCCGATCCGGGTCCACGACGTGTTCGTAGATGTGATTGAACACCACGATGTCCACTGAGGCGTCGGCGAAGGGCAGCGCCGCACCGTCCGCGCACAGGAAGGTGGCCTGCTGACCGAACAGGGAGTCGGCGTGCGCCAGCCCGGGGACGTCGATGTCGAGGCCGATCACAGTGCTGCCAGCCTCGTGCAAGGCGTCGGCGGTGTAGCCCGTCGAGCACCCGATGTCTACTGAGGTGAGCCCACTTAGGTCGGTCCGTCCCAGGAAGTGTTGCAGCACCGCGACGATCTTCTCGGCCTTGCGTCGGCGTTTGGCCTCGTCCTTGGTCTTCTCCTGCAGCTCCGAGTACGCCAACTGCGGGCGCCGGGCCGAGCCGCTGTCCAGATCGCTCACTTCCACCTAACCTCGAAATAGATGTCGGGAACCGCGGCGACCGCGGCGCGGGCAGGCACGGTGCGCGGTTCGGGAAGCTGGGTGCGCGCCCGACGTCATCCTACCGCCGGGCGCCCCCGGGATCCTGCGTGCCGGCGCCGACGCGGGCTCACTCGTCGCGCGACCGGACGATCAGATCCGCGAGGAGTGCAATAGCGCCGATAATCAATCCGGCCAAGATCAACAACACCGCGTTCGTGGTCAACCGGAAATGGTAGTGGAACATGTCGACGATGCCCTTGATCACGCCGATCCCGATGATCCACAGCGCCAGCGGCATCAGGACCTTGATCGGGTTGAAGTACATAACCATCCGCAGCACCTGCAGGATGTAGCGGTAGGCGTCGCGGAAGAAGTGGAACTTGCTCACCCCGGCCCGCTTCGCGTAGTCGATCGGCAGGTAGTCGACACCGTGCTGGTTGGAGAGGAAGGACATCGTGATGGTCGTCACGCAGGAGAAGCCGGGGGGCAGCAGGCGCAGGTAAGGCAGCGAAACCTCACGGCGGAACGCCCGCAGGCCGGAGTTGAGGTCTGGAATCTTGGTCGAAGAGAGCGACTCGGCGACCTTACGGATGGCCCATTTGGCCGGCACTCGCAGGTACTTGTGAGTGCCCTGCTCGCTGGTGCGGGCACCGACGACCTGGTCTACATCCTCGTTGTCCAGCAGGTACTGCACGAACTCCGGGATGCGCTCGTTCGGGTACGTCATGTCGGCGTCGGTCCACACGACGATGCGACCGGCGGCCTCATGGGTTCCGATGCGGCGCGCGGTCCCCGAACCGCCGTTGCGGCGGAAGGCCAGGATTCGCATGTGCGGATACCGGCTGGCGGCCGCTCGAAGTACCGCTAGCGTGTTGTCCGTTGACTTGTCGTCGATGACCAGCAGCTCGTAGGAGAATCCGCTGGCGGCAAGGGCGGCATCGATACGCTCCAGCTCGGCCTCGACATGATCCTGCTCGTTGTAACACGGCAGAACGACGGTCACATCCAGGGTGTTCGGCACGCTGCGGGCGTGCGCGACACCCAGTCCTTGCTCAGACAACTCTTCAACCTCGATTAGACGGGCACGGCCACCGGATGGGCGTGACGACCTGGACAGTCTAGGCAATGCCTCAAGGTCCACGTGACAAAATCGCTGGACGCGCTTGATAGGCGGCTCACCAGCCACTGCCCGCCGGCGACGACGGACCGACCAGAACTACTAGTTTCAAGAGAGAGCTGATGACACAGAAGCGCGCGGTGGTTACTGGGGGTGCGGGTTTTCTCGGCAGCCATCTCTGCGAGCAGCTGCTCGAGCGGGGATATCAGGTGCTCTGCCTGGACAACTTCTCGACCGGCTCGCCGGCCAACGTCAGCCATCTGGTCGAGCACGAGGATTTCCACCTCATCCGGACGAATGTGACTGAGTTCATCCATGTCGGCCCGGCCGTCGACCTGGTGCTGCACTTCGCCTCGCCGGCCTCCCCTATCGACTATCTGCAGCTGCCGATCGAGACCCTGAAGGTTGGCTCGATCGGCACTCTGCATGCGCTCGGGCTGGCGAAGGAGAAGGGCGCCCGCTTCGTCCTGGCCTCGACTTCGGAGACCTACGGCGACCCGCAGATTCACCCCCAGCCGGAGAGCTACTGGGGGCACGTGAACCCGGTGGGCCCACGCGGGGTCTACGACGAGGCGAAGCGCTTCGGGGAGGCCCTGACCATGGCCTACCGACGCACCCACGGAGTCGACGCCGGCCTGGTCCGGATCTTCAACACGTTCGGCCCGCGGATGCGCCCCTTCGACGGACGGGCGATCCCGACGTTCATCCGGCAGGCGCTGGCCGGGGAGCCGATCACGGTGGCCGGCGACGGCTCCCAGACCCGCTCGGTCTGCTACGTGGACGACCTGATCGACGGAATCCTGCGCTTTGCCCTGAGCGACATCTCCGGCCCGGTGAATATCGGCAATCCACATGAACTGAGCGTGCTGGCGCTGGCCCAGCTCATTCGCGACCTCTGCGGCTCCGACTCGCCGATCGAGTTCATACCGCGCCCCCAGGACGATCCGACCGTGCGCCAGCCGGACATCACGCTGGCCCGCGAACTGCTCGACTGGAGCCCGGCCACCGAGGTGGTCGACGGGCTGCGACGCACCGTCGAGTGGTTCACCAGCAGTGGTGTCCTCGACAGCGGGGCCGGCGACGCTGCCCTCCCGGGCCGCGGCGACCCGAAGTCGAAGGCCGCCACGTGAGCACTGCCGTCGGCGACGACCTCGGCGATGCGCCGGTCCGGCGGGAGTGGAGCTGGCCTCGATTCTGGAGTAGCTACTGGCTGCCCCCGGCGCTCTGGTTCCTCTTCGCCTGCATCGCCTTCTCCGAGTTCCTGGCGCACCCGACCCGAAGCCTCCCCGGCGGGGCTGACGGCGTCCTCTTCGCTTGGTACTTCGAGTCCGTTCAGCACTCTCTCTGGCACCTGCAGAATCCGCTCTTCAGCGACGCCATGAACACGCCAACCGGGTTGAACGTCATGTGGAACACGGCGCTGATCATCGTCTCCACGCTCATGGCGCCGCTCACCGCGCTGATCGGCGCCGTGGCGACCGCCGGACTGATGATGCTGCTGGCCCCGGTGCTCTCCGCGACCTGCGCCTACCTGGTCTTCCGGCGGCTCAGCGGGCATCCGCTGGCCAGCGCGCTGGGCGCCACGCTCTACGGCTTCGGGCCGTTCTTCGTCGGTCAGGCCGGGCACCTGCACCTCACCTTCGCCGCCCCCGCCCTGCCGCTGATCTTCTACCTCGGCTATCAGCTCTTCGTTACCCAACCGGGCAATCCGCGTCGGATCGGGTGTCAGCTCGGCGGCCTCGTCGCCGTCGCCATGCTCGTCTCCGAAGAGGTGGTGGCGATCGTGGCGATCATCGCCGTCATCGCGACCGTCATCGCGGTTGTGCTGAACCTCGACGTGCTGCGGGACCGGCTTCGGTACGCCGTGATCGGCCTGGCCTGGGCGATACCGGTGGCCGTCGTGCTGCTCGCGATCCCGCTGGGGTACCAGTTCTACGGTCCGTTGACCCTCAACGAGGGGATCCCCGGCTACCAGTCGCTGGATGTGGCCGGTTTGGTAACCCCCAGCGCGCTTCAACGATTCGCCACCTCAGCCGACATCGCGGCCAACTACACCTACCCGGCCGGCGGCGTGGAGAACACCGGGTACCTGGGCTGGCCGCTGCTGGCGTTCATGGCCGCGCTACTGGGGCTGCTCGTCATTCGACGCACCCGTTTCGCGATCTGGTGGCTCATCACCGCAGTGGCCAGCGTCGCGTTGAGCTTCGGTGCGGTGATCTACATCAACGGCCGCCGGACCGACGTCGCCGGGCCGTGGCAGCTGGTGATCGAACATCTGCCGCTGCTGGAGAGCCTGGTCGCGGTCCGGATCACCCTGGCCACCACGTTCCTGGTCGCCTTGGTGATCGCGTTCGGGTTGGCCGCCATCCAACGTCGCCGCAATTACCTGATCGGCTGCGGCGCAGCGGCGCTCGCTCTGCTGACGCTCTTTCCGGCCCAACGCTACGACGGCATGCTCAACCTGGCCCAGTCCAGCTTCTTCTCCGGCTCCGGCGTCAAGGCGATCCCGGCGGGCTCCGCGACCCTGGTGCTGCCGCTTCGGGCCGAGCCGAACGCCTCGGCGCAGGTCATGTATTGGCAGATCCAGAGTGACTTCCGCTTCAAGATGGTCGGCGGGTACAGCGTCTTCTCGGTGGACGGGACTCCGGCCTACCTCGTCGGTCTGCCCAAGTACGCCACCGTCCTGCAGGAGACCGACGACACCGGGCGCCTGCCGGCCGGCAGCGACGTGACACTGGCCCGCATCTCGGCCGCGACGACTGGCGTGCGCTACATCGTGCTGACGTCCGAGCTTCAGCACCGCGACCTGGTCGCGGCGGCGGCGGTGGAGATAACCGGTTGCACTCCCCGTCCGGTGGCCGACGTGCTCCTGTGCCAGGTGCCGCTCCCGTAGGCTGTGGCTGTGAAACTCTCGATTCTGATGCCCGTCTACAACGAACTGGCAACGCTGCAGACGGCCGTCAAGGACGTCCTGTCGGTGAACTACCCGTGCGAGATCGAACTGGTGATCGTCGACGACGGGAGCACCGACGGAACCCGTGCGCTCTACGCCGACATCGAGACCGACCCGCAGGTCCGGGTTCAGCTGCAGCCGAGCAACGCCGGCAAGGGCGCCGCGATCCGGGCTGCCGCCGAGATCGCCACCGGTGACTACGTGATCATCTGCGACGCCGACCTGGAGTACCGGCCGAACGAGATCCCAGGCCTGCTCCAGCCCGTCCTCGACGGCGAGGCCACCGTCGTCTACGGCACCCGCACCTTCGGCAGCCACAACGCGTACTCGTACCTCTACGTTCTGGGCAACCGCGGCGTGACGCTCGCGGCGAACGTGCTCTTCAACTGCTACATCAGTGACCTGGAGACGTGCTTCAAACTGATGCCGCGCGATCTGTACCGTTCGCTGGACATCCGTTCGGCCGGTTTCGGCATGGAGGCCGAGGTGACCGGCAAGATCCTGCGTCGCGGCCTACGACCGTACGAAGTGCCGATCACCTACCGCGCCCGCAGCCGCGAGGAGGGGAAGAAGCTCACCTGGCGCGACGGGGTCGAGGCGATCTGGATCCTGCTCCGCGAACGGACGCGCCGCGTCGCGTGACGCGAAACTAGACCCGCGTCGGACCCTGAACGACTCACGCCAGCCCGGTCCTTAGAATAGTTTCCCCTTATCAAATATGGGGAAATCGGCTGCAGCCTCTTGTTGTCTCACCTGTTTTTCGGGTAGACTCGAACACATGTTCTCCTCTGCTCAGGTGCAGTCACCGACGGAGAGTCTCGCTGCGATCAAGCAGGTGTTGGCCCAGACCGGCCCGGCGGCGGGTGATGCGGAGCTGATCGATCAGATCCGGTTGTTGGAGGAGATCAAAGCGGCGGCGGCCGCCGCGCAGGCCCGGGCAACGGCGGCGTTCGTGGTGTCGCAGCGAGCCGGTCACGTCGCAGCTGGGGTGGCGGCGGAGCGGGTCGGTCGCGGGGTGGCGGCGCAGGTCGGGTTGGCCCGGCGGATATCGCCCCACCAGGCCACCCGCTATATCAACCAAGCGGTCACCCTCACCACGGAACTCCCCGCCACCTTCGAGCGGCTGGCGTCCGGCGCTGTGCCGGAGTGGAGGGTGCTGCAGATCGTTGGGCAGACCAGCTGGCTGCGTCCGGAACACCGAGCGGCCGTCGACGCGGAGGTCGCGCCCCGGTTGGAGCCGTTGGGCCACCGTCAGGCCCTGGACCTGGTCAAGAAGATCGCCTACCGCCTCGACCCCCCACGGCTACGTTGACCGGTTGGCCCAAGCTGAGCAGGACCGGCGGGTGTCGATTCGCCCGGCGCCGGACTGCATGGTCCGGGTCAGTGCCCTGCTGCCGGTATCGCAGGGTGTCGCCTCTTACGCCGCGCTTCACTCCCATGCCTCCACCGTGGTCGGGGTCGGTGCGGAGGCTCGTAGCCGGGGTCAGGTGATGGCTGACACCTTCGTCGAACGTCTCACTGGGCAAGCCCGTGCCGTGGATGTTCCGGTCGCGGTGAACCTGATCATCACCGACCAGGCCCTCCTCATCAGTGGTGATGGTGCCGACGAGCCGGCGCACCAGATCGGGGCCGGGACAATCCCCGCCGGGCTCGCCCGCCGGATGGTGACCGATCCCAGCGGGGAGACGGGGGTGTTCCTGCGCCGCCTCTACACCCACCCTGACACCCACCAGTTAGCGGCGCTGGAGACCCAGTCCCGGTTGTTCACCGCGAATCAGCGTCAGTTCCTGTTGCTGCGTGACCAAACCTGCCGCACCCCGTGGTGCGACGCCCCGATCCGCCACGCCGACCACATCCAACCGGCGGCTGACGGTGGGCCGACCAGCATCAACAACGCCCAAGGGTTATGCGAAGCCTGCAACCACGCCAAACAAGCCCCCGACTGGGACCAACACCCCAACCCGAACCACCCGGGAGAGGTCATCACCACCACCCCGACCGGACACCACTACCGAAGCCAACCCCCCGACCCACCCGGCACACCAATCCCGGAACACCAAGCCACGCCAGAACGTCAACTGGCGCAACTTATCCACGCCCTCGCGGCGTAACCGGGCTAGCTCGACCAGTTGCCTTCGCCGAGAACCTTGTTGGGCGTTATGTGGAAGATGTAGCCGGGCGGGGCTCCCGGCCCGGGGAAGACCACGTCCGGGCCCATGTAGGTTCGGGCCAACTGCTGCAGGAGCTCCGGCCCGCCTCCCTCGGTCACGCTCGCAGTGCCGTGCACTACCAAGTACTCGTCCAGTCCGCGTTCGCTCTTGGTCGGCGACTGGACTACCAGTGCGACCCGCGGATCACGCTCGACGTTGCGAACCTTGATCCGCTTCGGCAGCGATGCGACCACCAACTCGTCACCGTCCAGCGCGATCCACACACCGCTGACTTGCGGGCTGCCGTCACCGTTGATGGTGATCAACTGGGCGATCGCGTTGGATTCAAGCAGGGCCCGTGCTGCGTCATTGAACATTCCGCAACCTTAGCCACTGCACAGAACTCGAAACGACGACATAAGGTGTCGCCGTGTACCACGAGCCGGTCCGCCAGGCGTACTCGTCACTAGCCGAGCAGTATATCGATCTCTTCGACGGCGAATGGCAGGCGAATGCCGACGACCTGGCCTTCATCCGGCGGCACCTGGCTGGCGTACCCGGCCCGGTGCTCGACCTCGGCTGCGGCCCCGGCTACTGGAGCGGCTACCTGTACTCCCTAGGCGTCGACGTGACTGGCGTCGACCTGGTGCCGGAGTTCATCGCCCATGCGCGAACACATCATCCGGGTCCGACCTATCGGCTCGGTTCGATGACGGAGTCAGTCGGTGCGCAACACGCCGCGGCCGGCATTCTCGCCTGGTACTCCACCATTCACCTTCCGCCGCCGGACTTGGTCGCGATGCTCACCGAGTTCCGACGGCTCCTCGCTTCCTCCGCAACGCTGGTCGTCGGCTTCTTCGACAGCGACGACCACGTGGCCGAGTTCGACCACAAGGTCCTCACCGCCTACCGTTGGCCGGCCGACGTACTCGCCCAACACCTGGCGCAGGCGGGCTTTGCCGAGGTTGAGCGCCTGCAACAGCGAATCCCGGCACGACCGGACCGGATCTACGGCGCCATCGCCGCGCGAGCAACTTGAGCTGACTTGTGACGTTCCGATAGCCGAACCCACGGCAGGAGCGCGCTAGGGTGCCTGGTAATTATCCGACCGGGCGGGGGTGGGTGAGTGCATCAAAATCACGACCGTGAGCATCCCGACGTTGGCAACGCGCTGATTGCGAACGCTGTGGGCACTCACACCTTCGCCGACCGCCCCCAATCGGTCCCGGTACCCGGAGAGTCGCAGCGACGAGTCGAAATCGTCTGGCCGCCAACAGCCTCGACCTCGGTGACGCTGGCCCGGGTCGGCGTCGGCGTGCTGCTCGGGTTGATGCTGGCCGCCGCCGTTGCGCCCCTGATCAACCACGCCCTGGATCTCAGAGTGTCGCGCTCGGACTATCTCTGGCTGCTACTCGGCACCACGGTCTTCGTGTGGGCACTGGCGAGCCCATTCCTGGTGGTCGCAGTCCTGGTACGCAAGGCGCGCAACCGGAGAGAAGCATCGCAGAGTGAGGGCGTCGTCGTCCTCCTCTGTTCTCTGGGCGGATCGCTCACTTACGCCGAAGACTACGTCGACTACATCGCAGTCGAGGACGGCCGGGCGGCGTCCGTACCGGCCCGGCGCGTCCCCGCCCTCGAGGCGAGGAAGGCTCGCTGGGGTGACACCGTCAGACTCGCCATCGCGCGCGACGGGAGCGTTCTACGGCTCGTGGTTCTCGCGAATCGGCTGGGCGGAGTGGGTTAGCGTCGGGGAATGGAGGAGAGCGATCAGGCACCCGCCCAGGCGGCGAACGGCATTGACTGGAATGGCCCCGTAGCCCGCTTCTGGGCCGATCACGACGACCGGTTCGACGCGCTGCTCGCCCGCCACGGTGAGGCGCTGTTAGCGGCTGCCGCGCCCGGCCCGGGGGAGCAAGTGTTGGATATCGGCTGTGGTTGCGGCAGCACCACGTTGCGTGCGGCGCAGGCGGTCACGCCCGGAGCCGGTACGGCGCTCGGCGTCGACATCTCGGCCGCGATGATCGGCCAGGCTCGTTCCCGGGGCGCCGACGCGGGCCGGGCAAACGTCCGCTTCGAAGTGGCTGATGTGCAGACGATGGACTTCGGTGGCGCCTCGTTCGACCTGGCGATCAGTCGGTATGGGGTGATGTTCTTTGCCGATCACACCGCCGCCTTCGCCAACGTCCGTGCCGCGATGCGACCCAATGGGCGACTGGCTTTCGTCTGCTGGGCGGAACGAGCGCGCAACGAGAATTGGACGGTAGCCTTCGATGCACTCGCCCCTCACTTGGGATCGCCGGCGCCGGTGGCGCGACCGAGCGGGCCGTTCGCGCTCGCCGATCCTGAGTACGTGCGGACGCTCCTCAGCCGAGCGGGGTGGCGCGGTATCGAAATCAGCCAGCTGAATGAGCCACTGCGCGTGGGCAGCGATGCGGATGACGCCCTCGCGTTTGAGCTCTCCGATCCGAGCACCGCCTCCGAACTGGCCGAGGCGGACCCCGCCGCCGCGGCGCGAGCGCGGGCCGATCTGCGTGCCGCGTTCGCGGCCCGGCAGCGACCGGACGGTGTCTGGCTGGCGGCCGCCTCCTGGCTGGTCACCGCCTTCGCGAACTAGTCGCGCCTAAGCCCCCTACTCAGCCGGCAGGAAAGCTTCGCGGTGCTGCTCGAATGCCTTGGAGAGCGCGTCGCGCCACTGCGGCATCGGGGTGAGACCGGCCTCCACCCATGCTCGGTCGGAGAGGACCGAGTAACTCGGGCGTGGCGTGGCGCTGCCGTACTCCGCCGATGTCGTGGGCCGCACCCGTTCCGGGTCGGCGCCGAGTTCGGCGAAGATCGCCCGGGTGAAGTCGAACCACGTCGTTTCGCCACTGCCGGTGCAGTGATAAAGCCCTGGCGCGGCATCGGAGAGGGCCAGTTCGATGAGTCCGGCGGCCAGGTCGGCGGTCCACGTCGGTGAACCGCGTTGGTCGTCGATGACGGTCACGGTGTCGCGCGTCTTCTCCAACCGGGCCATCGTCTTCACAAAGTTCGCCCCGTTGGCTCCGTAGACCCACGCGGTGCGCACTACATAAGAGTTGTCCGGCAGTAATTCGCGGACGGCGACCTCACCGGCCAGCTTGGTGCGACCGTACGCGGTGGCCGGACCGGTCGGATCGGCCACCTCGTAGGGCCGCGTGGCGTCTCCGGGAAAGACGTAGTCGGTCGAGACGTGGATCAGTCGGCCGCCGTGCGCGGCGAGGGCGGCGGAGAGGATCGCCGGGCCGGTCGCGTTGATCCGGTAAGCGTTGTCCTCGTCGTTCTCAGCTGCGTCGACGGCGGTGTAGGCCGCGGCGTTGAGCACGACGTCTGGTTTGAAGTCAGCGACGGCCGCCGAGACCGCGGCCGAATCCAGGATGTCGAGGTCCGGGCGGTCCGTCGCTAGGACGGTGGCCCCGGCGGCCGTGAGAATCAGTTCCAGGTCATGCCCCAGCTGCCCGAGACAGCCGGTGATGAGCCAGCGTTTGGCAGCAATTTCCGCGTCGGTCGGCATCGACTACGCCAGCGCCGCGCGAGCCTTCAGCGGTTCCCACCAGGCTCGATTGTTGCGATACCAGTCGACGGTGAGGGCCAGGCCCTCCTCGAACGTCACCTGCGGGGCGTAGCCCAGTTCGGCCGTCTTGCTGTAGTCGACCGAGTAGCGACGATCGTGACCGAGACGGTCCTCGACGTAGGTGACGGCGCTCCAGTCCCGGCCGGTCGCGTCCAGCAACTGCTGAGTCAGCTCCTTGTTGGAGAGCTCACGACCGCCGCCGATGTTGTAGAACTCCCCGGCGTTGCCCTTCTCGGCGACAAGCTGGATGCCCCGGCAGTGGTCGGCGACGAAGAGCCAATCGCGGACGTTGAGTCCGTCGCCGTAGAGCGGCACCGACTTGCCGTCGATGAGGTTGGTGACGAAGAGCGGGATGACCTTCTCGGGGAAGTGGAAGGGTCCGTAGTTGTTGCTGCAGCGCGTCACGGAGACGTTCAGGCCATACGTGCGGGCGTAGGCGCGAGCCAGCAGGTCGGCGCCGGCCTTGGCCGCCGAGTACGGCGAGTTCGGTTCCAGGATGTGATCCTCGCGCCAACTGCCCTCGGGGATCGAGCCGTAGACCTCGTCGGTGGAGACGTGCACGACCCGGCCGACCCGGTGGCGGAGGGCGGCGTCGAAGATCTGCTGGGCGCCGAGGAAGTTGGTGACGGCGAAGTCAGCGGCGCCGGTGATCGAGCGGTCGACGTGGGTCTCCGCGGCGAAGTTGATCAGCACGTCGTGCCCGGGCAGCGCGGCATCCAGCGCGATCGGGTCACAGATGTCACCCTGAACGAAGGTGTAGTGAGGGTTGTCCTGCACGGACGCCAGGTTCGCCAGATTTCCGGCGTAGGTGAGCTTGTCGTAGACCGTGACGTCGGCGTCGGCGTAAGCCGGGTAGGCCCCGGCGAGCAGATCACGGACATATTGAGAGCCGATGAAGCCCGCGGCCCCGGTGACGAAAATACGCATGCGAGGAGTATTCCAGATGCCCACCCCCGGTCGGCGCGCTTGACCGGATCGCCGCCGCTACCGGGCTAGCCTCGGGTGCATGTCCGACCGGAACCACGACCTCCCCCAGGCCGGTGTCGAAGCCCCGCTGGACACTCCCGACCAGTTGGGCCCGCGCCCGGCGGGAGTCGGTAGTCACAGCACGCTCGGCGCCGGTATTCGCGCAGTCGTGGCCCTCATCTCACTCGTCACGTTGGTGGCCAGCGGCATCGCCTGGGCGAGCTATCAGAAGTTCAACTCAGATATCGGCCACGGTGCTGCGGTCCCGGCCCTGACCGGCGCCGACGCCGACGGCGCGGACCAGAACATCCTGCTGATCGGCGACGACAGCCGAGCCGGGGCCAACGCAGCGGAGCTGAAGGCACTTGGAACCACCGACGACGGCGGCAGCGTCAACACCGACACGATGATGATCCTGCACGTGCCGGCCAAGGGCGGGAAGGCGACGGTCGTCTCGATCCCCCGCGACTCCTGGGTCGATATCCCGGGCTTCGGGAAGGGCAAGATCAACTCGGCCTACGGTGACGGCTACAGCACGGCGAAGGGCAAGGGCGCGGACGAGACGGCGAGCGAGAGCGCCGGAATCATCCTGCTGATCAAGACCCTCAACGGCCTCACCGGTCTGCACATCGACCATTACATGCAGGTCAATCTCCTCGGCTTCTACCGGATAAGCATCGCCATCGGCGGTGTGGACGTCTGTCTCAGAGCGGCCCAGAATCCATCGACCGACTCCGATGCCAACGGCCACGGCTACTCCGGGATCAATCTGCCGGCGGGTCACTCGGTGATCATGGGAACCCAGGCTCTGGCCTTCGTCCGCCAGCGCCACGGCCTCCCCCAAGGTGATCTCGACCGGATCAAACGGCAGCAGTACTTCCTCTCCGCCGCGTTCAGGAAGGTCGCCACCGCGGGCGTGCTGCTGAACCCGTTCAAGCTGCGTGATCTGCTCAAGGCGGTGAGCACGTCGCTGCTGATCGACCCGGCGTTGAACGTCGTATCGCTGGCCGGCGAGTTCCAGAACATGTCCGCCGGCAACATCACCTTCGCCACCATCCCGAACGATGGCTCACAGACGATCTACCCGGACGGCGTGGAGACCTCGATCGTCGCGATCAACACCGCGGCGCTGCCCAGCTTCATCCGGACCCTGCAGGGCAAGGCTGCGGACTCGGCGCTCTCGGCCGCCCCGGCCGCCGCACCCGGCAGCGTGTCGGTCGACGTGCTGAACGGGACCTCGATCGCCGGCCTCGCCGCCGAGAACGGCACCGCGCTGAAGCGGCTCGGCTTCCACGTCGAGACGATCGACTCGACGGACCTCACTCCACAGACCAGCGTGGAGTACCCCGAGGGCCTGCAGGGGAAGGCGAAGGCGGTCGCGAACGCGACACCGGGCGCAAAACTGGTCCTCACCGACTCTGTGAAGAAGGTCACTCTGGTCCTCGGAGAGAACGGCGTGGTGGCGAAGGGCGTAGCCGCGGCACCGAGTACCGCACCGAGCACCCCACCTAGCGCTGCCACCAGCATGCACGCCAGCGTTTCTTCAACGACAGCCGCCAAAAAGGCCACCACCTCGGCCGCCGTTAGCTGCATCAATTAGCCAACTCGGCCTCGGTCTTCGCGCCGCTCAGACCCAGCTACGGATACCGCTGCGGACGCGGGCTCGATCGGGCCCACCTGAACGCAGCCCAAGTGCCCCGGGGATTCTGCGAGGCACCCCGGTAATCTGGAACAGTGACTTCACACGGCGGCGAACCGCCCTTCTACGGTTGGCGCCCCGAGGAGACTCCGGGCCCGGACGCCGGGCAGGCCTCCCCACCTCCGCCGCTCCCGCCAGAGCTGCATCCGCGCGGTCGGCGGGCCGGGCGCGCCGAGCAGCGGGCGGCGGCCGCCGCGGCCCAACCGGCGGCGGCGAAGCCGGCCCGGTCGTCGGCGAGCCAACCCAGTGGGCGTCCCGGCAGCCGTAGTGCCAAGCGCAGCACAAACCGCAATCCCAGTGCCGATCTGCGCCGCGGCGCCACGCTGGGAGCGATGACCATCTCGGCTCTGCTCTCCGTCGCGATCGTCCTCGGCAGCGGCTATGCCTGGTACACCTGGAAGGGCCTGAACAGCAACATCCGCCGCCTCGACGCGATCCCGGCCTCCAGTGTCGGCGGCAAGGCCGGCGCCAGCGCCGCCCCGGATGTCGACGGGACGGACCAGAACATCCTCATCGTCGGCAACGACGACCGCGACACGGCCACCGCGGCCGAGCTGAAGGCGCTCGGAACCAATAAAGACGGCGGCAGCTACAACACCGACACGATGATGATCCTGCACGCTCCGGCCGACGGTAAGTCGGCCTCGGTGATCTCGCTCCCCCGTGACTCCTGGGTCAGCATCCCGGGCCACGGCATGGGCAAGCTCAACTCGGCCTACCCGGACGGGGTGAGCGACGGCCACGGCGACAAGGCCACCGGCGCGCAGCTCATGGTGAAGACGATCGAGAACCTCACCGGCCTGCACATCGACCACTACGTCCAGGTCGACCTCATCGGTTTCTACCGCATCAGCAAGGCGATCGGCGGCGTCACCGTCAACCTCTGCAAGGCGGCCAAGGACCATTACTCGGGCATCGACCTGCCAGCCGGCAAGTCGACGATCTCCGGCACCCAGGCCCTGGCCTTCGTCCGGCAGCGGCACGGGCTGCCGGCCAGCGACTTCGACCGCATCAAGCGGCAGCAGTACTTCATCTCGGCCGCGTTCCAGAAGATCAGCAGCGCCGGAACCCTGCTCAACCCGTTCACCCTGAACAAGTTGATCACCGCAGTCACCTCCTCGCTCACGATGGATGAGAGCCTGCAGCTGACGAAGCTGGCCAGTCAGTTCCAGGGCCTGGCCGCCGGGAACATCAACACCCAGACCATCCCGACCAACGGCACCGGGATGGAGGGGAACCAGAGCGTCGTGGAGGTCGACCCCGCCACGGTGCGGGCCTTCGCGCAGAGCATCGATGCCGCCAAGGCGAAGCCGACCCCGACTCCGAAGCCGAGCAGCACGGTGACGCCGTCCAGCGTCACGCTGACCGTCCTCAATGCCGGTGCCGCCAACGGTGCGGCGACCAGTAACGGTGCTGCCCTGAGCGCGCTCGGCTTCAATGTCAGCAGTGTCGGCTCGGCCACGACGACGACTCGCGCCACCACCGTGGAGTATCCCTCCGGGGACGAGGCGCAGGCTCAGGCCGTGGCTGCGCACATCCCGGGCGCGGCGTTGAAGGAGACGTCGTCGGTGTCGCAGGTGACGCTGCTGCTCGGCAGTGACGGCGCCTCCGTGGGCGGCACCGCCACCTCGGGCGGTTCCAGCAGCGCGTCGGCGACCCCGAAGCCGAGCCCGACTCCCAACGCCGCCGCCACCGGCGCCTGCATCAACTGATGCCGCCAACGACCCCATCGGCGCTCTTCGACCGGGTGCTGGCCAGGCAACCGTCGCTCCCGTTCGTCAGCTTCTACGACGAGGCGACCGGGGAACGCGCCGAGCTGTCGGCCAAATCTCTGGCCAACTGGGTGGCCAAGACGCACTTCCTGCTCGGCGATTCGCTCGGCCTCGGGCCGGGTTCGGTGGCGCAAGTCGCCCTGCGAACCGACTGGCTCAGCGTGGCGGTCATGCTGGGCTGCTGGAGCGCCGGCCTCAGTCTGAGGACGGCATCCGGCCCCGACGATGTGGACGCCGACGTCGCCTTCGCCGTCCCTGACACAGTCGCCGAATGCCGCGATGCGGCCGAGATCCTCGCGGTGAATCCACGCTCGCTCACCCGCAGCTTCGGCCCGGACGCCCCGGCCGGCACCGAGGACTTCGTTGCCGCCGCCCGTCCCCAACCGGATTCCTGGGGCAGCGTCCGGACGGCCGCCACTGCCCACGCACCGTGCCTCGGAGAGCTCACCGCCGCCGAAGTGCTCGATCGGGCGGCGGCTCGCATCGGCGACCTCGGACTCTCACCCGCAGCCCGGCTGCTCTTCGCCGTCCCCGACGAGGCGACTGAGAACAGTGCCGAGCGACTGGTCGACACTCTCGTGCTGCCGCTGGTGCTGGGCGGTTCCGTGGTCTATGTCGCGAACGCCGACCCGGCCACGCTGGCCCGGCGGTCTGAACAGGAGCACGCGCAGCTCATCAACTGAGCGCGACGGGGTGCCCCTGCTCGTCGACGGTGGTGAGGTAGACGCTCACCTCGCTGCGGGCGGGAGAGGTTGGCACCTTGTTGATCAGACTCGGCCAGCGAGTCATCTCGACGCTGGAGAGCGGCTTCAGTGCCGAGGAGTCGATACCGGGGAAGGCGGTGGGATCGGTGGCCATCACATAGAGGCGCCGACCGGAGGCCGTCACGTTCGCGTTCACCTCACTCAGCGTGCTGGTACTCACGTCCTTCACCGAGTTGGTGGGCACTCCGCAGTAGGAACGCAGCGTCTGCGAATAGCTGACGCGCGCCGTCTCGTCGATCATCAGCACGGCGGCGTCGTCACCCAAGGCATCACAGATTGCCTGAACCTGGCGCAGTTGCGGCGCCTCCTCGCGCAGGCTGCGCACCGGCAGTGAGATGGCCAGCGGAATACCGATCAACAGCAGCGCACCGGCGGCGAGCACAGCCGGACGGATCCGCCGCCAGCGCCGCGCCAGCAACTGAAGCAGCGCGCAGGCCGCGACGATCATCAGCGGCAGGACGACGGGCACGAATCGCCGGATCGCCCACGGCTGATCCGGAGTGATCTGGCTGTTCCACAGGTACAGCCCGGACATCGACAGCCCCATGCAGACCGGAGGGACGAGGGTCAACTGGGGCCGGCGCAGCGTGCGGTTGATCAGCGTGACGTACCCACCGAGACCCAACACGAGCGCTGGCCACCCGTAGTAAACGGCCAGCCATTCCAGTGTGTACTCGTTATAAAGGCGCGAACCGTCCACCGGAACGCCCTGCTGCCGCTGCACATCCTCCAGCGACAGGTTCCGCACCGACGT
Organism: Jatrophihabitans sp. GAS493; assembly: GCF_900230215.1. Lineage (NCBI taxonomy): Bacteria > Bacillati > Actinomycetota > Actinomycetes > Jatrophihabitantales > Jatrophihabitantaceae > Jatrophihabitans > Jatrophihabitans sp. GAS493. Next base: position 2,450,741 of record NZ_LT907982.1, on the reverse strand, counting down.
CGTCGTCATCCACAGGGGACGGCTCCACAGGACAACCGCCGTCAGCAGCACCACGAGGGACATCACGGTAGCCAGCTGTGCCCGCCGGTCGGCCGAGCGGATGAACGCCTGCGCGGATCGGGACCAGGCCAACGCCACGACCGGAACGGCAATAACCACCAACGCGAAGGCGGCGGCGAAGAGCAGCAGAATATGCGGACGCTGGTCGCGGTAGTAGCCGTAGGACAGTCGGGTCACGTCCAACCAGCCGATGAACATCGGCACGGCACCGGCGCCGATGAGCAGGGCCAACTGTCCGACGGTGGTTCGTCGACGGTCGGGCGGGGCGACGGCGGCGATGACGATCGCCGCCACGATCAGCGACAACATGCTGGCCGTGCTGTCGATGCGAACGGCCCCGGAGACCCCGGCCACCAGGCCGGCGGCCGCGAAATCGATCCAGCGCCGAGTGAGCAGGGCACGGTGCAGCAGTGAGAGGCTGCCCATCAGCAACAGCAGCGCCAGCACCTCGGTGTAGGAGTCCCGGCTGACGAAGAGCATCGGGATCGAGACACCCATGGCAGCCATCGCGATCAGCCCGAAGACCGGCCCCACGATGCGTCGAGCGAACCCGAAGAAGACGAAGAGGGCGACCCCGCCGAGCACGACGTTGGCCTTGAGCATCCCGGCTAAGCCAAATAGCCAGCCACCGACGGTCATCAGCGCCGGCAGTAGGTGGTTGCCCTGGGCGTAGAGGATGCCACCCTGGGCGGCCGAGCCGAAGCCGGCCGAGGTCGCGTCGGAGTTCTTGGGCGGTCCGAAGATCTGCGAGTGGGTGGGGATGGAGAGCGATTGATGATCCATCAGCCAGCGCGCGGTGAGGTTATAGGTGGCCGGATCACGGGTCGCGAAGACGTTCTCGGCCGAGAACCGGGCGTTGACTACGACCCAGACGATGACCAGCGCCAGCGCGACCAGCGTGAGGCGAACGTCCCGACCGGTCACGGCCCCGCTCGGCGCCCGCACCAGGGCTACCGATCCGGCCGCGCCGAGCGCTCCGGCGGGGATGACGAGTCCGGCTGAGAAGTGACCGAGCAGTAGCAGCACCATTGCCGGCACGCTGAACCCGGCCAGCGCCACGGCCAGCAGATCCGGGGAGGCGAAGAGGTAGCGGGCGAGAACTTGCGTACCGAGACGGTCACTCTGCGCGTCTGCGGGAACCGTCTGCGCCAGCGCTCCCGGGGCGAGCACTGGGTCTGGCGTCGGGTCGGGCGACGGTGCGCCGTCACGCCGCTCAGTCGCGCGCATGTACCCCCGTCATCGTTTGCGGTCGCGCGCTCTGGGGACGCCGACGCCAAGCGGAAGTATATGTCGACTTCACCGCGATCCGCGGCGATCGGAGTCCGCCTTGAATCGATCAGTCACAGTATTCACAGGTGATTTCCACTCGCTTCGGTCGGGCCGGTAAGCTCGTCGTCGGGTCGTAACTGGCGCATTTTCTAAGGTGGGTCGACCACCGGGGAGCGACCTGAGCATGAGCCGCGCGCCTGGGTGCCCTCCACCAACTCGATCAGTCAACGCGAGGGGGCTCCGCCGCGGAGTCGCCCGCATCCCACCGGTGAACCAGCCGGTGAATCACGAGAGGCGCGCAAATGACACAGACCACCCCACCATCCACCGCGATCGCCAACGCCTTCGCCCAGCCCTTCGACGGCGAGGCCGCCAGCGCCGCCTACCGGAACGCGCTGCAGGTGATCGGTGCCGTCGAGCCGAAGATCGCCGACGCGATCCGGGCCGAACTGGCCGACCAGCGCTCCTCGCTGAAGCTCATCGCCAGCGAGAACTACGCCTCGCCGGCCGTGCTGCTGACGATGGGCAGCTGGCTGTCGGACAAGTACGCCGAAGGCACCATCGGGCATCGTTTCTACGCCGCCTGCCAGAACATCGACACGGTGGAGTCGCTGGCCGCCGAGCATGCGAAGGCGCTCTTCGGCGCCCCGCATGCCTACGTTCAGCCCCACTCGGGCATCGACGCCAACCTGGTTGCCTTCTGGGCCATCCTCGCTCAGCGGATCGAGTCGCCGGCACTGGCCGCGGCCGGGGCCAAGCACGTCAACGACCTCAGCGACGCCGACTGGAGCGCCCTGCGCAGTGCCCTCGGCGATCAGCGGATGCTCGGCATGTCGCTGGACGCCGGCGGGCACCTCACCCACGGGTTCCGCCCCAACATCTCGGGCAAGATGTTCCACCAGTCCTCCTACGGAACCGACCCCAAGACCGAGCTGCTCGACTACGCCGAGGTCCGGCGAATGGCCCATGAATTCAAGCCATTGATCCTCATCGCGGGCTATTCGGCCTATCCGCGTCGGGTCAACTTCGCAACCATGCGCGAGATCGCCGATGAGGTCGGCGCGACGCTGATGGTGGACATGGCCCACTTCGCGGGGCTGGTGGCCGGCAAGGTCTTCACCGGCGATTTCAACCCGGTGCCGTTCGCCCACGTCACCACGACGACGACGCACAAGTCACTGCGTGGCCCCCGTGGCGGCATGGTGCTCTGCCAGCCTGAATACGCCGACGCCGTCGACCGTGGCTGCCCGATGGTGCTGGGGGGTCCGCTCGGTCAGGTGATGGCCGCCAAGGCCGTCGCGCTCGCCGAGGCCCGCCAGCCCGAGTTCGCAAACTACGCCCAGGCGGTGGCCGACAACGCCGTGTCGCTGGCCGAGGGTCTGAGCTCGCGAGGCGGCCGGCTGGTTACCGGAGGCACCGACAATCACCTGGTGTTGCTGGACGTCACCTCCTTCGGGCTGACCGGCCGGCAGGCCGAGTCGGCGCTGGTCGAGTCGGGCATCGTCACCAACCGCAATGCGATCCCGCGCGACCCGAACGGTGCCTGGTACACCTCCGGCGTACGCCTCGGCACCCCGGCGCTGACCAGCCGCGGCTTCACCGGTGACGACCTGGACCGGGTGGCCGAACTGATCGTGGACGTGCTCTCCGCGGCCACCCCGACCGCCACCGCCGACGGGGGTGCCTCGAAGGCGAAGTACACCCTCACCGACGGCCTCGCGGCCCGCACCCAGGCGGCGGCGTCGGAGCTTCTGGACGCCCACCCCCTCTACCCGGGGCTCGACCTGAGCTGAGCTTGGCCACCGAACGCCGAAGGGCCCGACACCAGCCGGTGTCGGGCCCTGCGCACGTCCTGCCGCTCGCTACTTCGTCGGCAGCTCGTGGTGGCCGCCGAACTGCTGGCGCATGGCCGAGAGCAACTGGTCGGCGAAGAGGGCCTCGCCCCGCGAACTGAACCGCTGGAAGAGCGATGCGGCCAGCACCGGGACCGGCACCCCTTCGTCGATGGCGGCGTCGATCGTCCAGCGCCCTTCCCCCGAGTCGGAGACTCGCCCGCCCAGACCCTCCAGCGTCGGGTTCTGCGCCAGTGCGGTGGCGGTCAGATCCAGCAGCCAGGAGGCCACTACGCTGCCGCGCCGCCACACCTCGGCGACCTGGGCGGTGTCGATGTCGTACTGGTAGAACTCGGGGAACTCCAGCGGGCTGGTCTCGGCCGAGGCCTCCATCGAATCCTTACCGATGTTGGCCTTGTGCAGGATGTTCAGGCCCTCGGCGTAGGCGGCCATCATGCCGTACTCGATGCCGTTGTGGACCATCTTGACGAAGTGCCCGGCTCCGTTCGGGCCGCAGTGCAGGTAACCCTGCTCCGCGGTGCTCAACTCGCCGCTGAGGCCGGGGGTGCGCTCGGCGTCTCCGCTGCCCGGAGCGATCGTCTTGAAGATCGGGTCGAGGTGGCTGACGACCTCGTCCTCGCCGCCGATCATCAGGCAGAAGCCACGCTCGAGACCGAAGACGCCGCCACTGGTTCCGACGTCTACGTAGTGAATGCCCTTCTCTTTCAGGGACTTGGCGCGTCGGATGTCGTCGTGGTAGCGGCTGTTGCCACCGTCGATGATGATGTCGCCCTCGCCGAGGAGTTCGGCCAGCTGGTCGACCGTGCGGCCGGTGATACCGGCCGGGATCATCACCCAGACGACCTTGGGGCCGGTGAGCTTGGCTACGAACTCCTCCATGCTCGAGGCGCCGACGGCACCCTCGTCACCCAGCTTCGCCACCGCGTCCGGGCTGACGTCGAAGACCACGCACTCGTGCCCGTCGCGCATCAGGCGACGAACGATGTTGGCTCCCATTCGGCCTAGACCGACCATTCCTAACTGCATGTCGTACTCCTAGTTTCGTCTCGCATCGGTCGTGGATTCGGTGCTAATTCGGGGGCGGAGAGATCTCGCTCCGGCACGGATCAGTCTTGGCCGGCGGTTGCGGCTCGATAGCGCCGGATGAGGGCATTGGTGGAGCTGTCATGACTGAGTTCCGGCTCGTCCGGCGCGCTCAGCTCGTCGGCCACCTTCTTGGCCAGCACCTTGCCGAGCTCGACGCCCCACTGGTCGAAGGAGTTGACGTTCCACACGACGCCCTGGACGAAGACACTGTGTTCGTAGAGGGCGATCAGGGTGCCGAGGGCAAAGGGAGTGAGTCGCTCCAGCAGCAGCGTGTTGGAGGGGCGGTTCCCGGCGAAGACCCGGTGCGGGACGAGCCATTCCGCGGTGCCCTCAGCGGCGACCTGCTCGGCGGTCTTGCCGAAGGCCAGTGCCTCGCCCTGGGCGAAGACGTTTGCATTGAGCAGATCGTGGTGGTTGCCGAGCGGGTTCAGCGAGTGCGTGAAGCCGATGAAATCAACCGGAATGAGCTTCGTACCCTGGTGGATCAGCTGATAGAAGCTGTGCTGACCGTTGGTCCCCGGTTCACCCCAGTAGACCGGCGAGGTCTCGTAGTCGACCTGGCCGCCGGCGAGTGTGACCGACTTGCCGTTCGACTCCATCGTGAGCTGCTGCAAGTAGGCCGGAAAGCGCTTCAGATACTGGTCATACGGCAGCACGGCCTGGGTCTGGGCGTCGAAGAAGTCGCTGTACCAGACGGTGAGCAGGCCGAGGATCGCCGGCAGGTTCGTCTCCAGCGGGGTGGTGCGGAAGTGCTCGTCCATCGCGTGGAACCCGGCCAGCAGCTCCCCGAAGGCGTCGGCACCGACCGCGAGCATCGTCGACAGCCCGATGGCGGCGTCCATCGAGTAGCGTCCACCGACCCAGTCCCAGAAGCCGAACATGTTCATCACGTCGATGCCGAACTCCGAGACGGCCTCGGCGTTGGTCGAGACGGCGACGAAGTGGCGCGCGACCGCCGCGTCGTCGCCCAACGTGGCCAGCGCCCACTCCCGCGCGGTGCGGGCGTTGGTCATCGTCTCCAGCGTGGTGAACGTCTTGGAGGAGATGATGAAGAGCGTCTCCTCCGGGTTCAGGTCGGCGGTGGCTTCGGCGAAGTCGGTCCCGTCCACATTCGAGACGAAGCGGAAGGTCAGCTCGCGGGCGCTGTAGTGACGCAGCGCCTCGTAGGCCATCACCGGCCCCAGGTCGGAGCCGCCGATACCGATGTTGACGACGCTGCGGATCGGCTTACCGGTGTAGCCGAGCCAGCGACCGCTGCGGATCTGGTCGGTGAACTCGCGCATCCGCCCCAGCACCTCGTGCACCGCCGGAACCACATCGATGCCGTCGACGTAGATCCGGGCGCCGGCCGGGGCGCGCAGCGCCGTATGCAGCACCGCCCGGTCCTCGGTGACGTTGATCTTCTCGCCGGTGAACATCGCCTCAATCCGCGCGCCGAGACCGGATTCACGGGCCAGATCGATGAGCAGGGCTACGGTCTCGTCGGTGATGCGGTTCTTGGAGTAGTCGAGGTAGATCCCCTCAGCCTCGACGGCCAACCGCTCTCCACGGCCGGCATCCTCGGCGAAGAGGTCACGCAGGTGCCTGGACCCGATCTCGGCGTGGTGGTGGACCAGCCGGGCCCAAGCCGGGCGGTCACGGAGTGGCAACGTCTGCGGACTCGACATGCGATCAACCTCGGTTCTCGACGGTCTTGGTGCGCGCGGCAGGATCGGTGCATCCTGCACATAGCATTTCAGTAGGCCGTGAGCGCTTTCACTCCAGGGGCGGCCAATTGGCCATGCGACACGGGTTAGCCTTATCGCTTGGACCAATTCCAACGGGGCGGCCGGGTCGGCTTCGACCGGTGGCAGGCCGCCGGGTCCGTCGTCAAGACGTTATGAGTTCGTTTGAGCCAGCTGAGCAAAGGAAGACTTTACGTGACTGACCGACCAAAGCTATCGGTAATCGGCACCGGATATCTAGGCGCAACCCACGCGGTCTGCATGGTCGAACTCGGGTACGACGTGATCGGCCTGGATGTGGACGAGAGCAAGATCGAGACCCTGCGGGCCGGCCGCATCCCGTTCTTCGAGCCCGGTCTGCCGGAGCTGCTGGCCAAGCACCTGGACAGCGGGCGGCTGCGCTTCACCACTTCCTACCAGGAAGTAGCCGACTTCGCCGACGTCCACTTCGTCTGTGTGGGGACCCCGCAGACCAAGGGGTCGGATGCGGCCGACATGACATACGTCAACGCTGCCTTCAGTTCGCTGGCCCCGCTGCTCACCCGCCGCGCCCTGGTCGTCGGCAAATCCACCGTTCCGGCCGGCACTGCGGCTCGCATCGAGAAGCTCATCAAGGGGCTCGCCCCGTGCGATGAGGTCGAACTGGCCTGGAACCCGGAGTTCCTTCGTGAAGGCTTCGCCGTCCAGGACACGCTGCGCCCGGATCGCCTGGTCTTCGGTGTCCACTCGGAGTGGTCGGAGAAGCAGTTGCGGGCGGCCTTCGAGCCGGTCATCGAGTCGGGTACCCCGGTCGTCATCACCGACTTCGCCACCGCCGAGCTGGTGAAGGTCGCCGCCAACTCGTTCCTGGCCACCAAGATCTCCTTCATCAACGCCATGGCCGAGATCTGTGAGGTGACCGGAGCCGACGTCGTTGCGCTGGCCGGTGCCATCGGCCATGACGAGCGCATCGGCAAGCGATTCCTCAACGCCGGGCTTGGTTTCGGAGGTGGCTGCCTACCCAAGGACATCCGCGCCTTCATGGCCCGCGCCGGCGAGCTCGGGGTGGATCAGGCCGTCTCCTTCCTGCGTGAGGTCGATCAGATCAACCTGCGGCGCCGGGCCCGCACGGTGGACCTCGGCCTGGAACTGGTCGACGGCGACTATCAGGGCAAGCGTGTCGCGGTGCTGGGAGCGGCCTTCAAGCCGAACTCCGACGACATCCGCGACTCCCCCGCCCTGGACGTGGCCGCGTCGATCCACAAGCTCGGGGCCGACGTCGTCGTCTATGACCCGGAGGCGATGGAGAACGCGCGCCGGGCGCACCCCGAGCTCACCTACGCCAGCTCGCTGCGCGAGGCGCTCACCGACGCCGACCTCACCCTGCTGCTCACCGAATGGCAGGAGTTCCGGGCCCTCGACCCGGCCACCGTCGCCACCATGGTGCGCGAGCCGCGACTGGTCGACGGCCGCAACATCCTGAACCCGGTTACCTGGCGCGACGCCGGCTTCCACTACCGGGCGCTCGGCCGCCCGTAAGTAAGGCCACGTGGGTCAAGCGTCGCGGGTTGGTATCAGCGGCTTTTGACGTGGAGTTGCCGGTTTTCGCGAGGAGACCGGCAATTCCACGCGCAGAGCGCTCACGGAAAAGCGGCCGCGCCCACCCGTCGCTAGGATCGAAGACGTGCCCAGCGACGACCAGACGAGCCGGTCCGCCGCCGCCGACCGGGCCGAGATCGCCGGCATAGTGCGGACGTTCTTCGCCGCCTTCCGCTCCGGCCCGGAGAGCGTCGCCCGCCTGCAGGCGCTGCGTGCGACCTTCCTCGCCGAGGCGGTGATCGTCCGAACCGGTGGTGGCGAGCCCGCCGTCTACGGCGTGGAGAGCTTCATCGCGCCCCGGCAGGCGCTACTGGCCGGCGGCACCCTGGTCGACTTCAGCGAGTGGGAACTGAACGGCCAGATCGACATCTTTGGCGACATCGCCCAGTACTTCGGCAGCTATGCAAAATCCGGCATCCAGGACGGGACACCGTTCGCCGCGAGAGGCATGAAGACCCTGCAATTCGTTCGCACCTCAGCTGGCTGGCGGATCAGCGCCGTCGCCTGGGACGACGAGCGCGATGGTCTGCCGATGCCGGCGTGAACGGGTCGCGACTCAGCTCGTGATGTCTTTGCCCTCGAACTTCCACCAGGCCAGCGCGAAGAAGACCGCTGAGTAGACGAGGGCGAGCCCGGTCCCGCGCGTCATATCGGCCCAACTCACCGTCGGCCCGAGTGCGTCCAGCCAGGCGTATTGGAAATGCGTCGGCAGGAAGCGCCGATACGGGTCAAGGGCGGTGATGGAGTCGAGGATGTTGCTCACCACGAAAAGCATCACAGCGCCGCCAACGGCGCCCAGCGGGGCGTCGGTGACCACGCCCAGCAGGAACGCCAGGGCGGCCACGATGAGCGCCTGGATGCTGGCGTACCCGACGACGATGGCCAGCCGGGTCAGCGCCTCGGAGGTGGTGAAGGTGCCACTCACCGGTGACCGCGCCGGCGCCCAGCCGAAGAAGACCCCGCCGACCAGGAACGCCCAGATCGGTAGCAGCACGTTCGCGCCCAGGCTCAGTGTGAGCGCGACGATGAGCTTCTGCCGCAGCAGTCGGGAGCGGGGCACCGGAATCGCCAGCAGATACCGCAGCGACGACCAGCTCGCCTCGCTGGCCACCGTGTCGCCGCAGAAGAGGGCGACGATCACGACCAGCAGGAAGCCCACCGACGCGAACTCGGCGAAGAGCGCGAAGTTGCCGGCACCCACCGTCGCCAGCCCGACCAGAGCGGAGCTGCTGCCGTCTGTGCTGTCGCCGGCCCCACCGACCTTGAAGGCCAGCGCCATGATGATCGGCAGCAGCAGCACGACGGCGAAGCTGAGCTGGGTACGGCGGCGTTTGAGCTGACGGACGGCCTCCACCCGCAGCGGCAGCGTCTTCGTGGGTGTGACGGTAGCCAGCGACTCCAACTCCGTGGAGACGGGCATGGAGGCCAGCCGGTCGTGCACGCCGCGGCGGGTGGCCGCGGTCTCGGTGCCATTGTGCCCGGTACCGCCGTGGGCCGTTGGCAGGACGCCGTTGGATTCGGTCATGCGTCATCGCCTCCGACGAGGTCCAGGAATACGTCTTCCAGCGCTCGCCGGACAGGGACCTGCCGGGTGGCGATACCGGCCGCAGCCAGCACCCGCTCAGCCTCCGACGGATCGGCGACGGCGAGCTGCGTACCCCCGGCCCCGGCGATGTCGGCCACCGAACCGGCGGCCACCAGCTGCCCCTTGTGCATGACGACGACGTGGGTGCAGGTCTGCTCCACCTCGGCCAGCAGGTGACTGGAGACGACGACGGTGCGTCCGGTCTCGGCGTAACTGCGCAGCACCTCGCGCATCTCAGCGATCTGTGGCGGGTCGAGACCATTCGTCGGCTCATCCAGCACCAGCAGCTCCGGCAGCCCGAGCATCGCCTGCGCGATGGCCAGCCGCTGCCGCATGCCCTGGCTGTAGGTCTTGACCTTTCGGTCGACCGACGACCCGAGACCCGCGATCTCCAGCGCCGTCTCGAACTGGGCGTACTTCTCATCCCGGCCCGAGGCCGCCCAGAAGAGGTGCAGGTTCTCGCGCCCGGAGAGATGCGGCAGGAACCCGGGCCCCTCGATGAAGGCCCCGAGCCGCGACAGCACCGGGGCGCCCGGCGTCACGAGATGGCCGAAGACGTGCACCTCGCCGCTGGTCGGGCGGATCAACCCGACCAGGACCCGTAGTGTCGTCGTCTTCCCGGCCCCGTTCGGCCCGAGCAGGCCGACGACCTGCCCCCGTTCCACGGTGAAACTAGGGCCGTCGACGGCCCGGTACCCGTCGCTGTACTCCTTGACCAGATTGCGGACCGAGATGGGCGTGCCCTGCAGTCCGGGTACCGGAGTGTCGGCCCGGCGGCGGCGAACCCCTCGCACGACAGCCCAGCCGATGCTCAGCAGCATGGCGACGATCCCGACGATAAGCCACGGCAGGGCCGATCCGGAGCGGACGACTTCAGCGTCGATTCCGGGAACGGTGAGCTGCCCGGAGTCGCCGGCCAGCTCGATGCGGTATTCGCGGGGGTCGGTCGGCAGCTGATAGGCCAGATCGGTGGTGGCGACCAGCACCTGCATCCGGTGACCGGAGGCGATATCGGTGACGATGGCCGGCAGTTGCACATCGACGCTGGTGGCGACGCCTGGCGTGAGGCCGGTCAGATGCACCGGTTGGGTGAGCGCGGCCGGGGTCCGCGTCGACCCGTCCGCGGAGAGATCAACCAAGGAGACAAAGAGGGTTGCGTCGGTGCTGCCCAGTGGCGTCACCTTCAGCCGCACCCTGGACGCCCCGGCGATTCGCTGCCGCTGCTTGAGCACCGCCGATTCGAAGACGGCGTTCTGCCCGGCGACGGCACCCAGGCCGAGATCGGTGCCCACACCGGCAGCGCCGCTCAGGGCCGAGGCCTGCTCCAGCAGGCTGCCTAGACCGGGCAGCGACGACACCGCCGCCGGGTTACCACCGGCCGGAGCGCTGATCGTCTGCGTCTTGTTGCTGAGTGTGAAGGTGCTGGTCGGCGCGGGTGGTGCGTGTACTCCGGGGTACCCGGCCTCAGCCCGCAGCGTCTGGTTGATCCGGCGCCCGGAGGAACTCGACAACGCCGAGCCCTGCTCGGCCAGTTCGAAGGAGGTATCGGCCGTCCCGACGCCCTTCAGGTGAGCGTCGAACCAGTCCTGCACAGCCGCGGCGCTCCCCTCCCCGGCCCCGCCGCCGTCGTGGCCGCCGGCCCGCCAGATGACCCGCACCGTCGTGCCGTTGGCCGCGATGGCGCGGGCGTTGGCGTCGGCCTCGGTGAGCGGGAAGAGCGAGTCCTGCTCCCCCTGGCTGAGCAGCGTGGGGGCCGTGATCCGAGCGTCGACCGACGCCGGGCTGGAGGCGTTCAGGAGGGCGCTGGTGGCAGCGCTCGGGACGCCGCTCTGGCCGGCCTGCTGGAACGCGGCACAGACCTCGGCCGCCACCCGCCCACAGGCCGCGGAGCGCTCAGCCAGCGGGCCGGTGCCCCGCGCGGACTGGAAGAGGTAGCCGGTCCAGAGCTTCTTGAAGACCCCGGGTTGGGTGCCGGCCCCGTTGGGGAAGAGCGAGTTCTGCAGGCTGTTCCAGGTGATGTCGGCGGCAACGGCGTCAATGCGCGGATCACTTCCGGCCAGCATCAGGGCCAGGCCACCCCCGTAGGAGGCGCCGGCCACTCCCACCACCGGATCACCGGGCGCGGTGGTGCGCACCTGCGGCAGCGTCGCCAGATAGGAGACCAGCAGCTTCGCGTCGGCCACCTCGTAGGCCGGCGCGTCCAGATGCACCAGCCCGCCGGAGGCGCCAAAACCACGGGCGGTGTAGGCCAGCACCACGTAGCCGTCCTTGGCCAGGGCCTCGGCCTGCGAGTTGAGGTCCCGTTTGGTGCCACCCAGTCCGTGGGCCAGCAGGACAGCCGGAGCCGGGGAGGAGGAGTCGGGGAAGTACAGGGTCGTGTCGAGCTTCACCGGCAGGCCTGCGGCGACACCGGTGGCCTCGGGGGTACCGGGGAGCATCGCGCTGCGGGTACGGATGGCGGCCGGAGCGGTCACAGCGGAGACGATCCCGGCCACCAGTAGCGCGACGATCAGCACCGCACCGGCGATACTCCAGCCGCGATGACGGCGCAGGGCGGGGAGCACCCGGTTGCGCCCGCTGCGAAGCCGGACGCGTAGACCGGCCCCGCTGAAGCGTCTCGGGCGCGGGGAGGTCACTAAGGCAGCGTACGGAGAAGCTCGGCCAGGGCGGCGTTCTTGCTGTGGGCGCTCTCAGCTAGGACGTCCTGGAAAACCTGCATCTTGCCGGCCAGCAGCTCGTCACTGGTGGCCAGGATACGGACGGCGAGGAGCCCGGCGTTGCGGGCACCGCCGATCGAGACGGTCGCGACCGGCACCCCGGCGGGCATCTGAACGATCGACAGCAGCGAGTCCATGCCGTCCAGGTACTTCAGCGGCACCGGTACGCCGATCACGGGCAGCGTCGTCATCGAGGCGACCATCCCGGGCAGATGCGCCGCCCCGCCGGCTCCGGCGATGATGACCCGGATCCCGCGTCCGGCGGCGGCCTGGGCGAACTCGGCCATCACCTGCGGGGTGCGGTGCGCGGAGACCACTGACACCTCGTGCTCCACGTCGAACTCGTTCAGGGCGGCGGCCGCTTGGCTCATCACCTCCCAGTCCGAATCACTTCCCATGATCACGGCAACTCTGGCACTCACGCGGTCACGTCCCCATTCACCAGGTAGTCCGCGGCGGCGACGGCCCGCCCCCGCACTTCGGCCAGGTCCTCGCCCAGCGCGGTCACGTGGCCGACCTTGCGTCCGGGACGAAACCCCTTGCCGTAAAGGTGGATCTTCACGTCGGGCCACCTCGCCATGCAGTGGTGCACCCGCTCGTCGATGCGCTTCGGGATGACATCATCTGCCCCGGCCAGCAGGTTGGCCATCACCACGACCGGCGCGGTGAGTGTCGTCGCGCCGAGCGGGTAGTCGAGGACGGCCCTCAGGTGCTGCTCGAACTGCGACGTCCGGGAGCCCTCGATACTCCAATGCCCGGAGTTGTGTGGGCGCATGGCCAGCTCGTTGACCAGCAACGCGCCACTGGACGTCTCGAAGAGTTCGACGGCGAGAACCCCGGTGACGCCGAGTTCGACCGCTATCCGCAGGGCCAGCGCCTGCGCCTCGTCGGCCCGGTCGGAGTCCAGCCCGGGCGCAGGGGCGATGACCTCCACGCAGATTCCGTCCCGCTGCACCGTCTCGACCACCGGCCAGGCCGCTCCCTGGCCGAACGGGGAGCGGGCGACCACCGCGGCCAACTCACGCTTGATCTCGACCTTCGCCTCGGCCAGCAGGGATGTCCCGGAGTCGAGTAGCGGCTGCGCCTCGTCGATCGAATCGACCACCCAGACGCCCTTTCCGTCGTAACCGCCGGTGGTCGCCTTCAGCACCAGCGGCCAGCCGACCCGGCCGCCGAAGGAGAGCAGCGAGGTGCGCGGGTCAGCCTCTGCACTGAGGTCGATCCAGGGCATCGCGGCCACCCCGAGTTCGGTGAGGCGCCGGCGCATCTGCGCCTTGTCCTGGGCGTAACGGAGGGCGTCGGCGCTCGGCTGGACGGAGGTCACCTCGGCCAGCGCGCGGACGTGATCATTGGCTACGTGTTCGTGATCGAAGGTGACCACATCGCAGCCCTCGGCGAAGCGCAGCAGGTCCTCCAGGCTGTGGTAATCCCCGACGACGACGTCGCGGGCAACCAGGGCCGCACCGTCGTCCAGCGAATCGGCCAGCAGACGCAGCGACTGCCCGAGCGGGATGCCGGCCTGATGGGTCATCCGGGCCAACTGGCCCGCCCCCACCATTCCGACCACGGGCAATCCGGTGCGCTCATCCACGCCTGTGAGCCTAGTCGGGGCCCAGCGCGGGCCCACACGGTCGGCACCGGCGGGCAGAACTCGGCACAGGTCGGCACACGTCGGCACACGTCGGCACTGTCGATTCAGCGCACAGCCGGGCACCCAAGGCGAGCAGGTAGAGTCCATCGACTGTGACCCCGCCAACCCACCAGCACTCGCTGAGTCAACGCATCCGCGACTCGTGGCGAATTCTGCTGAAGGAGATGACCTCGTTCGGGGTGGTCGGGGCCATCGGCCTGATCGTTGATCTCGGCACGTTTCACTTCCTGCTCGAGCACGGCCGCATCAAGGCGAAGATCATCTCGACGATCCTGGCCACGATCATCACCTATGTCGGGAATCGGTATTTCTCCTTCTCCCACCGCGCCCGCTCCGGCCTGCGCCGGGAGGCCGGCTTCTTCCTGGCCATCAACGTCGTCGTGCTGCTGGCCAGCCTCGTCGTGATCTGGTTCTTCTCCTACCCGCTCGGGTTCGACGAGAACACCACGCACGACCGTGCGGTCATCCAGATCGTGAACCTCTTCACGATCGGGTTGGGCACGATCTTCCGTTTCTGGGCCTACAAGCGTTTCGTCTTCCTGCACCCGGACCGGGTGCACTCCCCGGACGTCAACCTCGACGAGGAACTCGCCGAATAGTTCAGGCCTTCGGGGCCATCGGCAGCAACTGCCGCCCGGTCGGGCCGATCTGGATGTCGGTACCCATCGTCGAGCAGACGCCGCAGTCGAAGCATGGCGTCCAGCGGCAGTCGTCCTGCTCGAACTCGGTGAGCGCGTCCTGCCAGTCATCCCAGAGCCACTGCTTGTCCAGGCCCGAGTCCAGGTGATCCCAGGGCAGCACCTCGTCGGCGTCGCGCTCCCGGGTGGTGTACCAGGCGACATCCACGCCGAGCGGGGTGAGTACCGCCTCGGCGGCGGCCATCCAGCGGGTGAAGGAGAAGTGCTCGCTCCAGCCGTCGAAGCGCCCGCCCTCTCGCCACACCTGCTCGATCACGGCACCGACGCGCCGGTCGCCCCGGGAGAGCAGCCCCTCGACCATAGAGGGCTCGCCGTCGTGGTAGCGCATTCCGACGTTCTTGCCCAGTGACCGGTTGGCGTTGATCGCGGCCCGCAACTTGGCCAGCCGGTTGTCGATCGTCTCCGGGGATGCCTGGGCAGCCCACTGGAACGGGGTATGCGGCTTCGGGACGAAGCCGCCGATCGAGACCGTGCAGCGAATGTCCTTGCTGCCGGTGGCCTCTCGCCCGGCCCGGATGACGTCGTGCGCCATCTCGGCGATCTCCAGGACGTCCTCGTCGGTCTCGGTCGGCAGACCGCACATGAAGTAGAGCTTCACCTGGCGCCAACCCTGGCTGTAGGCCGCGGTGACGGTGTTGATCAGGTCTTCCTTGCTCACCATCTTGTTGATGACCCGGCGCAGTCGCTCGCTACCGCCCTCCGGGGCGAAGGTGAGCCCGGAGCGGCGGCCGCTTCGGGAGAACTCGTTGGCCAGGTCGATGTTGAAGGCGTCTACCCGGGTGCTCGGCAGCGAGAGCGAGACCTTCTCCGCCTCGTAGCGGTCAGCCAGGCCCTTCGCGATCGGGCCGATCTCGGAGTGGTCGGCGCTGGAGAGCGAGAGCAGGCCGACCTCCTGGAACCCGGTGGCCGCCAGCCCGGCCGCCACCATCTCACCGATGCCGGTGATGCTGCGCTCGCGGACGGGACGGGTGATCATGCCGGCCTGGCAGAAGCGGCAGCCCCGGGTGCAGCCGCGGAAGATCTCGACGCTCATCCGTTCATGCACCGATTCGGCCAGCGGGACCAGCGGGGTCTTCGGGTAGGGCCACTCGTCGAGATCCATGACCGTGTGCTTGCTGACCCGCTCCGGTACGCCTTCGCGATTCGGGGTGATCGGCCGCGCCGAACCGTTCTCATCGAACGTCACGTCATAGAACTTGGGGATGTAGACGCCGCCGGTGGCCGCGAGGCGGAGCAGCAGCTCGTCCCGCCCGCCGGGGGAACCCTGCTCCTTCCAACCACGCACGACGTCGGTGATGACGCCGACGATCTGCTCGCCGTCACCGAGGACGGCCGCGTCGACGAAGTCGGCGATCGGTTCGGGGTTGAAGGAGGCGTGACCGCCGGCGATGACGATCGGGTGGGTCTCGTTTCGATCGGCGGCGTGCAGCGGGATGCCGGCCAGATCGAGGGCGTTGAGGAGGTTCGTGTACCCGAGTTCGGTGGAGAAGGAGACGCCGAGCAGGTCGAAGGCAGCCACCGGCCGATGCGCGTCGACGGTGAACTGCCCGATGCCGTGCTCGCGCATGAGCGCCTCGAGGTCGGGCCAGACCGAGTAGGTCCGCTCAGCCAGCGCGTCCGGGCGCTCGTTCAGGACTTCGTAGAGGATCTGGACACCCTGGTTGGGTAGGCCGACCTCGTAGGCGTCCGGGTACATCAGGGCCCAGTGCACGCTGACGCTGTCCCACTCCTTGCTGCGGGCATTCTGCTCGCCGCCGACATACTGGATCGGCTTGCTGACCGTCAGCAGCAGGGGTTCCAACCGGGGAAACAGGGATTCAACGCTCACGGGTATCAAGGCTACCGGGCTGGCGGGCTTCCGATCCCCATTCGGTTTCGTCTTTCAGTTTCGACGGGCCTGCCGGTCGATGCCGATGAGCAGCCCGAGGGCGATCCCCTGGGCGAACATCGACGATCCGCCGTAGGAGACGAACGGCAGCGGCAGACCGGTCACCGGGGTCAGTCCGAGGTTCATCCCGATGTTCTGGAAGGCCTGGAAGGCGATCCAGCAGACCACGCCGGCCGCCACCAGGCGTCCGATCATGTCCGCCCGCGCCGCGATGCGCAGCGCCCGCCAGCAGAGCAACCCGAATAGTCCGATGATGACGGCGGCCCCGACCAGCCCGAACTCCTCACCGGCCACGCTGTAGACGAAGTCGGTCTGCTGCTCGGGGACGAAGGCGCCGCGCGTCTGCGGCCCGTGGAAGAGCCCAGCCCCCCAGAGCCCGCCGTGGGCGATCGCGATGTGGGCCTGGGTGACGTTGTAGGAGGCGCCCTGCGGGTCGAGGTTCGGGTGGGTGAAGCTGCCGAAGCGGGCCAGCTGATACTCGGCCAGTACACCGCCCTTGACGGCCAGGATCGCCCCGAGCACGCCGACCAGGATGAGACCGATCGTCCAGCGAGCCCGGACGCCGGCCGCGATGAGCAGCCCGAAGGCAGCCGCCGAAAGCACCATCGCCGAACCGAGGTCGGGCTGCAGCATGATCAACCCGAGCGGCACCGCGGCCAACGCGAGGCAGATCAGAATGTCGGACGTGCGCGGTGAGCTGGCCGGATACTCCTCGCTGCCGCTGATCCGCCCGGATGCCCGCTGCGCGAAGGTGACCGCCATCCCGATGATGAGGCCCAGCTTCATGAACTCGGCCGGCTGGATCTCGAAACCGCCGCCGAGCCGGATCCAGGCATGGGCGCCGTTGATGGTGGAGCCGACCACGAAGACAGCCATCAGACCGAGCAGGCTCAGCACGTAGATCACCGGACCGAGCAGACGCAGCAGCCGGGAGTCCAGCCGCGAGGTCACGAAGAGCAGGACGGCGGCGACGACGATGTTGAACAGATGCCGGTAGAGGTAGCTCTGCGGGTTCTGCCCGCTCTCTTCGAGACGAGTTCGGGTGGCCGACCAGACCAGGATCGCCCCTATCAGCGAGAGGGTCAGCGCGGTGCCGATGAGCACCCAGTCCGGGCGGACCCGGATGCTGCGGCGCATGGCCGGCGCGACGTCGCGGGTCAGCGGCGCCATCGGATCCCGCAGCAGCACCATCAGTTACCCCCGACCCGCGGGGACTTCGGCAGGACGGCGTCGGCCGATGCGGCCTGGGCCGCGGTGGCGAGGGCGTTCGGCGTGATCTTGGGGAGTTTGGTCGGCGCATTGCCGCCGGGCAGTACCTTCGGCTGGTCGACCCCGAAGAGGCCGTCGTACACCTGGCGCACCATCGGCGCGGCCGCGCTGGCGCCGGTCCCGGCCTGCTCGATCATGCCGACCACCACGTACTTGGCGTGGTTGGTGCCCTTCGAGTCGACGCTGATCGGCCCCCAGGAGGCCAGCCAGGACGTGTCGAGTTTCCCCTCCACCTCGGCGGTACCGGTCTTGCCGCCGATCTGTGTCTGATAGGGCGAATCGTCGAAGGCCAAGGCTCCGGAGACCGAGTGATTCGCCTGAAAATGCAGGGCGTCCGCGAAGTAGGTGAGCGTCGACTTGCTGACCGGAAGCTTGTTCTTGACGGTCGGGTTGATCGTCTTGACGACCTTCCCGGCCGAGTTGACGATGCCCCAGCCAAGCGTCGGGTTCCAGAGCGTGCCGCCGTTGATCATCGCCGAGTAGGCCGCGGCCAGCTGCAGCGGTGAGACCGTGGTCTCGCCCTGACCGATGGCCATGTCGGCGTTGTCACCGGCGCGGTAGCGGAAGCCGTCGCTGCAGTTCTCCTTCGCCAGTTCGGTGAGATAGGCCCGCTGGGTCGGGTTGGGCTCGTCCGGGTAGCCGGCCTTGGCCGCCTGGCAGTAGTCGGCCTTGTTGGCGTTCCAGTTGGCCAGCCGCGTCTCGCGGTCGGCGTAGCTGCCGGTGGCCTGCTCGTCGGTGGGGAGGTCGACGCCGGGGGCGGTGCCGACGCCGTAGGCCGCGGCCATCTTCTGCAGCAGCTCGGTCGGCTTCTTCCCCTGATCGATGCGGTCCTGGTCGGCGTAGTACTCATTCGCCTCGGGGGCGTAGAAGAACGTGTCACAGGAGACCTGCAGGGCCTGCTTGAGCGTCAGCGGGTAGGCGAAGCTCTCGGAGTCGTAGTTGGTCTTCACGCGACCGTCGACGCTCAGCGAGCCGGGGCACGGGTAGCGGCCGTCGGTGCTGATCTCCTTGTTGGTGACCAGCGAGGAGGAGGTGATCAGCTTGAAGGTGGAGCCCGGGGCGTACTGCCCGGCGATCGCTCGTCCGACCAGCGGGTCCCCGGAGCCGGCCGCGGTAAGGGCCTTGTAGTCGGCGACCGAGATGCCGCCGACGAAGACCTGCGGGTCATAGGTCGGGTAGCTGGCGATCGCGAGAATCCGGCCGGTGTTGGGGTCCATCACGACCAGTGCGCCGGAGGTGGCCGGCTTCCCCTTCTTGCGGGCCGCCGCGATCTCGTCGGCCAGGGACTTCTCGACCAGGGTCTGCAGCTTGGCGTTGATGCTGGTGACCAGGGTGTCGCCCTGCTGGGGGGCGATCGTCTTGTCGGTGCCCACTGAATAACCGCGGGCGTCCAGGTTCACCAGCTGCTCCCCGTCCACCCCGCGCAGCACGCTGTCGTACTCCTCCTCCAGGCCGCTGCGCCCGATCGTGTCAGCGTCCTGCAGCTTCGGATTGGCCTTCTGGTCGTCGGCGCTGACCGCGCCCGAATAGCCGAGGACATGGGCGGCCAGCGACCCACCGGGGTAGTCACGGACGGTCTGAGTGCTCACGGCGACGCCCGGGTAGAGCTCACGGTGCTCGCTGATCGCCAGGACCGCGGCCGTCGGGGCGTCGGTCGAGATGGGCACCGGTTGGAACGGCTCGCCGGTCCAGCACGGGGCTGGCACGGTGACTCCACACGGGGTGATCTCCTGCCCGAGCGAGGTCACACTCTGCTGCAGCAGAGTGCCGAGCCGCTGCAGGACGGCCGCGCCCTTGTCGGCGGACTCGCGAAGCGTCTCGCCGTCGACGGTGATCACATGCGTCGAGCGGTTGGTGACCAGCGCGACGCCGGTCGAGTCGACGATCTCCCCACGCGGAGCAGGGATGACGATCGCCCCGTCGTGCAGCAGGCCGGCCGTCTGCTGGGGTTTGTTGGGGTCGAGCACCTGCACGTAGTAGAGCCGGGCCAGCAGCGTCGCCAGGAGCGTGATCACCAGAACGCCGATGAGACCGAGCCGCCGCAGGCTCGGATCGGTCGAGCGCACCATCCCGCTCATCCCGGCCACCCGGGGCTGTAGCGGGGCGTCGATGCCCTCGATGCCCCCGCGGCGGGCTGACCGGAGGCGGCTCCGACCCGGCGCAGCGACTCGGCGGAGGCGGCCCGATTCACCAGCGGAGTGACGATGGCAGCCAGCAGCAGGTCACCCACGAGCAGCGGCAGGAATCCGGTGAGAATGGAGGTGAGGGCGGCACCAGTCGTGCCGATGATGACCAGGACACCGGCCGCCAGGCTGGAGGCCAGCGCCGCGGCGAGGGCTACGAAGAGGATCTGGGCGCGCCGGCCGCGCAGCATCTCGGCGACCGCGGCGCAGACGATCCCCAGACCCATCCAGGTCAACGCGAGGACGCCCACCGGATGGGCCGAACCGAGGTCGGCCAGCAGGCCGGCCGAGAAGCCGACGGAGATCCCGGCTCCGGCGCCGCAGCGCAGCCCGATGGCGGCCACCAGCACCGCCGGGAGGCTGATCGGCACCCACGGCGAGATCGGGCCGATGACGGTCGCCTGCAGCAGCAGCGCGGTCAGGATGGCGGCCGCGGCGGCGGCCAGTCGCTGGATGGTCATCGCGGGGCCAGCTCGTTCGAGGAGGTGGCGGCACCGTCGGTGAGGATGATGCCGACCAGATCGACGGCGGTGGGTGAGGCGGCCGGGCGGACCTTGGCGGTGGTGGCCCCGTCGGCACTGACCCGGACCGCGGTGATCGTGCCCAGCGGGATGTCACCGACGAAGGTGCTCTCGCCGACCGGCCCGGTGCGCAGCTCGTCGCCCACCTTGAGGTCGGCGACCGGATTGAGCGGGCTCAGCGTGAAGCCGGCCGCCCCCACTCCGGTGGCCACCGCGAGCTGCCCGGAGCGGACGTCGCGGACGCCGACCCCGGAGCCGGGATCGGCGGCCAGCAGCACCACCGAGGAGTCCGCGCTGACTCTCAGTACCCGTCCGACGAGCCCGACACCGTCGGTGACGGTCTGGTCGACCGCGACCCCGTCCGAGCTTCCGACCCCGAGCGTGATGGTCCACTCGAAGCCCTGGCCGGGTCCGAACGCGGTGACCCGGGCCGGCAGCACCTTCTTGCCGAGTGTGTCGGCGCGGGCCTGCAGCCGGGATAGCTGCGCGGCCATCGCGGCGTCGGTCGAGTCGTTGACCAACTGCGAGCGCAGCGCCGCGTTCTCCCGCTGGAGTTGCTGAACCTTGCCGGCGTTCGTGCCGGCGTGCGGAAGTCCCTGCAGGAGTCGACGGGCCGGCCCGAGCACGGAGTCCGTCCCGCGGTAGAGGGAACCGAGCGCGCCTTGGGCACCGCTGTGCGCGCCGGCGAGCGACCCACCGGTGACGTCGAGGGTGATGAAGCAGATGCTCAGCGCCGCCAGCACCAGAGCAGCGAGACGCTGGCGTGCGCTCAGCCGCCGCACGGAGTCACCGTCGGGGGCCGTCGATGACGACCTTCTGCAGTGCGTCGAAGTGCTCGACCACGGTCCCGGTGCCGAGCACGACCGAATCCAGCGGGCGTTCGGCGACCAGCACCGGGATCCCGATCTCGTGCTGAACCCGGGCGGCCAGACCGCGGAGCAGGGCGCCGCCGCCGGTGAGGACCACGCCGCGCGAGACGAGGTCTCCGGCCAGCTCGGGCGGGCAGCGGTCCAGGGTGGCCCGCACGGCGCCAATGATCCGGCTGATCGGCACGTCCATGGCGCGACGCAGCTCGTCACCAGCCACCGTCACATTACGGGGCAGCCCACTGGCGATGTCCCGGCCGCGAATCTCGGCGCGGGCGGGGCCGGCGACCGGGAAGGCCGATCCGACTGAGATCTTGAGTTCCTCCGCCGTGCGCTCGCCGATGAGCAGCGAGAACTCGGCCCGGATGTGCTCGACGATGGCCTCGTCCAGGGCATTGCCGGCTACCCGCAGGCTGGTGCTGGCGACGATGCCGCCGAGCGCGATCACCGCCACTTCGGTCGTGCCGCCGCCGATGTCGATCACCATCGACCCAGCTGGCTGGTTCACCGGCAGGCCGGCCCCGATGGCGGCGGCCATCGGCTCGCTGATGATGTGCACCCGCCGCGCTCCGGCGGCGTAGGCGGTCTCGCTGACTGCTCGCTGCTCGACGTTGGTGATCCCGGACGGCACACAGATGACGACGCGCGGCCCGGTGAACATGCTGGGGCGGCGCAGCACCTTGCGGATGAAGTAGCGCAGCATCTCGGCGGTGATGTCGTAGTCCGCGATGACCCCGGCCTGCAACGGACGGACCGCGCGGATGTGTCCGGGGGTGCGCCCGATCATCCGCTTCGCCTCGACCCCCACCGCGACGACGGCATTGGTTGTCGTATCCACCGCCACCACGGAGGGCTCGTTGAGCAGGATTCCGCGCCCGCGCACGTAGACCAGCGTGTTCGCGGTGCCGAGGTCGACGGCGAGGTCTCCACCGAGAATCTCACCGCTGCGTTGGGTCACCAACGACAGTCGTGCGAGCGGGGTGAACGCCACGGAATTGGTCCTTAACCTCAGTCATCAGCTGGTGCACTGACGTGCCGGCGACCCAGAGCGCTGCCCGGCTGGCACCCCACTGGTCGTCAAGCGATCGTATGGTCTAGGTGACCAACGAGACGGTTGCGACGCGCGGGTTTCAGGTGACATTTGAGGTTTTTGGGACTGGTGTTACTGGTGTGACTAGTGTGACGCAGAGACGCTAGAGCGCCGGAAACCAGATCCCGATCTCGCGGGCGGCCGACTCCGACGAATCGGAGCCGTGCACCAGGTTCTGCTGGACCGCAACGCCCCAGTCGCGACCGAGGTCACCGCGGATCGTTCCCGGCGCAGCAGCCGTCGGTTCGGTGGTTCCGGCCAGCGACCGGAAACCCTCGATGACCCGGTTCCCCTCGGCCACGATGGCCACCACCGGACCGGAGGACATGAAGTCGACCAGCGGCTGATAGAACGGCTTGCCCTGGTGCTCGGCATAGTGCGCGGCCAGCTCACCCTGGGTCGCCACCCGTAGTTCGAGGGCGGCGAGCGTATAGCCCTTGGCCTCGATCCGGGCCAGAATCTGCCCGACCAGGCCACGGGCGACGCCGTCGGGCTTCACGAGGATGAGAGTGCGTTCGAGTTCGGTCACGCTAGGAAGGCTATCTGCGCCCGCGTCCGGGACAAAGCTGCCGGGGCGGGACTAGTCAGGTCAGCTGATCAGAATGCGCCAATCCCCTGGGGTTCCGACGAGCTCGCGCCGGATGTTCAGCACATAGAGCCAGATCCCGATGAAGAGGGCGGCGATGACGAAGAACGCGTTCGTCCAGACTCCGGTTGCGATCAGCGGCAGCTGCAGAAATGACCCGAGTCCGATGCCCCAGGGGCGCCGCTGCATGAATCCGGCCAGGATGAGCACGAGGGCAAACCCGACCAGCGTCCAGGTCTTGCCCGCCCCGAGGCCGACATCCGTCTGGGCGATCGCCCGCGGAACGAGCAGCACGCAGAAGGCCTCCAGGCAGAGCACCGCGGCCAGCGCACCGCGGGTGGACTTGTCGGCACGTCTGGCCCGGGCCTCGATCTGCTCGGGCGTCGGGGGCGTCGGGGGCGTCGGGGGCGTCGCTCCGGTCGCCTCGATCGGGTCCTCGGTCATGACTCGTCGCGGACGAGCAGCGTCCGCGCCTCCCCGGCCGTCACCACCGACCCGGTGATCAGCACGCCGGCGCCGGCCAGGATGCCGTCGGCGTTCTCCTCGGCCAGCCGGACGGCCGTCTCAATGGCGTCGTCCAGGCGCGGCTCGACGGTGACCCGGTCCGAGCCGAAGATCGGCACCGCGTCGGCCGCCAGGTCGTCGGCGTCCAGCGCCCGGCTCGAGCTGTTCTGGGTCACCACGATCTCGTCCAGGACCGGTTCGAGAAGTTCGAGCAGCCCGGTGGCGTCCTTGTCGGCCAGGACGGCGACGACCCCGATGAGGCGGCGGAAGTCGTACTCCTCGCTGATCGCCTCGACGCTGGCCGTCATCCCGGCGACGTTGTGCGCGGCGTCCAGGATCACCGTCGGCGCGGTTCGTACCGTCTCCAACCGGCCGGGCGAGGCCACCGCGGCGAACGCCTCGCGGACGATGTCGATGTCGATCGGTCCCTGCTGCGCGCCTGCGCCGAAGAGGATCTCGACGGCCGCCAGGGCCAGACCGGCGTTCTGCGCCTGATGGGCTCCGTGCAGCGGCAGGAAGACGTCGCGGTACTCCCCACCCAGCCCCTGCAGTGCGATGACCTGTCCCCCGACCGCCATCTGCCGGTCGAGGACCCCGAACTCCAGGCCCTCGCGAGCCACAGCGGCCTCCACCTCAACGCTGCGGCGCACCAGCTCGGCCGCCGCCTCGTTCGGCTGAGCGGCCAGCACGGCCGTGGCCCCGGCCTTGATGATCCCGGCCTTCTCGCGGGCGATCTTCTCGACCGAGTCCCCGAGCACCTGGACGTGATCCAGCGCGATCGGGGTAATCACCGCGATCTCGGCGTCGATCACATTGGTGGCGTCCCATTCGCCGCCGAGACCCACCTCGACCACCGCGACGTCGACCGGAGCATCGGCGAAGACGGCGTAGGCCAGGGCGGTCATGATCTCGAAGAAGCTTAGTTTTATGTCGAATTGAGCGTCGACCATGTCGATGTAGGGCGCGATGTCGGCGTAGGCGTCGACGAAGGTGCGGTCGGAGATCTCCTCGCCGTCGAGCACGATCCGCTCATTGATCCGCGACAGATGCGGGCTGGTGAAGCGGCCGGTGCGCAGACCGAAGGCGCGCAGCAACTCCTCGATCATGCGGGCTGTGCTGGTCTTGCCGTTGGTTCCCGTGATGTGAATCGCGCGGTAGGCCCGCTGCGGTTCGCCGAGCAGATCCAGCAGGGCGACGATGCGCTCCTTCGTCGGGTCCATCCGCCCCTCGCCCCAGCGCGAGTTGATCTCGGCCTCGACCCGCTGCCGGAGACCGGCGTACTTCTCTGCTTCAGATTTGGCCACGTCGGGCAATTCTACGGACAGCGGAAGCAACCCGGTGTTCACGCGGTTGCAGAGATCATGAGCGAACTCTTCACGCCCTATACCCTTCGGGCGACAACCTTCCGCAACCGCGCCTGGGTCGCCCCGATGTGCCAGTACTCCTCGGTCGACGGGCACCCCACCGATTGGCACCTGGTGCATCTCGGGTCGCTGGCCCGTGGCGGTGCCGGCCTGGTGATCTCAGAGGCGACGGCCGTGACCGCGCAGGGGCGCATCTCGCCCTTCGACGCCGGCATCTGGAACGACGAGCAGGCCGTCGACTACCGGCGCATCACCGACTTCATCAAGGCCCAGGGCGCGGTCGCCGGGATTCAGTTGGCTCACGCCGGGCGGAAGGCCTCGACCGGCCGCCCGTGGCAGGGGCATGGTCCGATACCGGTGGCCGAGGGTGGCTGGCAGACGGTCGGGGCGTCGGCGCTGGGCTTCGGCGACTGGCCTGCTCCCCGCGAACTGAGCACCGACGAGGTGGCCGAGCTGCCGTCGATCTTTGCCGCCGCCGCGAGCCGCAGCCTGGAGGCGGGCTTCGAGGTGGCCGAGCTGCACGCCGCCCACGGGTACCTGCTGCACCAGTTCCTCTCCCCGCTGTCGAACCGGCGCAGTGACCGCTACGGCGGCGACTTCGCCGGGCGCACCCGCGCGCTGCTGGAGATCACCGCCGCGGTGCGGGAAGTCTGGCCGGCGGACAATCCACTCTTCGTGCGTCTCTCGGCCACCGACTGGGTGGAGGGTGGCTGGGACCTGGAGCAGAGCATCGCCGTCTCCGCGCGGCTGGCCGATCTCGGAGTCGACCTCATCGACGTCTCCAGCGGCGGCCTCGATCCCCGGCAACGGATCGCGCCGGGGCCGGGCTACCAGGTGGAGTTCGCCGAGGCGATCCGCAGCAAGGCGGGGATCGCGGTGGCGGCGGTCGGACTCATCACCGCGCCGGCGCAGGCCGAGCAGATCCTGGCCGACGGACAGGCCGACGCGATCGAACTGGCTCGGGTGTTGCTGCGCGACCCGTCCTGGCCCCAGCGCGCCGCTCATGAGCTAGGCGACAGCATCGCCTGGCCGCCGCAGTACGAACGCGGCCGCTGGCCGAGCTGACGCCCTAGGGGCGGCTGAACGGGTTAGCCAACAGGCCCTTGAAGGCCAGCTCGGCCGCCCCCATCAGCGAGGAGTCCTGTCCCAGGCCGGCCCCGCAGAGTTGCAGCGATCCGTGCGCGGTGTCGAAGGCATGCTTGTTCAGCGCCGCCTCCACGTCCTGCTGGGCCACTTCGATGACGGCGGCGAGCAGCCCGCCGAGCACCACCCGCTGTGGATTGAGCACGTTCACCAGGTTGGCCAGGGTGCGTCCGAGCGGGTTGGCGATGGAACGCAACCCGGTGATCGCGGTCTCGTCGCCGCCACGCACCATCGACAGCAGCCAGGCTGCACTGGCCGCCGTGCCGGCCTTCTGCCCGACGGTGGCCAGCACCGCGGCCTGACCGATGTAGGTCTCGGCGCAGCCTCGATTGCCGCAGTGACACAGCGGCCCGGCCGGGTCGAGCACCACGTGGCCGATCTCGCCGGCCCGCCCGTCGTGGCCGCGCAGCGCCACCCCGTTGGTCACGATTCCGGCGCCCACCCCGATACGTCCAGTGAGGTAGACGACGTCCTCGCAGTCCCGGGCGGCACCTCGCAGGTGCTCGGCCATCACACCGAGGTCGGCATCGTTGCCGAGCTCGATCGGCAACTGCACCGGCTGATGCTCGCGCAGGCGGTCGGTGATCATCGCGGCGAACGCCAGGTCGCGCCAATTCAGGTTTGGCGAGAGCGAGATCGACAGTCCATCGCGGGTCACCGTTCCGGGGACGCTCACTCCGACGCCGACGGGCCAGGACTCCCCCGCCGCGCCGGCGATCAACGAGTCGATATGCGTCGCGATCACCCCCGCCACGTGCGAGGCGCCCCGTTCGCTCGGCTCGAGAGCCGATTCGAGCCGGTCGAGAACCTGCCCGGTGAGGCCGACTGCGGCGCTGGCGACCCGGTCCACCTCGATGTCGACGGCGACGGCAAACGGGCCGTCATCGCTCGGGCCGACCATGTGCGATGGCCGGCCGGCCCGATCTCCGCGGCTGGGCACGAACTCGGAGACGAGTCCGAGTTCGGTCAGATCAGCAACCAGAACGCCGATGGTGGAGCGGTTGAGGCCGAGCCGCTGGGTCAGCTCGGCTCTCGACAACTCACCGTGGCGATGGATCTCCTCCAGCAGCAGGCCCAGGTTGTGACGTCTTATGTCGTCCGGGCGTGCAGCTGAGCGCAGCATGTGCGTCCAGCTACTTCGCAGCTGTGGCGCGCTTACGCGACAACGCGTCGACGCTGGCCGCGAGGAGCAGGAATCCACCGGTGATCATGTACTCGTACTCCGGGCCGAGGCCCTTCAGCCCGAGTCCGTTCGGGATCATGGCGATAACGAGCGCACCGATGATGCCGTCGCGGATCTTGCCTCGCCCGCCGAAGAGCGAGGTTCCGCCGATGACGGCGGCGCCCACGGCGTAGAGCTGATCGGTGTGCGCGCCGAAGTCCGACGGAACACCGCCCTGCTTCGAGGCACCGATGATGCCGGCCAGGCCGGCCATGCCCGAGGCGATGATGAAGACCGACAGCCGGATACGACGTACGTCGATGCCGGCTCGCCGGGCCGCTTCGGTGTTGCCACCGGTGGCATAGATGTAGCGGCCGTACCGGGTCTTGGTGGTGACGAGCGTCCACAGCACGAAGACGGCGGCGACGATCGGGATCACCCAGGGCACGCCCTCGAGGGTGGCGAAGACGCTTCGAGCGCGGTTCTGATTGAGCACGTAGACGGCCAGACCGGTCGTGACGGCGATCAGCGCGGCCCGCAGGATGACCAGGTCGAGCGGCTCGCCAGTGAGATTCCGCTTGCGCTTCTGCAGTGAGCGACCAATCGTGAACGCGGCGTAGATCGCCATCGACAGGAACCAGAGCGTCCAGGAGAGGCCGATGCTCATGTTGCCGTTCTCGATGTTGTTGACCAGGTCGAAGTTTCTCGTCGGAATCGCGTTGCTCGCTCCGATGAACTTCAGCAACACACCCTGGAAGGCCAGGAAGAGGGCCAGCGTGACGATGAAGGACGGAATACCGACATGGGCAACCAGGAACCCGATAAAGGTACCGATGGCGACACCGACCGCGATCGCCACGAACATCGCCAGCAGCTGGTACTGGTCCAGCTTGGTGACGATGACGATGATTCCGGCCACGATGATCGCCAGTGGAATCCAGAGCCGGTACATCACCGTGATTGCCGCGGACAGCACGAAGAACGCCAGCAACACGACGTAGGTCGTGGTGCCGAGCGCGGCGTTCAGATCACCCTTGTGGTTCAGGCTGAGCGCCATCGTCACCGCGGCGACACCGCTGGCGGTTCCGATCGACAGGTCGATCTCGCCGAGGAGCAGCACGAAGATCGTGCCCATGGCCAGGATGGCGTACGGCGCGGCCTGGGTCAGGAAGTTGGCGAAGTTCGCCTTGGAGAGGAAGAGGTTGTTGGCCGTGTAGAAGATGGCGACCAGCACCAGCACACCGATGACGGCCGGCAATGCTCCGACGTCACCGCCGCGCACCTTCTGCTGGTAGTTCCGGAATGCCTCGCCGATGTTCTTGGCGCCGACGTCATTGGCGAAGTCCGATGCGGCGACGGTGGGAGCCGAACCGGCGGTGGCGTTGCTGGAACCGGCGTTGATGAGTTCTTTTTCGGATTCAGTCATGGCTGTGTGGTCAGTCCTCTCACATGCTCGCGTTCGCGGTGGCCGCAGAGAGGCCGAGATCTCCGGAGCGCCCGGAGGTGATGAGTTCGACCAGCTGACTCGTCGAACTGTTCTTGATCTCCACCTCCGCCGCGATCCGGCCTAGGAACAAGGCGTCTGCGCGGTCACAGACCTCCATGACGTCATTCATGTTGTGCGAGATGAGCACGACGCCGACGCCGGAGTCGGCAAGCCGGCGGACGAGGTCGAGGACCTGCCGGGTCTGCGCAACGCCGAGGGCCGCCGTGGGCTCGTCGAGGAAGACGACCCGCGACTTCCAGAGCGCGGCCTTGGCGATGGCCACTGTCTGCCGCTGTCCACCGGAGAGGCTGGCTACAAGCTGGCGAACCGACTTGACGGTTCGAACCGAGAGGCTGGCCAGCGTTTCACGAGCCTGCAGCTCCATCGTCGATTCGTCGATCGATCCGAATTTCGTGCGCAGTTCGCGACCCAGGAACATGTTCTGAACGATGTCCAGGTTGTCGCAGAGGGCGAGATCCTGGTACACGATCTCGATGCCGAGCGCTGAGGCGTCACGCGGGCCGTGGATGTGCACCGGGTTCCCCTCGAAGAGGAACTCCCCGTTGTCCACGGGGTAGATACCCGCGATGCACTTGACCAGGGTCGACTTGCCGGCACCGTTGTCACCGATGAGAGCCGTCACCTCGCCTGGGTAGACGGCGAAGTCCACGTCGTGCAGAACATGGACCGGGCCGAAGCTTTTGTTTACTCCGCGCAACTGCAGAATCGGATCAGGCATCGAAACTCCTCGCCTTGGAAGATGGGCATTTGTTCCCGTTGTACACCCACGTCGTTCCTACCGAGTGCGCATACCCCTCGGTGTCACGAAGTCTGGTCTAGACGCAGAGTGGCGGGGACCGGAATCACTCCGATCCCCGCCACTCGGCTTAAAGCAGCTCCTGTGCTAACAGCTGACTAGCAGCTGATTAGGAGATTCCAGCCTTGGTGCAGGCCGCCGCGTAGGCCGCGGTGCACAGCTCAGAGGCCTTGACGAACCCGTCGCTGACCGGCTTGGAGACGTTGGCGATGTTCACCGCGACCGGGGTGAGCAGCACCGACGGAACGTCGCGGTTACCCGTGGCGTCGTGAACGGTGCCGGTGGTCTTGCCGGTCTCGCCCTTGAGCAGGGAGATCGACAGTGCCGCCAGAGCGTTGGCCTCATCCGCGATCGGCTTGTAGACCGTCATGCACTGGTCGCCGGCGAGGATGTTCTGCAGACCCTGGACCGTGGCGTCCTGTCCGGTGACCGGAACCTGCAGGTGGTTCTTCTTGAGCACGGTGATCGCAGCGTTGCCGAGGCCGTCGTTGGCGGCGAGAACGCCGTCAACCTTGCCGCCGGCTGCGGTCAGCAGCTGCTCGAAGATGGTGCCGGCCTGGGCGTTGTCCCAGTTCGGAACACTCTGGTTGCCGGCCTTGACGAGGGTGCCGCTGGCGTACAGCGGGTCGAGCACCGAGTTGTAACCCTGGGCGAAGAGAGTCGCGTTGTTGTCAGTCGGCGAGCCGTTGAGCTCGATGACCTTCGCCTTGGTGACGTTCTTGGCCTTGAGGCAGTCGACCAGGCCCTGGCCCTGCAGCTCGCCCACCTTCACGTTGTCGAAGGAGACGTAGTAGTCGGCCGAACCACCGAGGGTGAGACGGTCGTAGTCGATCGTCTTGACGCCGGCGGCCTTGGCGGTCGCCTGAATCTGCGAACCGGTGGTGCTGTCCAGGTTGACGATCGCGAGGACGGAGACGCCCTCGGTGATCATCGACTGGGCAATGGTGATCATCTTGCTCTTGTCACCAAGTGCGTTCTGGATGTCAGCGCTGACGCCGGCCGTGGCGAAGGCCTTCGTGAGCAGCGGCTTGTCGAAGCTCTCCCAGCGAGCGGAGGACTGCGTGTCCGGCAGGATCACACCGACCTTGCCCTTGACCGAAGCTGTCGAACCGGATGCAGACGATCCGGAAGAACTGGAATTCTTGTCGCTGCTACAGCCAGTGAGCACGAGTGCTACGGCCATACCACCAGTGACGAGGCCAATGACGCTCTTGCGCATGGGCACTACCGCCTTTCGCGGGGCATGTGATCGACCCCAACCACGGGGCGTGCTGGGTCTCGATCAGGAATGAATGTTGTGGGCGACAACATATCCCACGAGTTGGTGACCCAGACGACACTGCAACCAATTCGTTATACGAAGGATTCATTCACGAAACGCAAGGCTTGGCTATGTTCGAAGGAATCCACCCTTGCTCGACACCGCCCCGAGGGTTACTGTAGGCACATTAGTTGAGTCCCTAAACAAAAGAAGGCGACACCATGACGAAGACCCCGACGAAGGCCCCGACTAAGGCTGACAAGTTCAGTTTCGGAATGTGGACGGTCGGGTGGCGGGCCCAGGATCCATTCGGAGACGCCACCCGCCCGGCACTCGACCCCGTCGAGTCGGTGCACCGCCTCGCCGAGATGGGCGCCTGGGGCATCACCTTCCACGACAACGACCTGATCCCCTTCGACGCCAGCGAGGCCGAGCGCGACCGGCTCATCGCCCGCTTCAAGGACGCTCTGACCGAGACCGGCCTGCAGACGCCGATGCTCACCACAAACCTCTTCACCCACCCGGTCTTCAAGGACGGTGGCTTCACCAGCAACGACCGATCGGTTCGCCGCTTCGCGCTGCGCAAGGTCATCCGCAACATCGATCTGGCGGCCGAACTAGGCGCAAAAACCTACGTGTTCTGGGGTGGCCGCGAGGGCGCCGAGTACGACGGGGCGAAGGATGTCAGTGCCGCTCTGGACCGCTACCGCGAGGGCATCGACCTGCTCGCCTCGTATGTGAAGGACCGCAACTACGACCTGCGGTTCGCGCTCGAGCCGAAGCCGAACGAGCCCCGCGGTGACATCTTGCTGCCGACCGTCGGACATGCCCTCGCCTTCATCGCCGAACTCGAGCACGGCGACATGGTCGGGGTGAACCCGGAGGTCGGGCATGAGCAGATGGCCGGTCTCAACTTCGCCGCCGGAATCGCGCAGGCGCTCTGGTCGAAGAAGCTCTTCCACATCGACCTCAACGGCCAGCGCGGCATCAAGTTCGACCAGGACCTCGTCTTCGGTCACGGTGATCTGATCAACGCGTTCTTCCTGGTCGACCTCCTCGAGAACGGCGCCGCTGACGGCGGCCCGACCTACGATGGGCCCCGCCACTTCGACTACAAGCCGTCCCGCACCGAGGACATGACCGGCGTCTGGGACTCGGCCGCGGCGAACATGAGCATGTACCTGATGCTCAAGGAGCGGGCGGCAGCCTACCGGGCCGACCCCGAGGTGATCGAGGCCCGCGAAATGGCCGGCGTGAGCACGCTCGGCACCCCCACCCTCAACCCGGGTGAGACGGTCGCCGACCTGCTCGCCGATACCAGTGCCTACGAGGACTTCGACGCCACCAAGGCCGCCGAGCGGGGCTTCGGCTTCGTGCGTCTGCACCAGTTGGCGATGGAGCACATCCTCGGAGAGCGCTCCTAACGATGACGCTGGTCGCCGGCGTCGACTCCTCGACGCAGTCGTGCAAGGTCGTCATTCGCGATGCGGCCACCGGTGCGCTGGTGCGGGAGGGAAGAGCCTCGCACCCGGACGGGACCGCCATCGATCCCGAGCACTGGTGGGTCGCGCTGCAGATGGCGATCACCGACGCCGGTGGCCTGCAGGATGTAGCCGCGATCTCGGTCGGCGGCCAGCAGCACGGCATGGTCTGCCTCGATGCCGACGGCGCGGTGGTCCGGGATGCGCTGCTCTGGAACGACACCCGCTCTTCGGGGGCCGCCCGCGACCTGATCAGCGACCTCGGCGGCGCCCAGGCGTGGGCCGATGCGGTGGGCTCGGTTCCGGTCGCGTCCTACACGGTCACCAAGCTGCGATGGCTGCAGGATCACGAGCCGGCCAACGCCGCCCGCACCGCTGCGGTCTGCCTGCCACACGATTGGCTCACCTGGCGACTGGCCGGCGCTGAGGGTATTGAGGGTCCTGAGAGTCTGGAGAGTCTGACCACCGACCGCGGCGACGCGAGCGGCACCGGGTACTGGTCACCGCGCAGCGGTGAGTACCGCCACGACATCGTCGAACTCGCGCTCGGCCACGACGTACGGCTGCCCACGGTACTCGGACCGGCGCAGCCGGCTGGTCGACTCCGGGCATCGCTGGGCGGGACGGCGGTATTGGGACCGGGCAGTGGGGACAACGCCGCCGCCGCCCTCGGTCTCGGAGCGGTGGAGGGGGATGTGATTATCTCCATCGGCACGTCCGGCGTGGTCTGCGCGGTGAGTGCGACCCCGGTGGCCGACGCCAGCGGCACGGTCTCCGGCTTCGCCTCGGCGACCGGTAGCTTCCTCCCCCTCATCGCAACCCTCAATGCCGCTCGGGTGCTCGATGCGACCTGCGAGCTGCTCGGCGTCGATCACGACGAGCTCTCCCGGCTGGCCCTCAGTGCGGAGCCCGGCGCCGACGGCCTGACCCTCATCCCCTATCTGGAGGGCGAGCGCACCCCGAATCGACCAGACGCCACCGGGGCGCTGCACGGCCTGCGGATGGCCAACATGACACCGGCCAACCTGGCCCGGGCCGCCGTCGAGGGGCTGCTCTGCGGCCTCGCAGACGGCATGGATGCCTTGGTTTCACAGGGTGTCCAGATTGATCGGGCGATTCTCATCGGTGGCGGTGCGAAGTCCGAGGCCGTCTGCCGCATCGCCCCGACGATCTTCGGCCGGCCGGTCGTCGTTCCGGCGCCGGGCGAATACGTGGCCGACGGCGCCGCCCGACAGGCAGCCTGGGTGCTGAGCCGGACGGGTGGGCAGAGCGCCACCGCGCCCGTCTGGGAACTGGCCGGATCCCGAACCTTTGACGGGGAAGCGACCAAGCAGGTGCGCGACCGGTACGCCGAGGTGCGCGATCTCACCGCGAATCGTTGAGCGGAGAACTATGTCGGATGTGCTGGCAATGTCGGCCCGCACCCAGGAGACTGTGGTGATGACCGCACCCGCCGGACAACACACGATCCGTGAGCACAATCTGGCGCTGGTCATGCGCAGCATCGCCGACGGACCACGACGTTCGCGGGCCCAATTGGCCGAGGCGACCGGCCTTACCCGGGCCACCATCTCCGGCCTGGTCGACGAACTGATCACCAGTGATTTACTGATCGAACTCGAGCCCGACCGCAGTTCTCGGGGGCGCCCCGGGAGCCCGATCACCCTTAACCCGAACGGTCCGGCCGGCCTCGGCGTCGAGGTGAACGTCGACTACATCAGCGCCTGCGTGGTGGACCTCACCGGCGTGGTCCGCGCGCAGCGCACCGAGTTGCTCGACAACCGGACCGTCAGTCCCGAGCAGGGCATTCGACAGGCCGTCACGCTGGCCAGCGCCGTGCGAGATGAGGTCGGCAAGCTTCCGATCGCCGGCGCCGCGCTCGCGCTGCCCGGGCTGGTCGACTCCGACGGAGTGCTGCGCCGCGCCCCGAATCTGCCCCGCTGGCAGGACCTCGACGTGGCGGCCGAGTTCAGCCAGATGCTCGGGCTGGACCTGCAGGTCGACAACGAGGCGAACCTCGCCGCGCTGGCCGAGCTCTGGTACGGCGAGCCGCGCGACGATTTCGTCCTCGTCTCGGCCGAGATCGGGATAGGTGCCGGGATCGTCCTCAATCGCCGTCTTTATAGAGGTGTTCGCGGTCGCGCCGGCGAGCTGGGGCATGTCGTCGTCGATCCGACCGGCCCCCCCTGCGGCTGCGGATCCAACGGCTGCCTCGAGCAACTGGCCGGCCAGGAGGCGATACTGCGCGCAGCCGGAGTCATCGTCGGCGACATCGGCACCTCGGTCGCCGACCCACACGGTGCCGCCGAGGAGCTGAACAAGCGAGCCCGCAGTGGCGACGGGCGCACCCTGCAGGCGCTGACCGAGGCCGGCGTCGCGCTGGGGGTGGCGCTGGCCGGCATGGTGAATCTGCTGGATATCCCGGCGATCGTGCTCGGCGGGATCTACGCGGATCTCGGCGATTGGCTGCTGCCGACGATCGATGCCGAACTACGCCGACGGGTCCTAGCCTCCAACACGAACGTTGAATTGAGCCTGGCCACACTGGGTTCCAGTGCCGCGGTGCGGGGAAGTGCCGGCAGCGTGGTGGCCGAACTCATCGCCAAACCGCACTGATCCAGCTACCCCGGCTAGCCCAGAGCCTTCAGCGCAGCGCTGATCCGCTCGATATCGGCCTTGGCCGCATCCAGGCGGCCCTGCACCTTGGCGATAACCGGTGGTGGCGCCTTGGCGGTGAAGGCCTCATTGCCCAGTTTCGACTCGTTGGTGGCGAGTTCCTTCTCGGCCGCGCTGAGGTCCTTGGTGAGGCGGGCCCGCTCGGCCGGCACGTCGATGGCACTGGAGAGGTCGAGCTCGATCAGCACGCCGGCCGCGGTGGTCAGCGAGGCGGTGGCCGCGAACCCCTCCGTCGGCTCGGTGAGGCGCAGCAGCGACGCGATGGCAGCCTTGGCCGCTGCGGCGCCGGTGATCCGTCCGGGCACCCGCTGGGACGGCTTCAGCCCCTGGTCGGAGCGGAAGCGACGCACCTCGGTGACAACGCTCTGCACCGTCGAGATCTCGGCCTCAGCCGCGGCATCGGCCCGTCCCGCGTCGGCGACCGGCCACGCCGCCACCACGACCGACTCTCCACCGGTGAGCGACGTCCACAGCTGTTCGGTGACATATGGGGTCAGCGGGTGCAGCATCCGCAGCAGCGCGTTGAGCACCTCACCGAGGACCCGCCGGGTCGTCGCCGCACCGTCTCCGGTCAGTGAGAGCTTGGCCAACTCGAGGTACCAGTCGCAGACCTCGTCCCAGGCGAAGTGGTAGAGGACGTCGGCCACCTTGGCGAACTCGTAGTTGTCATAGAGCGTGTCGACCTCGGTGATCACGGCGTTGAGGCGAGACAGGATCCAGGCGTCGGCCCCGTTCACCTCGGCCGGGAGTTCACCGGCCACGGTGGCGCCGTTCATCAGGGCGAAGCGGGTCGCGTTCCAGAGCTTCGTGGTGAAGTTACGGGAAGCCTGCACCCAGTCCTCACCGATCGGCACATCGGTTCCCGGGTTCGCGCCGCGGGCCATCGTGAAGCGCACCGCGTCGGCCCCGTAAGCGTCGATCCATTCGAGCGGGTCGACGACATTCCCCTTTGACTTGCTCATCTTCGCACCGAATTGGTCGCGCACCAGGCCGGTCAGGACGATGGTGTGGAAGGGCACCTCGTCCATCGCGTAGAGCCCGAACATCATCATCCGCACCACCCAGAAGAAAATGATGTCGTAACCGGTGAGGAGCACGTCGGTCGGATAGAACTTCGTCAGATCCTCGGTCTCCGCCGGCCACCCGAGGGTGGAGAAGGGCCAGAGTGCGGAGGAGAACCAGGTGTCGAGGACGTCCGGATCCTGCACCCATCCCTCGGGCGCGCTCTCGCCCGGACCGAAGCAGGCCTGCTCCCCCGTCGGTGAATACCAGACCGGAATGCGGTGGCCCCACCACAGCTGACGGCTGATGCACCAGTCGTGCATGTTGTCAGTCCAGCTGAAGTAGCGCGGCGCCAGCGACGCCGGCTCGATCTTGGTCCGCCCGTCGCGCACCGCGTCGCCGGCCGCCTGGGCCATCGACTCGACCTTCACCCACCACTGCAGCGACAGGCGCGGCTCGATGACGGCGCTGCAGCGGGAGCAGTGCCCCACCGAGTGGGCGTACGGGCGCTTCTCGGCCACGATCCGCCCCTCGGCCCGAAGCGCTTCGACCACGGCCTGGCGAGCGGCGAAACGGTCCAGGCCGAGAAATGGCCCGGGCACGGTGACGTTCGCCTGCTCGTCCATGATCGTCAGCATCGGAAGTCCGTGACGCTGGCCGATCGCGAAGTCGTTGGGATCATGGGCCGGGGTGACCTTCACCGCGCCGGTCCCGAAGCTCGGGTCGACGTGCGCGTCAGCGACCACCGGGATCGAGCGGTCGGTCAGCGGCAGCTGGATCATCGTCCCGACCAGGTGGGCATAGCGCTCGTCCTCGGGGTGCACCGCGATGGCGGTGTCGCCGAGCATCGTCTCGGCCCGCGTGGTCGCCACCACGATCGATGCCTCCCCGCTGCCATACCGGATCGAGACCAGTTCGCCGGCATCCTCGGAGTGCTCCACCTCGGCGTCGGAGAGGGCGGTGAGGTTGACCGGGCACCAATTGATGATCCGCTCGGCGCGGTAGATCAGGCCGTCGTCGTAGAGGCGCTTGAAGATCGTCTGAACGGCGTCCGACAGCCCGTCATCGAGGGTGAAGCGCTGACGCGACCAGTCGACTCCATCCCCCAGACGGCGCATCTGAGCGAGGATCCGGCCACCGTAGGTGTTGGTCCACTCCCAGGCCTTCCCCATGAACTCGTCCCGGGAGTACTCGAAGCGCGACTTCCCCTCGGTCTCCTTGAGGTGCCGCTCGACCAGCGTCTGGACGGCGATGCTGGCGTGATCCATTCCAGGCAGCCAGAGCACCTCGAACCCCTGCATCCGCTTGCGGCGGGTGAGCGCATCCATCAGCGTGTGCCCCAGGGCATGCCCGACGTGCAGGCTGCCGGTGACGTTCGGCGGCGGGATGACGATCGAGTACGGCGGCTTCTCGCTCTTCGGGTCCGCGGTGAAGTAGCCGCGCTCAACCCACCGTTCGTACATCGGCCCCTCTACCTCCGCCGGCACGAAGTGAGTCGGCAGATCGATGGTGGCGGGGGTGGGTGCGCTTGCTGCTTCGGTCACCGCTGCATTCTACGGACCAGCTGATATTGACGTGACGCATTACTGTCCGGCCCGGCATGATCGGTCAGGTGGCGAACGATGCACTT
This sequence comes from Jatrophihabitans sp. GAS493, assembly GCF_900230215.1. Lineage (NCBI taxonomy): Bacteria > Bacillati > Actinomycetota > Actinomycetes > Jatrophihabitantales > Jatrophihabitantaceae > Jatrophihabitans > Jatrophihabitans sp. GAS493. Next base: position 2,413,591 of record NZ_LT907982.1, on the reverse strand, counting down.
GCGAACCTGACGATCACCGTGACCCGGGACCCGGCCGAGATCTGCGCCATCCTGGACGAGGTCGTGGCGGCCGATCCGGTCGGCGGGACCACCCTCGGCACCCTGATCGCGGCACTTCTCGATGACCCCGACGTAGCGCACCCGACCGCCTGGTGCGCCCACCTCGGATCGGATGGGTGGCCGGTGGCGGCGCGGTCGGGAGCCGGCACGCACGTCGTGGTCTCCGACGATTGGCCCGAGGCCGCAGTGCCGCAGCTAGCAGAGGTGCTACGCGAGCTGCCGCAGCTGCACGGCATCGTCGGTGAACCGGTGCTGATCGAGCAGCTCGGGCGCCTCATCGGCCGCCCCAGCACCCGCATCGACGAGCGACTCTTCCGGCTCGACGACCTGGCGAGCCCCAGCGTCGACGGCCTGCCGCGGCGTGCAACCAGGGAGGACCGAGAGCTGCTGCTGAGCTGGTACGCCGCCTTCGGGATCGACGCCGGATTCCCCGGCCTCGACGCGGCCGCCTCGACCGACCTGGTGCTACGGACGGGCTGTGTCTGGCTCTGGTGTGATGCCACCGGTCGACCGGTGAGCATGGCCGGGCGGCGACCGGTGGCCCACGGAAGCGCCCGGATCGGGCCGGTCTACACGCCGGACGACTGCCGCGGCCACGGGTACGGCAGCGCGGTGACCGCCGCAGCCACGGCCGAGATACTGGAGCTGGGTGCCGTGCCGGTGCTCTTTACCGACCTGGCCAATCCGACCTCGAACGCCGTCTATCAGCGACTCGGATACCGACCGGTCGCCGATCGGCTCAATCTGACCTACTGAGCGGTCAGGCCGCCGTCTGAGCGGTCAGGCCGACTTCTCGCGGCGCTCACGCTTGGGCGTGGCGTCGCGCGGGACGAGCGTCGGATAGACGTGGTCGAGCACGGTGTCGCGGTTGATGACGACCCGGGCCACATCCTCGCGGGACGGGAGCTCGTACATCACGGAGAGGAGGACCTCTTCCATGATGGCGCGCAGGCCTCGGGCGCCGGTGCCCCGCATGACGGCCTGATCGGCGATCGCGCCGAGGGCGTCCTCGTCGAACTCCAGCTCAACGTTGTCGAGCTCGAAGAGCTTCGCGTACTGCTTCACCAGTGCATTGCGCGGCTCGGTGAGGATCTGGACCAGGGCGTCCCGGTCGAGCGGCCGCACCGACGTGATGACCGGCAGACGACCGATGAACTCGGGAATGAGCCCGAACTTGATCAGGTCCTCGGGCATGACCTCGCCGAAGATATCTCGGGTGTCGCGCTCGAACTTGGTCTTCAGCTCCGCCCCGAAGCCGAGCCCCTTCTTGCCGGCGCGCGACTCGATGATGGTGTCCAGACCGGCGAAGGCTCCGCCAACGATGAAGAGCACGTTGGTGGTGTCGATCTGGATGAACTCCTGGTGCGGGTGCTTGCGACCACCCTGCGGGGGCACCGAGGCCGACGTGCCTTCGAGGATCTTCAGCAGGGCCTGCTGGACACCCTCACCGGAGACGTCGCGGGTGATCGACGGGTTCTCGGCCTTGCGGGCGATCTTGTCGACCTCGTCGATGTAGATGATGCCGGTCTCGGCCCGCTTGACGTCGTAGTCGGCGGCCTGGATGAGCTTCAGCAGGATGTTCTCGACATCCTCACCGACGTAGCCCGCCTCGGTGAGCGCGGTGGCGTCGGCGATGGCGAAGGGCACGTTCAGCATGCGGGCCAGGGTCTGGGCCAGCAGCGTCTTGCCGGAGCCGGTCGGGCCCAGCAGCAGGATGTTCGACTTGGCCAACTCGACCGCGGAGTCGGCCGAGCGGGGCTTACCCTCGCCGACCTGGACCCGCTTGTAGTGGTTGTAGACGGCGACCGCGAGGGTCCGCTTGGCCTGGTCCTGACCGACGATGTAGCCGTTCAGGAAGTCGAAGATCTCCTTCGGCTTCGGCAGTTCATCGAAGCTGAACTCGCTGGTCTCGGCAAGCTCCTCCTCGATGATCTCGTTGCAGAGGTCGATGCACTCGTCACAGATATATACGCCGGGACCGGCAATCAATTTCTTGACCTGTTTCTGGCTCTTTCCGCAGAAAGAGCACTTGAGCAGATCGCCTGTCTCACCGACACGTGCCACGCGTGGATCGTCCCCTCTATAAGCAACTAAGCCTGGTGCGGCCTGGCCGCCTTCGATGTACTTCGGACTGGAGAAAATTGGGCTCCCGCACCCATCACATGGACGCTACCCGCAAACCGCGCTGAAGTCTTGGAGAAATGCCATTTCTTCAGCGCGGCCGCCTGGGTCAAATTTACGTATTGTCCAGCTTCCGGGTGGTGATGACCTGGTCGATGATGCCGTAATCCTTCGCCTGCGCGGCGGTGAAGATCTTGTCGCGCTCGACGTCGGCCCGCACGGTCTCGATCGGCTGGCCGGTGTGGCGGGCCAGGATCTCCTCCATCAGGTCACGCATCCGCAGGATCTCCTTGGCCTGGATGTCCAGGTCAGAGATCTGCATGGCACCCTCGGTACCGCCGGAGGGCTGGTGGATGAGGATCCGCGACTGCGGCAGCGCGTAACGCTTTCCCTTGGTTCCGGCGGCCAGCAGGACGGCGGCGGCTGAGGCAGCCTGGCCCATGCAGTACGTCTGAACCTCGGGGCGGATGTACTGCATCGTGTCGTAGATGGCCGTCAGCGCGGTGAAGGACCCACCCGGGGAGTTGATGTAGATCTGGATGTCGCGGTCCGGGTCGGTCGACTCCAGCACGATGAGCTGGGCCATGACGTCATTGGCCACCACGTCGTCGATCGGCGCGCCGAGGAAGATGATGCGCTCCTCGAAGAGCTTGTTGTACGGGTTCGACTCCTTGACGCCGTAGTTGGTGCGCTCGACGAAGGACGGCAGGACGTAGCGGGAGGTCGCCTCGCGGGTGTTCATCCCCGTCGGGGTCAGGCCGAAAGGGCTGATGAAGTTCGACATGTCAGACACTCTCATTCGCAGGGGCGATGCCGCCGGGAACCTCGCTGGCGCGCGTCACGATGTGGTCAACGAAACCGTATTCCAGCGCCTCTTTGGCGGTGAACCAGCGGTCACGGTCACCGTCGGCGGTGATCTTCTCAACCGTCTGCCCGGTGTGCAATGCGGTGATCTCTGACATCTCGACCTTGGTGAGGTTCCACTGCTCGGCCTGGATACGGATGTCGGAGGCGGTACCGCCGAGGCCGGCCGAACCCTGGTGCATCAGGATGCGGGCGTGCGGCAGGGCGTAACGCTTGCCCTTGGCCCCGGCCGAGAGGAGGAACTGGCCCATCGATGCGGCCAGACCCATCGCCCAGGTGGCGACGTCACACGGGATGAGCTCCATGGTGTCGAAGATGGCCATACCGGCCGTCACCGAGCCGCCCGGCGAGTTGATGTAGAGGTTGATGTCACGGGTGTCGTCCTCAGCGGAGAGGAGCAGCAACTGAGCGCAGATCTGGTTCGCGATCGTGTCGTCCACCGGCTGGCCGAGGAAAATGATGCGCTCGCGGAGCAACCGGTCATAGACCGAGTCGTTGAGGTTCATACCGCCACCGGCGCTGCGGCGCATCTCGGGGATGGACTGGAAACTACTCACGGCGTCCGGACCTTCTTTCGCAGGAGGGAGCAAGAATTTCAATTTGGTGCTACCGACCCTAGTGGTCGACCGTTCGGCAGCACCGCCCGACGCCACGTGTTTCGCTGTTGGCGGATCAGGCTGGTAGCTGAACCGGACTACCTCTACGCGCAGAACGGGCGGGCGGCACGAGGAATCATCTCCCCGTGGCGCCCGCCCGTCATCTGCAGAGGCGGATCAGGCTTCGTCGAGCTCCGCGTCGACGTCCTGGATCAGGTGGCCCGGGCTGAGCTGGGCGAGATCAACGGTGTTGCCGGAGGCGTCGGTGATGACGGCCTTCTCCAGCACGCTGGCCAGCGCCTTGTTGCGCCGCACATCGGCGACCAGGGCCGGAAGGTTTCCACCCTCGATGACCTGGTTCGCGAACTCCTGAGGAGCCATCTCGTAACGAGCGGCCTGGCGGACCAGGTACTCGGTGAGCTCGGCGTCGCCGACGCTGAGCTGCTCGGCGTCCGCGATCGCGTCCAGCACGAACTGGGCCCGTACCGACCGCTCGGCGTTGGCCCGCAGCTCGTCGGTGAACTCGTCCTTGGTCTTCCCCGCGTCGGCCAGGTACTGCTCGAAGAGGGTGTCGTCGTGGTTGAGCGAGTGGACGATGTCGTGCTCGCGGTAGCCGACTTCGCTGTCTACGACCGACTTCGGCAGGGCCACGTCGACTGAGTCGATGAGCTTCTCGAGCACCAGGTCACGGGCCTGGCTGCCCTGCTGCAGCGCCTTGACGCGCTCGACCCGGGTGCGCACGTCCTCACGCAGCTCCTCGACGGTGTCGAACTCGCTGGCCAGCTGGGCGAACTCGTCATCCAGGGCGGGGAGTTCCTTCTCCTTGACCGAGTTGACGGTGGCCACCACCTCAGCGTCCTTGCCCGCCTCCTCGCCGGCCTGCAGCTTGGTGGTGAAGGTGACGGTGTCGCCGGCCGACTTGCCGGTGACGGCCTCGTCGAGTCCGTCCACCAGGTCGTTGGAACCGACCTGGTAGGAGATGTTGCTGGCGGTGCCACCGTCGATCTCGACGCCCTCGACCGTCGCGTTCAGGTCGATGGTGAGGTAGTCGCCCTCAGCTGCGGCGCGCTCGACGTCCTTGAGCGTGCCGAAGCGGTCGCGAAGTGAGTCGATCTGCTCGTCGATGTCGGCGTCGCTGACCGCGACATCGTCGACGCTGACCTCCAGGCCGTCGAGCGTCGGGAGGACGATCTCCGGGCGGATGTCGACCTCGGCGGTGAAGTTCAGCGTGACGCCGTCCTCGAGCTTGGTGACCTCGACCTCGGGCTGGCCGACGGCCTGCACGCTGTTCTCCCGGACGGCCTCGACGTAGGCCTTGCCCAGGGCGTCGTTGACGACCTCTTCGAGCACGGCCGAGCGGCCGACTCGCTGGTCGATGACGCGGGCCGGGATCTTCCCCGGACGGAATCCGGGGACCTTGACCTGCGCGCCGATCTTCTTGTACGCGGCGTCGAAGCTTGGCTTGAGTTCGTCGAATGGAACCTCGACTGCTAGCCGGACGCGAGTGGGGTCCAGGGTTTCGACGGTGCTCTTCACTATGGGGATCGCTCCTTGGCGTTCAATGACGTGTCGATGGGACTGAATCGTCGTGCTGATGTGGCTGCGGTCTGAAGACTGCCGTACTACCGAGACTGCTGTACTACCGAGACTGCGTCGGGGTGACAGGATTTGAACCTGCGACTTCTCGCTCCCAAAGCGAACGCGCTACCAAGCTGCGCCACACCCCGGGCGTGGACAAATGTTGAGTGTACTTCCACTCCGGAGGGCGTTTCGACCATCCGCTGACGCCTCCGCGGCCCGTGGTTACGGGGGACGCAGCTACGGAACACCCGCCGGGGTCTCCCGGGTGGCGCGAGAGTCGCCGTCGACAAGGTAATCTGTTCGACGCACGCGGGCGAATTTCGGCCCGTGCGCGGGCGTAGCTCAATGGTAGAGTCTCAGTCTTCCAAACTGATTGTGCGGGTTCGATTCCCGTCGCCCGCTCCAGCTAGAAGCCCCGATTCTCCGGGTGTTGAACCGTCCCGACGGTGATCGTCGAGGTTGCTCACGTTCTCCTCGTGCAACGAATGTGCAATATCGATTTGAGAGACGGCTCGGATTTGGCCGTCGAGACCATCCGCAATCCGCCGGTCGGCGTCTCGTGTCGCGTGCTGATAGATGAGGGCTGCGCGCATGCTGTCGTGGCCCATCCTCTCCATCAGGTCCCGCGTGGACGTCCCCGGCGTACCAGCCGCCAGCGTGTTGCCAGTATGCCGTAGATCGTGGAAATGAAGATGGGGCACACCGACCGCGGCAACGGCGGCCTCCCAGCCCAGAACCTTGTTGAGTCCTGAGCGCCGGATCGGTCGTCCGCTCACCCTGGTGAAGACCAGAGCCTCGGACTCCGGGTCGGAGTACGCCGCCAGGTGGTCGGTCAGGGTGCCGGCGACGAACTCAGGAATGACGACCGTGCGCACGCTGGCGCGGGACTTGGGCGGCCCGAGTTCCAGGGCGCCGTTGGAGCGCTCCACGAAGGCTGCGCGGACGCGGACGGCGCGGGTGGCCAGATCTAGGTCACTGCGCCGAAGCGCGCTGACCTCGCCCCAGCGCAGGCTGGCGAAAGTGGTCGTGAGGATGAGTGCTCGGAATCGGTCGGGCATCCGTTCGCTGAGCTCGATGACTTGCTCAATGGTCAAGACAGGCCGTTCGGCCGGGTGCGACTCCCCCGCACCCCGAATCCGGCACGGGTTCCGGTCGAGGATGCCATCGTCGACGGCGGTGTGGAGGATCGCGCGCAGCAGGCTGTAGGCCTTCGCGCACATAGATGCCGAGACGCCGGATTCGAGCAGGTCGGAGCGCCACGTCCGGACCCGTGCAGCCGTGATCGTGGTGAGTGGCATCTGGCCGAGGCGGGGTCGGAGGTACTTGGCGTGCAGCCAGCGGTAGAGATCGACGGTTCGCGGGCGCAGGCCGGGACGCTCGTCGATCCAGGTCGTTGCGTAGGAGTCGAAGAGCTGTTGGCCTTCCGATGGGTCGCGCCAGCTCCGGTCGATCAGCTGGGCTTGGATCAGGACGAGCCAGCGGTCGGCGTCGGTCTTGGTCGGGAAGGTGTGCGGGGCTTTGCGCCGCAGCCCGTCTGGGCCAAGGTAGGAGGCCTGCCAGCGGCCGGACGGCAGTTGGCGGAGTGCTCCGAACCGCCTCCGTGGTGCCATCGCTGAGCTGCCTCTCACGCCTCGGTGTGCATGGGCTGGACGGTGCCGGCCGCGACGAACTCGTCGAGCGCGCTCACCGGTATCCGCACGTGGCGTCCCACCCGTACAAACCGTATCCGACGTTCAGCGATTAGCCGACGAGGGAACCGGACTCCTGTTCCGAGTCGGTCGGCCGCCTGTTCGACGGTCAGTAGCTGATCTTCACTATGGGCAGCCATTCGTGTCTCCCGTGGTCCGTGACTTACCTGTCACTGGGAGAGGCCTCGACGAGCAGCCGAAAAGTGCAACCGTCGACGAAAACTTCAAGTACCGCCGTTGCCGCGCCGTCAAAGCTGCCAGCGTGCCGCATTCTGGGTCTCGCCTTATACGGCTCTAGGCTGGTAGACCCAGCGGTGGAGGAATTGGCCCATGACTATGCGAGGAGGACGTGTGCCGTTCAGCGGGTCTCGTCTTGCTGCATGCCGTACCGCCGCTGGACTGTCGCAGACGCAGTTGGCGAAGAGCGTGGGGACGAGGCAAACGCGCGTCAGCGATTGGGAGCGGGGCGCATACATTCCGAAGCCTTCGATGATCCCGGTGCTTGCTGCTGCAGTGGGACTCGATTCCCTCGATTTTCTCGGGTCAGATCCCGCTGCACCCGTCTTGGAGGATCTGCGGCTGGCCGCTGGCTTTACACAGCACCAGTTGGCCGAGGCGATCAACGTTTCTCGAGACCGGTACCGGTGGCTGGAGACGGGCGCGACTCGTCGTGAACCTGATGACACCACGATGGCCGCGCTAGCGATTTCGCTCGCCGTGCCGGTCGTGACGATCCGGCGTGCGCTCGCCATGCACCGCCTGTAGCACCTGCAAGGTTGGGTGCGTGACCAAATCATGCTCGTATGGTATACGGTTATTGCGGGATGTAGTCACGCACCGGATCGAAACGGTCACGATCTAGACTTTCAACACTCCGACGTGTTTGCAGGGAGGCGGCAGAGGGTGCGGACCACACTTAGGGCAATCATCGCGGTACTCGCGGCGACCACCTTGACGGCATGCGGAAGTAGCGGGACGCATACCCAGGCCTACTCACCTGCACCGACGTCTCACACGCCTGCGACCACCAGCGCCACCTGGGCACCAGAAACTTCGGTAGCACCGGGTTCAGGATCAAGGTCGTTATCGCCGATCCCAGTGCCTACCGTGAGCCCTGCTGCGCAAGACGCCGTGGCTGCGTATATCGCGTTAGTAAATGCCGATGCGTCAGCATCGCTGGACCCCTCGACGGCAAACCTGGCCGAGTTGAACCGCTACCTGAGCGGCAACGCCCTGAAAATCTTTGACGAATCTTACGCAAGCATGAAAGCGGCTGGGCAGGCGTACCGCGGTTCACCGCCAGATCCGCGAGTAAAAGTTCAATCTACAGTCTCGCCTACGTTCGTCTATCTGACCAGTTGTCCGCTTGAGAGTCCGACAGACCCTTCGATCGAGTACTACGTGGCGTCAGGTCAACCGGTGCCTACCCCATCCCCCCGGACGCCGCCGCCGCCGTATCTGTTGACCCTGCCGATGAAGTTGACAAACGGTCAGTGGCAGTTGACGGACGTGCTTCAAAACGTAGGCAAGACATGCAGTGGCTGACGAAGACCCAACGTCTCGCAAAGCGCTATCTGTTGATGCTGTCCGTGACGATTGCCGTAGTGGCATTTGCGCCAGAAGCAGCACACGCAGATGGCGGGTCCGGTGGGTGCGATGTCCTCCGTAACCCAACCTGCACTGTTGGGACCGGTGGCGGTGGAGGAAGTGGGCCGGGAGGCGGTGGTTCGGGGAGTGTGACGCCGAGTGATCCTTGTGCGGCGTATCCAGATGCTGCTTATGGTGATGAGCCGCCGGTGGTGTCGCAGGCGTGTGCGGATGAGTTGCAGGGACGGTACTGCAGGGCTGCTGACGCTGACGCTCTCGGTGGTCTGGGGTTGACTTCGTGGGCGGCGGTGCCGCCGGCGACGATGACGCTGTTGAATCAGCAGTTCACCGCGGAGGGGTGCCCGGCGATTGTGACTGCTGCGTCGTTGGCGCAGGAGGCGTTCTCGACGATTGTCTTTCCCCGGCCATCTGGGCATCGGTCTCCGTCGGAGTCTCGTACTTTTCAGGGTTATCCAACGACGTGGGTGAATCTGTGGACGTTCTTTTGGACTGATCCGTCGACGTGGCGGACGTTGTCAGCGTCGGCCTCGGCGGCGGGTTTGACGGCGACGGTGACGGCTACGCCTGTGGCGCTGAACTTTGATCCGGGTGACGGTGACACGGTCGCGTCGTGTGCGGGTCCTGGTCGGGCGTGGAGGGACTCGGACGGCAATGCCCCGCCGTCTGATAGGGCGTGCGGATATCAGTACACGCATGTGACGACGTCTCCGGTAACTGCGACGGAGACGATCGTTTGGCAGATCACGTGGACTGGTACGGGTAACACGGGCGGGGAAATCCCTGGCCTGTCAACTTCGACGTCAGGGCAGCTGAATGTCCTGCAGATTCAGGCGGTTGTCCGATGAGCTCACCTGGTCCCCGCACTATGACGATGCCGACGCCCGGGGTGAATGGGCATCGCCCGGCTCCTTCGCAGCTGGGCTCACCGTTGTCGACCCGGCACCGCCCGAAGGGTTATGCGGCATTGGCGGTGGCTTTGATCGTGGGCTTGGGTGCGCTGGGTTACTACTTCTATACGACGGCGGGGACGAAGGTGCCGGTGGTGGTGGCGGTGCATGAGATCCCGGCTGGTCACAGCATCGCGCGTTCTGATCTCACGACGGTCGAGGTGGCCGGAGATGTGACTGCGGTCGCTGGAGCGAATCTGCCTAGTTTGGTGGGTCAAACTGCCGCGGTGGAGATCCTGCCGAACACGCTAGTACAACGTGCCATGGTGACCTCAGTGTCGCCGCTGGCGTCGTCACAGGCGATGGTCGGGGTTGCGGTCGCTCCGGGTCAGATGCCGTCGATTGGTTTGAGTCCGGGCCAGAGTGTTGACGTGCTGCAGCTGCCCTCAAAGGGCACCTCAGTCCCGGATGCGTCGTCGCCGCCGGCATCGGTGCTGGCCCCGGCGGCGGTCGTCTACGACGTCCGGTCGAATCCTTCGGTGGCCGGCGGTGCGCTGTTGACGCTACTGGTGCCGAAGTCGGCGTCGTATGGCATTGAGGCTGCGAGCAATTCGGGTTTGGTCGCTGTCGTCACAGTGAGCGGATGATCTGATGATCCTTGCGATTGGCAGTGACAAGGGCGCGCCTGGGGCTACGACGCTGGCTACTGCGTTGGGGTTGGTGTGGCCCGCGGATCGGGTCGTACTTGAGCTTGATCCGCGCGGTGCAGATCTGCCGTTCCGGTTGATGACGCCCAGCGGTGCTCCGATGGCGACTGCGCCGTCGATCGTGGGTTTGGCGGTGGATTCGCGGCCGGGTTCGTCGCCGGCTTCGCTGGATCGGTACGCGCAGCCGACAGCGTTGGGTGTACCGGTGATCCCTGGTGAGTTGTCGGGTCGGGCGTCGGCCCGGATCTCGGCGCATCTGCCGGCGATCGCGGCGGTGACCGCCAGCTGGTCGGGGACGGTTATCGCTGACCTGGGCTGCTTGCATGCTGGTAATCCGGCGATGACGGTAGGTCGTTCGGCCGAAGCGGTCGTGTTGGTGACGCGCCCGACGATGGAGGGTTTGGGTCACTTACGCGACCGGATCGAGGAAGTGACGGACCTCGTTGCAAACGAGTCACGTGCTGGTTTGCCGGTCGGGGTGGTGGTGGTGTGCCCGGCCCGCGACGCGTCGGCTGCTGTGGAGCAGACCAGACTGTTGCTGGCCTCGATCGGCTCGCCGGCGCCGGTACTCGGGTCTTTCGCTTTTGACCCGCCGGCGGCTGCCGGGCTGTGGGCGGGCGGTGTGACCAAGAAACTTTCCAGCAGCGCATTGGTACGGTCCGCTCGGTCCATCTCGGCGGAGATCTTTCGGCTGTGGCCGCCTCTGGCGGTATCTGTGACGACCACCTGGTATCCGGAGTCCGCTGGACTGGTGTTACCTCAGGCCGCTGAGGGGTGGGCGTCGTGAGTGATCTAGAGCCCTTGGATTATCGGCTGATCCAGCAGTTGCAGGCGCAAGTGGCGGCTGCGCTGAATGTGGAGTCGCAGCGCCGCGAGGCTGCCGGTGAGCGCGAGCTGGCCCGCTCGGACGAGCAGCAGATGGCGTGGTCGTTGATCGCAACCGCGGTAGCAGGCCACTTGCAGTTGCAGCTGGCTGCCGGGATAGATGTGCCGGTCGATCGCAGCTACGACGAGCGGCTGGCCAACGGCGTGTTCGCGGCGATGTATGGCGCAGGGGAGCTGCAGGAGCTGCTCGATGATCCCGAGGTAGAGAACATCGACATCAACGGCGCCGATGAAGTCTGGGTCCGTTACGCCGGCCACCGAGAGGCGGTCCGGCATCGCCCGGTCGCAGCTAACGATGATGACCTGATCGGCATCATTCAAGCTCAGGCCGCGCATGCGGGCATCAACGCCAGGCCGTGGACGCCAGCGACGCCTGAGCTTGATCTGCGGTTGGCCGATGGGTCACGGTTGTCGGCCATCATGGGCGCCGGGGAAAGACCGTCAATCTCGATCCGCAAGAACCGGTTCCCTCAGATGTTCCTGCCGAAGCTGGTTGAGCTGGGGACGGTCGATGAGTACACCGCCACTTTTTTGCAGGCGGCGGTGTTGTCTCGCTGCAACATCATGGTCTGTGGCTCCACTGACGCTGGCAAGACGACGTTGCTGCGGGCGCTGATCAACGTTATTCCCTCGCACGAACGGCTGATCACTGTCGAGAAGGCGGCCGAGCTGGGCCTACGTCGTCATCCAGAGATCCACCCGAACGTCGTCGAGTGGGAAATGGTGCTGCCGGATGCGGAGGGCCGCGGCGGGGTGTCGATGGCGAAATTGGTGCAGCGTAGTTTGCGGCAGGATCCGGATCGGGTCATCGTGGGCGAGGTGTTGGGCGAGGAAATCGTCACGATGCTCAACGCGATGAGCCAAGGTAACGATGGCTCGTTGTCGACGATTCACGCACGCAATGCAGTGTCGGCGTTGGACCGTATCGCCAGCTACGCCGCGCAGGCCGACGGCTTGAGCTTTGAGGTGACGCATTCGATGATTGCTGGCGCAGTCGATTTCATCGTCTTCATCCGCAAGAACCCCCTCATGGGCGGCAACCGGACGGTAACTGAGGTGATTGAGGTTGCCGGCTTCGATGGCGAACGTGTCACGTTCACCGAACTTTTCACACCATCGCCAATACATGGCCGTGCGGAACGGACGGACAAGAGCCTCACATCTGAGCGTAAGAAGCGGTTGCAGGCCGAGGGCTTCGACGATGCTCCCTGGTTCGGCGGGTTGAGCTGATGCTGCCCGAGCTGAACGGTCTGATCGCGGCGTTCATCGCCGCCGGCTTCGGCGGTGGGCTCGTCCTGCTCGGTGTGTACATCCACGGCGTGACCCCTAACCCGGCGAGGGGGCCTGGGTGGGGGTACCGGATCAAGAAGGTGCTGGGCTCGCGCGCACTGACGAGCCGCATCGCCGGCGGTGTCGTGGTTGCGGTGCTGACGCTGGTCATGACGCGGTGGCCAGTCGCTGCGGCAGGGCTTGGTGCGTTGGTGGTGTTCTGGCCTCAGCTGTTCGGCGGTGCCAGGGCCGAGCAGCAGCAGATCGTCCAGCTCGAGGCGTTGGTGATGTGGACCGAGTCCTTGCGGGACACGATTACGGCACGGGCGAGCCTGGAACAGGCGATACCGACGACGGCCTATTCGGCGCCGCTGGCGATCCGCCCTGCCTTGATCAGGATGGCGGGTTTGCTGAGGTCACGTATTCCGTTGGATAGAGCCCTACTGGCGTTGTCGGCCGAGCTCGACGACGCCAGCGCGGACAAGGTGATTGGGTCGCTGATCCTGAACGTGCGGCAACGAGGCACGGGCCTGGCGGCGGTTCTGACGTCGTTGGCCACTGCCTCACGCGCTGAGTTGGATCAGCGCCGGCAGGTGACGGCTGGGCGGTCAAGTATGCGTCGCGCAGTGCAGATCGTGGTGGCTGTCACCATCGGATTCGCCGTGTTTCTCGTCGTGTTCTCCCGTGCGTACGTGCAGCCATATCGTAGCGTCGGCGGTCAGATCACTCTGCTGATCGTGATCGGATTATTCGCTGCCAGCTTCTACTGGATGCGTAAGCTCGCGGGTGCTGACGCGCCGGCGCCGTTCTTGGTCCGACCGGATGTCCGCATCGCTGACGAGGACTTACGCGTCATCGGCCATCTGACCGGTCTGAGCGAAGCTGAGGCCGAGGCTCTCACAGCGAACCGGCCAGTCCCGTCGGGTAGCCGATCATGATCGGACTAACACTCGTCGGTTGCGCGCTCGGCGCGACAGTGTTCTATCTCGTACTGGTACTGCGGCCGCCCGCTGCGCCACCGTTGGTGATGCTCGCCCGATTCGACGAGGCGCGCAATCGATCGACCGTGATCCGCGAATCTTCGACGAGACCGGGTGGTGTTCAGGGGCGCCTCGGGGAGTTGGTGGCGCGTGAGCTGACCCGCCGCGGCTTCCGGTACACCAGTTTGCGTCAGGATCTCGCGTTGACAGGGCAGACCTTCGAGGCGGCGATGGGCCGCAAGGTCGTCGCTGCTGTCGCTGGGCTGCTCATCGGGCTGGCGGTGTGCGTCGGCATGTCGATGGCTGGCCTGGGGCTGCCGGCAGGCGTACCGGCAGTGATCGCACTGCTGGTTGCCGGCGGCTTCTTCTTCATCCCTGATTACGACGCCCGCAGCGCGGCGCAAGCTCGCCGTAGGGAGTTCCGCCGAGCGTTGGGGGCTTACCTCGACTGGGTCTCGCTGCAAATGTCGGGTCGCGCTGCCGCCGAGCAGGCGCTTCCCGATGCCGCCAAGATCGGCGCCGGGTGGCCGTTGGCTTTGATCCGACACACGGTGACGAACGCGACGCGCTCTGGCCAGGACGTGTGGACCGCCTTCACTGACCTGGGGGAGCGGATCGGCGTGCCGCAGCTACGCGAGCTCGGCACCCTCGTGCAGCTCGTCGCTCACGATGGCGCGCAGGTCCGTGACACTCTCGCTGCCCGGGCTGCGAGTCTGCGCGCGGAGGAACTGGCCGAGGCGCAGGGGTCGGCCGGCAAACGCGACCAGTCGATGCTGCTGGCCCAGGTACTGCTCGTGATGGGGTTCGGCGTATTTCTCGCCTACCCCGCCATCGTCAACTTCACGCGCCTATAGGGAAGGGGTTTCTCGGAGGGTCGGCGCAAGTCCAACAATCCATGTTTAGTCAGATGGGAAGGTAAACGTAATGCCAACAATGCCAGCGCAGTTCCAGCTTCTCGCAGCATGGTTCCAGGCCCGTGTAGGGCTGCTGCACGACGAGGACAACCGCGACCGCGGTGAGATCTTGCAGACCGTCGTGGTCATTTCTCTGTTTGTTGCCGCCGCGATCTTGATCGTCGGCATTCTGGTGACGAAAGCGACCGACACGGCTAACGGTGTACAAACGCAGTAGGACGCAGGTTCCACGGATGAAGGACAGGCTGGTTCGTGCCGGTGCCGCACTGCGGCGCCGACACGGCCGTGTCTGCGCCGAAAACGATCGCGGCTACTCGATCCTGGAGGCTGTGATCACGCTGCCGGCGGCGTTTCTGCTCCTCATGTCCGTCGTGCAATGGGCGATCATGTGGCACGCTCGCTCGGTTGCTCAAGCAGCAGCAAGTGAAGGCGTGCGCACAGCATCGGGCTACCAGGCAACGGCGGCGGCCGGGCAGACGGACGCCCGGAACTTTCTTACTCGAGTTGCACCGCGCGCGTTGCCTGACCCGACGGTGACTGCGACTCGCACCGCGACGTCGGCGACTGTGACGATCCACTCTTCGGTGATGACTGTCGTGCCGTTCGTCAGCTTCACCGTGGATGAGTCAGCGACGGCCCCAGTCGAAACGTTCACCGCGCCGTGAGCGGTCGCCGCGCTGGTCGCCGCCTCGAGGGTGATCGTGGCGCTTTCGCCGTGCTAGAGCTGGCGATTCTCATGCCGTTCGTAATCGTGTGCTTGCTGGTCGTGGTGGCCTTCGGCCGAGTCAACCGCGGTCGCCAGCTGGTCGATCAGGCGTCGCAGGCCGCGGCCCGGGCGGGTTCACTAGCGAGCACGCCGGGGGCGGCGCAGACGTCAGCTCAGATCGCCGCCGACTCGACGCTGGCGTCGGCGGGGATGAGCTGTCAGGCAGTGACAGTGCTGCTCGATACATCGCATTGGTATGCCGGTGGCGAGGTCGTAGCCAAGGTGACCTGCACGTCCAACCTGAGCGGATTGGCATTGGCGGGTGTGCCGGGCACAGTCAGCCTGACGTCCTCGTCGACATCTGTTCTGGAGCGGTACCGACAGTTCGGGAGCGGATAGCCGTGTGGTCGCACCAAACAACCTCCCGGTTAGCTCAGCGACTCAGGGATCGGGTACCTAGGGAAGACTGCGGGTCGCTGGCCCTATGGATGGCAGTCGTAGCCGTCGCGATGGTCGCCATGCTGGGCATGGTGGTCGATGGTGGCAACGCTTTGGCCGCCCGTGAGCGGGCGGCCGACGTCGCCGCCCAGGCGGCCCGGGCCGGCGTCGATGCTTTGACACCGATCTCGTTGCGGAGCTTCAGCGACGGTAGCGCGCTAGCGACCGATCCCACCGATGCGCAGAACGCCGCAGATCAAGTCCTCGCCGCCGGCGGCGCTACCGGAACGGTGACCGTATCGGGTGCCACGGTCACCGTGCGAGCAACCATTCAGAAGAAAACCGATGTTCTGTCCGCGTTCGGAGTGACAGACATTCGCCAGTCAGCGTCTGCGAACGCCACCGCGGTGTTCGGCGCCGTCACTGCAGGAGGTAGTTGATGATGAGGCGTATCCACGGCCTGCTGGCCCTGCTCACGCTCGTCGCGCTGACGGTGGGATTGCCGTGGGCGCTGATAGCGACGATCGGCAACCCTCTGGATCAGTGGGTCTCGATCAGGTCAGGAGACATGTCCGACCGCGACGTGATCGCGATTATGGCCAGCGTCGCGTACCTGGCCTGGGCGACGTTCGCGGTGGCGCTGCTGGCTGAGCTGGTCGAATCGTTAGCAGCGAAAGCGGCGAGACGGCCCCGGCGGGAATTCCGGATACCACTCCTGGGAGTGCAGCAAGGTCTGGCTCGTACGTTGCTGGCTGCGGTGCTGCTGATTGCTCCGGCGGTGGCCAGCTCGATCGGTCCGACGGTGTCCGCGTTTGCAGAGACACCTCCACCTGCTGCTACCGCTGTGCAGCACGTCGCGTCTGTGCAGCACGTTGCGTCGGCGTCCATCTCTGCCTCCGGTGATCAGGCGATGGCCGCTGCCGGGATAACGCAAGCGGCGGCCAGCTACACGATTCCCGCCACGGGCGGGATGAGCACATATTGGGATCTCGCTACCCACTATCTTGGCGATGGTCAGCGCTGGCAGGAGATCTGGCATCTGAACGAGGGTCGCCGGCAGGCTGACGGATCTGTGCTGGACTCGCCGCGGCAGCTTCACCATGGTTGGACGGTGTTGATCCCAGTTGAGCCGGCGGCTGTTGGGACGCTGGCTAGCGCGTCGACGGGTACCCACGATGTGGTCGTGCACCCCGGCGACACCTTGTCAGGGTTGGCCGCTGATGATGGGGTGACGGACTGGACCACAGTGTGGCCGGCCAACACCGACCGGGCCGAGCCGGGCGGTGAGCGTCTCAGTGACCCCAATCTCATCAAGCCCGGATGGACGATCACCCTGCCCAGCACGGGGTCCGGCACCCAGCCGTCAGCGTCCCAACAGCCGTCGGTAGAACCGAATCATCCGGCACCGGTGCCAACCCCCGCATCGACTCAGGCCGCTCCAGTTCCAGCACCTGTTGGCAACGGCGAGCAAGGCCTCAGTTCACCTGAGCGACCGACGCAGCGCGCCACATCATCGACGACGGGGACGGGCCTTCACGCGCAAGCCGAGATCGTGTCGATGGCCGAGTGGGTGGCCAGCCTGGGTGCGGGTGCGGGAGTGCTGGCGGCCGGGACGTACCTCGCGCTGCGCCGCTACCGGCGTCGGCAGTTCCGTCACCGGCGGGTCGGCCGCATGATCGCTGGCCCGGCCCCGCAGCATGTGCCTTTGGAGAAGGTGCTCGTCACGACTGGTGCGTCCGCGGTCCGAGATGTGGACTTCATCGACAGGGCGTTGCGTGCGCTCGCCTCGACGCTCGCGCAGGCCGACGGTCAGCTTCCGGGCGTCATCGCAGCTCGGCTCACCAGTCAGCACCTGGACCTGGTCCTCGCTGATGCCCAGTCCGACGTGCCGCCGGCACCGTGGGTTGCGGTGTCACCCACGAGCTGGGTGATCGAGAAGTCCGCTGAGTTACCGCTCGTCGATGAATACGACCACATCCCGGCCGCGCCGTACCCGACCTTGGTGAGCGTCGGGTACACACCGGCCGGCGAGGAATGGCTGATCGACCTTGAGCAGGCCGGCGCATTGGCGTTCGACGGCGATCCGGAGCGATGCTTGGATCTGGCCCGGTTCACGGTGGCCGAACTAGCCCACAACCTCTGGTCAGATCACCTGACGGTGACGCTGGCCGGTTTCGGTGAGGAGCTGGTCGCGTTGAATCCCGGCCGGCTCACGCACACTGACGACGTCGTGGCCGCCGCGGCCGTGGCGGCTAACGATGTGTCGGCCACACGATCGGTCGAGGACGCGGAAGCGACCGATGTGCTGCACGGCCGGCTGCACGGGGTCAGCGGCGATACCTGGATGCCGCAGGTGCTCGTGGTCGCCCCGACCTGGACCGACACCGAAAGCGACGCGGCCGCGGTCGAGGTGCTACTCGAGTCGCTCGGCGAGCGCCCGGGCCGGGCAGCAGTGGCGGTGGTGTTGGTCGGTGACCGGTCGGCCGGCAGCCGCGGCGGGCTGCAGCTGACTGTGCACGCCGACGGCACACTCCTGATCCCGGCGCTGGACGTGATCGCGGCCGCGCAGCGGCTGCCGGCCGACCAGGCCGAGGAGCTGGCCACCTACCTCGAGCTGGCCCGTGACAGCACAGCCGACGTCGCGATGCCGGCAGCCGCCTATGACAGCCCGATCGCGGCGTACGCCGATCTGGCGGGCGCGCTGCTCCCCGAGCACACGGTCACCACGGCCGCGCTGATCACGACCTCGATCGACATCAGCGCCGCCTCGATCCCGGTCCTGACGCCGGCGACCGACCCAGCCGCGACCGCGGTGCCGGCGCCGGGCGTGTGCACGGCCGTGGAAGCGGCCGACCCGAGTCTGGACGAGGACTTGGCCGCCTGGCACGACCCACACTCTCGACGCCCGAAGCTGCGGCTACTGGGTCAGCAGGTGGAACTCGTCGCCCGCGGTGCCCGTCCGGACAAGTACAAGACGGCGCTCGTCCTGGAGGCGATCACCTACCTCGCGTTGCATCCGCGCGGGGCGACCGGTGACCGGTTCGCGGCCGACTTCTGGCCCGAGCAGAACTACACCATCAAGGACAGCAACCCGAAGAACACGATGTCACTGGCCGGTACCTGGCTGGGCACCGACCCGGTTACCGGTGAGCGGTATCTGCCGTACGCGAAGTCGGCTGGCCGCGCATCGGGCACGGCCCGGTATTGCCTTCAGGGTGTGCTCGTCGACGCGGATCTGTTCCGCCGGTTACGCACGAGGGGCCGTGCCCGTGGCGGCGAAGCGGGCCACGCCGACTACCTGGCCGCGATGGCGCTCGTGGGCGGTAAACCGCTGGACGGTTTACGTCCGCAGGGCGGGAGCTGGCTGATCCTGGACGAGGTCGCGAACGCCGACATCCTGACCGCGGCAATCGTCGATCTCGCCGCCGAGGTAGTCGACTACGCGCTGGCCGCAGGCGACCTGGCCAACGCCCGGATGGCGGCCCAGACAGCCAAGGACACCGGCACCGCATCGGATCGGCCGCTCATCGACTTGGCGCGGGTGTGTGAGGCCGAGGGTCGTCAAGCGGAGCTGGTGGCCACAGTGCGTCAGATCCGCGCGCATCATGACGCCGAGGTCGAGGAAGACATCCCGGCACACACCTACGAGGAGTTGCTGCGCCGCGGTTACATCGGGATCGCCAGCTAACGCTGGGCGCGTCCCTGAATGGGGGGTGACCGCCGATCAGTCGGCGGTCACCCCCCATTTTGTTGCCCTCGGTGCGGTCACCTAGTGCCGGCGGGGGCGGTCGGCAGCGCGCAGTGGGGCTGGCTGAGATGACCGGGCTGAGGCGTCGGAGACCGCCCGTTTGCTTGCGGTCTCCTACGTCGGTAGGAGACCGGAAGGTGACCGTTCTGTGGATGTCGGTGCGGAGCGTCGGGCCTGTCAAGGCCCCGACTGCCCCCGGAGATTCCGATGTTCATTGCTGCCCAACTTGGCGAGACCTGGCCCGAGCTAGCCGCCCGACTCGACGCCCGTGACACCCTCACGAGGTGGGCTGAGCGAGAGCGTGCGCTGCTCGTGGTGGGCTCGGTCGCGGGGTTGCCCGAGGTCGTCGGAGCAGGAAAGGACCCGGCCGGTAGAGACGCGGTATTCGGGTCCCTGCTGCGGCTGGCAGCGCAGGACAGCGGCGACGATACGGACGCCGTGCTGGTGATCCTGCACCTGGTCGACGTAGCTGCCGACCGGCTTCGTCGACGCTTCGATGCGGGACTGATCCTGGGGTCGTTGACGATTCAGATCCGGGCCTTTCCGTGGCGGACCCGGACCCGGGCGTATGCGTCGAACCTGCTGTTCGACACCGAGAAGGCATTGTGCACCGAGGCCCGTCCGCGCGGCACGCGCAGCTCCCGAGGGGCGTCCAGCGTCCGCCGGGATGAGGACCGACTGGTCGACCCGACCGCCCGCGACGAGGGCACCGGGCTGAGTGCGCTCGATCAGCCGATCGACGGCCCGGACTCGGACTCGCTCGACCTGGTGGACCTGCTGCTGTGGGCTGAGCGGACCGGCGTGGTGAACGAGCGGGACCTGGCCATGCTCGTCGAGTACTACTACGCCCACGAGACGACTCGGCAAGGAGCCGGCGGCGGACATGAACACGTGGCCCGTGTCTACGGCGTCAGCGTGCGCACCTCCAAGGGACGGTGCTCGGCAACGTTGCGCGCACTGCGCGAGGCGGCACCGCAGTACCTGGCGGCGTAGCAGCACTGTCGTTCTCGACACGGCCGACCCGGGAAGTTCCCGGGTCGGCCCTTGCACTTTTCCGCGCCGCGCCGAGGCCTCTCCCAGTGAGAGCAGGTCGACATCCACAGCGAGGAGCACCGCCGATGAGCACACCCATCCCAGCCAGCACTCCGGTCCATCTGAGGCCAGCCGCCGTCGCAGGCATGCTCGATACGCTGGCCGCCGCCGACCGCGAGCTGGCCGGTGAGCTTGATCGGATCGCCTCGTCGCGGTCACCGGTCAGCACCGTCACGGTGGCAGCACTGGAGCGGCTGCTGACGACTCTGCGCCCAGCCGCAGAGGTCCGGTCTCGCCTTGCCGGTGTCGACCCCGGCGTGCTGGCCGCCGCGATCCGGCTCCGCCGGGAGCGGCGTGACTTGCGCGTCCTCCCCGGTGGTCTCCGATGAGCGACGGGGCGGTGACCGCTCCGCGCCGCACGCCATCGGTAAGTGAGATCCAGGCCGCATTGCAGGCCGCCCGTGAGGGTCTATTCGCTGCGGCCGGCGCGCCTAGCGGGGACCGGCTGCCGGCGGCCACGGAAGCACAGGCGCCGGTACTACACCGCCGGGCAGCGGTGCCGGCTGCGCCGCTATCGGGCACCGCAGGTCAAAGCACAGTCGGGTTGATGTCCGTCCACGGCGGCGCCGGTGCCCGCACGCTGGCCGCGGTGCTGCCCGGTACCCACTACATCGGCGGCGGCTGGCCGACCGACTGGCCCAGGCCAGTCCTGCTGGTGTGCCGAAGCAACTACCGCGGCTATGCCGCTGCGCAGGAGTTCGCCCGCGCGTACCGCGATGACGAGGCATTGCGCGCTTGCGTGGAGCTTGCCGGTGTCGTGGTCGTCGCGGACTGCCCTGGCCGGATGCCGGCGCCGCTGCGTCGACTCGAGCGGTTGGTGTCGGGTGCTCTACCGGTCGTCGGCCATGTGCCGTGGATGCCTGAGTGGCGCCTCGGGCCGCCCGATCCGGCGGCGCTGGCCCCGGAGTGGGTCAGCAAGTTGACCGCGGCTGTGGCGGCCGCACAGTGACCGCCGGGCTGACTCGCTCCGCGCTGCTGCTGATGCTCGTGCTGATGGCCACCGGTGTCGCCGGCTGCGGCCACCGGGCGCCGGCGGCCCCGGAGCCTAGGTCGGCCTTGTCGACGTCGACCTCGGCGTTGCCCCAGCCTGCACTAACGGAGCTGGCCCACACCGATCCGGCCGTGTGGGCGGCCGTCGAGTTCGAACTCGAGCACTGCGCGTGGAACTGGCAGATACCGATGGCCACCTACATCGGTGCGCAACAGGTCTTCGCCAGCCCTGAGTACGGCCAGCAGATCGCCGCAGAGGCCGACCCGGCGTCCTGGCAGCAGGAGGTCATCCAGGAGCGGGAGGTTGTGACGTGCACCGTCACCGGCCCGGCCCGCGTCCAGAACGCTCCGTCGACGGCGACCCAGGTGTACGTGCGGATGACGGCCAACTCGCATATCACCTCGACGTTGGGCAGCTTCGACTCCGGTCTGGCCACGGCATCGTGGGTTGTGCAGCTCGCTGGTGGGCACTGGCGTGTGACCGGGCCGTTCGAGGGTGGCTGAACGTCGTGGGAGCTCGAGGAACGATCACGGCGGCCGCCGGCGCTGTGGCCGCAGTGTTCAGCCTGATCATCGTCGTGCCGACCGTCCTGCTGGGCGGTGGCGTGAGCCAGGCGGCGGCCGGCGCCGCCCAGCAGGCCGCCGCTGGCGGCAGCTGCACCTACACGCCAGCGGCCGCCGGCGGTGCGGTGGCCGCAGGTATCACGCTGACGGCCAGCCAATTGCAGATCGCCGGCGCCGGTGTCGCGGTGGCCAAGCAGCGCAACCTGCCGGTGCAGGCCTCGATCGACATCCTGGCCGCCGGCATGCAGGAATCGCACCTGACGAACCTGGCAGGCGGTGACCGTGACTCAGTGGGCTGGTTGCAGCAGCGGCCCTCACAAGGCTGGGGGACCGTCGCGCAGATCGTGGACCCCGTCTATGCCGCCGGGAAGTTCCTCGATCACCTGGTGCTGGTCGCGCACTGGCAGGAGCTGCCGCCGGCGCAGGTGATCCAGGACGTGCAGATCTCCTCCGACGGCAGCCTGTACGCCCAGTGGGTGCCGATGGCCACCGCGGTGGCCGCGTCGCTGCTCGGAGATCCGTCCGTAGCGCTGAGCTGTTCCGTGGGCGGTGGGGGTGGTGCTGCGCCTGGGCAAGCCCCTAACGCGGCGGTGGGTCGAGCGTTGGCCCGTGGGCAGAGCGCACTGGGTCTGCCGTACTGCTTCGACGGTGGGACCGCGACCGGGCCGAGCCACGGCGTCGGTGGCCGGGGCTGTGAGGGGCAGGCGGTCGGCTTCGACTGCTCCGGTCTCGCGCTCTACATGTGGGCGGCCGCTGGCGTCTACCTGGACCACTCGTCGGCCTCGCAATACACCTCACCGAACGGGGTCCTGGTGCCTATCACGCAGGTGCAGCCTGGGGACCTGGTGTTCCTGTCTAGCGACGGGATGATCGGCGGCATCCACCACACGGCGATTATCTGGTCCGTCAGCGGGAAGAGCGACGGCTCTGGCCAGATCATCGAGGCGCAGGACTTCGACGTGCCCGTACACATCCGCGCCTGGGCCGGTGCCCATGAACGGGAAGTGATGCCCTACGCCCTGCGGATGAAGGTCACCAATTGAGCTTCGCAGCGCCCACGGGGCCGACGCAGCTGGGCAGGAGGAAGTCTGCTGCCCGGCTGTTGCACTTTTCGTCTGCTCGTCGAGGCCTCTCCCAGTGAAAGCACCCGCTACTCACGAAGGAGACCGCAATGCCAGCACGACTGGAACTGGCCGAAGCCATGGTCGAGCGCATTGTCGCGCTAAGCCAGCAGGCAACCGCGTTCAGCGAGAACGTCACCAACCGCATCATCCTGGCGGGCAACATCCCCACCGTCACCCCGGGCGAGCCGCCGGGCGGCGCGAAACTGCTCACCATCGCCGGCTGGGTCGGCTGGGCCGTGTTCCTGGCCTGCGTAGTCGGCGTGTTCATCATCTGCATCAAGATGGGCATCAACGCCCACAAGAATCGCGGCGGAGGAGACGGCGGCGGCGAGGAAGCCGGCAAGCTGTTCTGGCCGCTGCTGGGCTGCATCATCGGCTCCGGCGCAGGCGCGATTCTGGGTGCGGTGGCCTGATGTTGCGCGGCAGGTACGGCGTCGCGGACGACCGCGACAACGACGGTGACGGCTGGTGGGACGAACAGTCCCGGTGGGCGAAGTCAGGGACCGTCTGTGCGATCGGCTTGGTCGCGTTGCTGATCGTCTGCGGCGGCATCATCGCGTGGGGCGCGGCTACTAACCGCAGCCGCACGGGCGCCGCCGCGCCGGCCGCAACGTCAGTGCCCGCCGTCGGCTCCGTTCCTGCCGGCCCGAGCGACACCGGCGGTTCGTCGGCCGGAGCGGGGAGCTCGGCCGCTCCGGTGAACGTCACCTGGCTGCAGGTCGGCCTCGGCGGACTTCCGTTCTCCTCGAGCGATGGCCCTGCCACGATCCGCGCTGGAGTGCCTTCCGGGTTCAGCCACACCCAGTCTGGTGCGGTACTGGCCGCGATCCAGATCCTCGGCCGGCTGTCCTGGTCTGCGCAGACGGCCGCGTCGATGCACGCGGTGGCCACTGACTCAACGACGCCGGCGGCGCAGGCGGCGGTGAGCCTCAACTATGGTCCGCCGACCGACCCGGGCGTTGTCCCATCGGTCGCCGCGTTTCAGGTGATCACCTACAGCGCCGACCAGTCCGTGGTCGACATAGCGTTGCGATTCAACGGCACGCTGCGGGTCGTGCCGGCCACAATGCAGTGGTCCGGCGACGACTGGCAGCTCGCCGGCGCGCCGGGGCCGCTGAGCCAGACGAGCTGGGCCGAGACCAGCGACCTCACGGGCTATGTGCTGTTCTCCGGGCAGCCCACGAAGGTCGGTGACTGAGGTGAGCTGCAGCATCAGTCCGCTGTCCTGGGGCGACTGCGCCGGCGATGCGCTGAGCGGTGCCGCTGGCGGCCTCGCGTCGGCCGGCTTCGACGCGGTGGCCAGCGAGTTCGCCAAAGGCGTCGGCAACATCGTGAAGACCTTGGCCACGTTCTGGACCAGCGTCCCAACGACGTCGCTGTCGACCGATCAGGGATCACCGGTCGGCATGCTCACCGCGATGCTCGACTGGATCATGCTTGTGGTCGGGCTGGTCAGCATCCTGTTGGTGGCCGGCCATATGGCTATCACGCAACGTGGCGACGCGCTGGCTGACGCTGGTACCGGCATCGCCCGGTTCATCTTGGTGACCTCGGCCCAGGTGCCGGCGATCGCGTTGCTCGCCGCGGCCGGGGACGAGTTCAGCAACTGGATCATCAACACTGCTGCGGGTGGCAACTTCAACAGCCGCGTCACGGAGGTGTTCGGCGCCGCGCTCGTGTCCGGGTCGCTCGGCAGCGCTCTGGTGTTCATTGCGTCGCTGCTGGCCATCCTGGCCGCGCTCGCCCAGGTGTTCGCGATGGTCGCCAGAAACGGCGTGCTGATCTTGACCGCCGCGGCCAGTCCAGTCGCGGGCGCGGTCGCGATCTACAAAGGCAACGAGGACTTCTGGCGCAAGTTGTGGATGTGGCAGTTGGCGTTCGTGCTCTACAAGCCGACGGCCGCGTTCGTGTACGCAGCCGCGTTTGTCACGATCGGGGACGGCAAGTCCGCGACCGACGCGCTCTCGGGCATCGCGTTGATGATCATGTCCGTGCTGGCCATGCCGGCACTGCTGCGGCTGATGATGCCGGTCTCGGCCAAGCTCAGCACCGGCGGCGGAGGCGGCGCACTGGCCGGGGGAGCCATCGCAGCCTCGGGAATTTCGCAGGTGATGTCCTCGCGTGGCGGCGGGAGCAGCAGCGGCGGGAGCTCCGGGGGCGGCTCGTCCGGTCCCTCGGGCGCATCCGGCGTCAGCGGTGGCGCGTCACCAGCAGCCGCGTCCGGCGCCGGCGGCGGCGCCGCTGGTGGAGCGGCCACCGGGGGTGGTGCCGCGGGCGGAGGTGCAGCGGCTGGCGGCCCGGTCGGGGTCGCCGTGGCCGCCGGCGTGCAGGCCGCAGGAGCCATGAAGGGCGCGGCCGAGAAAGCCGCCGCATCGGGAACAGGAGAAGCCTAGCCATGACCATGCTCGACAGCCGTAACCAGCCAACGCCCGGATCGTCGGACTTCGGCAACTGGCAGCGCCCCGCCGTGATCGGCTTGTTCGGGATGAATCCCGTGATCAGCTTCGGCGGCCTGATCCTCGTGCTCGGTGCCGGCGGAATCATGATGTTCACGCACAACTTCTTCGACCTGCTGATCTACCTGCTTCTCGTCGCAGTGTTCTATGCGCCACTGGCGATCAAGATCGAGGGCAAGTCAGTGTTCGCTCGGATGGTGCGCAGGCTCAGTTACCGCCGGGCACGCCGACGCCGGGAGACTGCCTACCTCGGTGGCCCGCTGTCGCCGCAGCCCCACGGCCGGTTCCGCCTCCCGGGGCTGTTGGCCGCGACCCGCATGTACTCAGCGCAAGACGCCTACGGCGAGCGGTTCGCGTTCCTGCGGGTGCCATTGACCAACTCGTATCCCGTGATCGTGCGGGCCAACGCCGACGGTGATGCGCTGGTCGACCCGGCCACCATCGACACGATGATCGGCACCTGGTCGGGGTTTCTCCAGACGACTCCGCAGTGGCCAGACCTCAAGGCGTTCTCGGTCACCATCGAGTCGGTGCCAGATCCGGGCAACAAGATCTCGGCCGAGATCGACCGGACTCGCACCGAGGCGCAGGTCTCGCAGTTCACCGAGCAGGTCTTCAAGGAGTTGCGCGACGCCTCCGGTGTCGGGTCGGCTGCCCAGCACACGTGGATGTCGCTCGTGTTCGACGGCGGCAAGGGTAAGGACAAGCGTGGAGTTGAGGACATGGCCACCGAGATCGGCACCCAGTTGCCGGACATCATCGGTGCGCTGGCCGGCACTGGCGCTGGGGCAGCGTCAGCGATGACGCCCAGCCAAGTGGCCGAGACAGCGTGGGCCGCGTTCCACCCGGCCGAAGCCGGCGACCTCGACGACGCGCCGGGCGAGCTCGAGCTCGACTGGGAGTCAGCTGGGCCGTCCTCGGCTCAAGAGCTGTGGGACCGGTACCGGCACGACTCCGGAATCTCGGTGTCGTGGGTCATGGAAGGCGCACCGCGTGGAGCGGTGAAGGAGACCGTGCTCAAGCGGCTGCTCGAGCCGCACCCGCACCTGCCCCGCAAACGGGTGACGATCTACTATCGGCCGCTGGACCCAGCCGCCGCGGCGGGCTGGGCCGATCGGCAGCGCAACGTCATCGCGACCTCCTCCGGCGGGCGGGCAGCAGTGAAGGAAACCTCATCGTCGGCAGCGGCGGCCAACGCTCGCGACGAGGCTCGTGGCGCGTCGGTTCTCCGGTTCGCGGTAGTCACGACGATCACCGTCACCGACGAGGACCAGCTGCGCCGGGCGGTGAAGGCGGTCCGCAACTTGCACGCCGGCGCTCGGCTGGTGATGTCACGGGCTTACGGGCAGCAAGCGGCCGCGTTCTCGGCCGGCCTCGGCCTCGGTGTGCTGCTTCCCGATCACGTGACGTTGCCCAAGGTCCTTACTGAATGAGCCGCCGTATCGGGGCGTATCGGAACTGATAGAGCGGCGGCTATGGCCGGCCAGGGGACATCCTGGTCGGCCATTGCACTTTTCGCCTGCTCGTCGAGGCCTCTCCCAGTGAGATATCCGCACGCAGACGAAGGAGCACACAATGGCGATCCCTACCGAGTTCGAGCTGACGTTCGGCTGCGGTCACGTCGGCACGATCGACCTATCCACACTGGCGCCCGACCACCGCGGCGGTCGACTGGAGTACCTCAAAGACAAGGGCCTGTGCGCCGACTGCTTCGAGACCACCCGCGAAAAGCGCCGGGAACTGGACCGTACGAAATGGGTGACCGCCAAGCGCAAGGAGGAAACGGCCGAAGCCGCTGCGTGGGCCCGCGATGAGGGCTACCCGCAGCTGGCCGGCAGCGCCCGGCAGATCGACTACGCGACCCGGGTCCGGTTCGAGCTGATGCGCGACCTGTATCAGTGGGCAGTCGAGGATGGCAATGCACCCGCCGACTACGAACGCGTCGAGGAGACGGCTCGCGGTGTCGACGAGGCCCGCTGGTGGCTCGATCAGAAGAGCCTGATCACCGCCGCCGCTGATCTCGTCGAGCTGCTGGACGCCGCGGCCGCCAGCCACGCCGGCCAGGTCTGCGAGAACAACGCATGAAGACGTTGCGCTCCCTGACCGCCCGCGGTTACGCCGGCGCCGGCGGCGGCCGGGTGGGCTTCGTGGAATCGCCCACCGAGTACTTCGGCACGTCCCGCCAGGTGTGCGGGTTGTGGCCGTTCGCCGCCGGTACAGGGGCGCCGACTACTGGTGTCCCCCTGGGGACACATATGCGCACCGGCGCCTGGGTGTGCGGAGACCCGCTGAGCTACTTCACCCGCGCGAACCTGATCCGATCACCGTCAGCGTTCCTGTTCGGTCAGCCGTCGCTCGGCAAATCGACGCTCGGCCGGCGGTGGCTCATCGGCGCAGAGTGGTCCGGTTACAAGCCCTGGGTGTTGGGCGATTTGAAGCCGGACTACGTCGACTTGATCAAAGCGATGGGCGGCCAGATCATCACAGTGGGCCGCGGGCTAGCCGGGATCAACCCGCTGTCCGGAGGGGACCTGGCGGCGATCCTGCCCAAGATCGCGCACCTGCCGGATCTGCACCGCAAGATCCGGCAGAAGGTCCACGGTCGGCAGCTGGCCATGATGCGGCTGTTGATCGCGCTGTCACGTCACCGATCAGTGAACGGTGACGAGTCCACGCTGTTGTCGGCCGCGATCCGGATGCTCGATGAGCAGCATTGGGCTGCCGGCACGACGCCCCGCGTCGGGCACCTGATCGAGCTGCTGACCAACGCACCACGTGAGCTGCGGATGGTGATCCTGGCCGGCGACGACGAGCCGTACTTCCGCGAGATCTCCGACGGTCTACGCCGTGCCCTGGCCGGCCTGCTCGAGGGCCAGCTCGGGGACGTCTTCGCCAAGGACACCACGGTCAGCTTCGACGTCACGGCCAGCGCCGTCGACGTCGATATCTCCTCGATCGACGGCAGCGACATCGAACTCGAGGCGGCGGTCCTGACGGCGACGTGGAACGAAGGGTTCTCGGCCGCCGAAGCGGCGCACGTCTTGGCCGACGCCGGCCTCGGGCCGCGGCTGAACTTCTACCTCACGATGGACGAGTTGTGGCGCGCGATGCGCGGTGACGGCGAGATCGTCGACATCATCAACGATCTGCTGCGCACCGATCGACAGAAAGGCATGGGCGAACTGTTCATCAGCCACTCGATGGGCGACCTTGACCAGCTCGCCACGCAGGAAGCACGAAACAAGGCCCGTGGCTTCGTCGAGCGCGTCGGCATGATCGGCACCTTTGGGCTGCCTGCGGTGGAGTTCGGTCGGCTGGCCGATGTCGTCGAGTTCTCCGCAGTCGAGCGTTCCGAGATCGTGTCGTGGGCCGCGCCGCCCTCGCTGGACACGGCCACCGGTCGGATGTCCGCGCCGCCCGGTCGCGGCAAGGTGCTGCTCAAGATGGGCAACCGGCCGGGTATGCCGGTGAACGTGAAGCTGACCGCCGCCGAGCTCAACGCCGGGGTGCATGACACCAACAAGCGCTGGCACCACCGCGGGAGAGCCGCATGAGTGTGCAGACCAAACAACCCAACGACGGCTTGCTGCCTCTGATCCTGCTGCTGAGCGGCTGCGGTCTGATGCTGCTGGCCTGGTGGCCGATCGTCGCGGTCGGGCACCTCGGCGGCCGCCCGGTTCCGATGAATCCGTGGCGGATCATCTTCGGCCTGGCCCAGCACACTGTCGTGTGGCCCGGCCCGGCGGTGTACGTGCTGTACGGGCTGCAGCTGAGTGTCGTGGTCCTGGCCGCTGCGGTTCTGTTGCGTCGACGGGGCAAGCGGTCCAAGGGCCGCACCCGCGCTGACGCCGCGAACCGGCATTTGTCCCGGGCCAACGACATGGTCGGGCTGACGCCGGCGCAGGTTCGTCAGAGTGCACAGCGGCTCCGTCCAACAGCGGATCTGACCGTGCCGGCGCAGCACGGCGTGATGGTGATGCAGACGGTCGTGACATGCACCGATCTGCGGATGTCCTGGGAAGACATCACCGTCGTCATCGCCGGTCCACGGGTCGGTAAGACGACCGCCAACGTCGTGCCCGCGATCGTTGATTACAACGGGCCGGAGGTGATCAGCTCCAACAAGCCGGACGTTCACGACGCGACCCGCGAGATCCGCGAGGCGATCGGCGGTGTGTGGCTCTGCGATCCGCAAGAGATCGTCGGTACACCGGACGCCATGGCCGGCCCGCACTTCTGGTGGGACCCGTTCGCGGACATCAGTAGCCTGTCGATCGCGCGTGAGCTGGTGCAGATCCTTATCGACACCACCGTGGACCCCGATGCCAAGCCGGATGCCTATTTCACCCCGACGGGGCAAGCGACGTTAGTGAACTACGTGTTCGCGGCCGCCCTCGCGGGCAGGACGATCCTGGACGTTGACGCGTGGCTGGGCGACGTCGACGACAACACGGCCACGACCATCCTCGCCGATCGGGGCTACGACGCCGCGGCCCGCCAGATCAAGGCGGTGTTGGCCAAGCCCGATCGCCAACGTGACGGCGTGCTTGGCACCGCGCAGAGCTGGCTGTCGGTGATCACCGACCCGCGCTACTCGGCATGGATCACGCCGCCGATCGGCACAGGCCATGCCCGTGCCCCACGGTTCGAGCCGGAAAAGTTCGTGCGTTCGGCCGCGGACACGATCTACCTGCTCAGTCAGGAAGGTCCGGCGTCGGCGGCGTTCGTCACTACCGCGATCGCCGCCTCGATCGACAGAGCCGGCCTGGCCTACACCCGGACCATGCCAGGTCGCCGGCTCAGCAACCCGGTGCTGTCAGTGCTCGACGAGGCAGCGAATACCATCGTCGACTCCACGCTGCCGGACAAAGTCAGCCACCACGGATCTCGAGGACTTCCGAAGGTCATCGTTCTGCAGTCGTGGTCACAAGGTGTGGACCGCTGGGGTGAGCGTGGGATGCGCAAGCTGTGGTCGGCCGCGAACAACAAGCTCTATCTCGGCGGGGTGTCCGAGACGGAGTTCTTGAAGTCGATGTCGGATCTGCTCGGTGAGCGTGACGAGCGGTACTGGACGACCAGCAGCACGAACGCCGGTCATGGCTCGTCGACGTCGCGGTCCGAGCAGGTGCGACGGCTACCGATCCAGTCAGTCGCGGAGCTGTCGGCGTTGCCGCGTGGGCGGGCTGTGCTGTTCAGCTCCGGTAACCGGCCAGCACTGGGCCGACCCGTCCCGTGGATGGCTGGCCCGAACGCGCCGGCCATCCGGGCCTCACTAGACAAGTGGGAGACGGACGAACGACGCAACGACCGTCTGGCCGAGACGGCCGCGGCCGAGCAGGAAGCGATCGATACCGAACTGAACGACGTCGTGCTCACCGATAGGGAGCTGGCGCAATCCATCGAAAAAGAAGGGGTGTTGTTATGACCGGTCAGGAAGTCGAGATGGACCAGCACGGTCACGCGGGCCGTCAGTTGTCGGCGTTGTTATCGGCGGCTCTCGCTGCCGCCCAGTCCGCGGCGCAGGTGGCGGCGGACCGTGCCCGCAAGCAGGCGCAGGCCGCCACGCAGGAGGCCCGGGACTCCGAGCGTCAGGTGGAACAGCTGTCACGTGAGCAGCGCCTTCAAGTACAGCAGGAGCAGCAGCGTGCAGCCGCGGCCCAGCGCGAGGCCGAGCGGCAGGCCCGCGCCGAGCAGTCGGTCCGACACCGCCAGTGGGGGTTGAAGCCGACGTCGCAGTGGCTGCATGACAACCCGCTCAGCGCGGCCGCGGCGTGGGCGTCAGCCGACGTGCACCGCGGTGACGATCCGGTGGCCGCGCGTCACGCCGAGCAGTGGGAGGCGATCTTCAAGAAGGAGAACATCGACGTCGAGGACGTGCGATCCAACGCGCCGGCCGCGGTAGCCGCGGCCGAGCAAACGCCGGCATCGGCTCAGCCCGGTGTCGATGCCGGGGATGTCGCCGGCGAGCTGATCGTGGCCGAGGTCGCCGGCTCGGCGGTGCTGTCCGGCGCGGTCGACGTCGCACACGCCTTAGAACACGAGCACGCAATGGCCACCGACGGCGCTCAGTGGACCGCGTACGCCGATGGTGCTCCGACCGCGGCACTAGGTGGCCGAGGCGTGTCCACCCCACCCACTCAGGTCCTGTCGGCCGCGCGCGAGGCACCGGATCTCGCGTCGACCACGGCGGCGTCGAGGAGCTGGGCCACCGAACTCGTCACCCGGACCGGCCTCGAACGATGAGCAGCGAAGACCTACCGGAGTTCCTGTACCGCAATGTCGAGGACTGGTTCGTCAACCTGCTGGCACCGACCATTGAGCGCCGGCTCGATGCGGCCGGTACAGGCACCCTCACCTGGTGTCCGAACTGGTGGGAACACGCCGAAGCGATCGCGCGCCTCGAGGCTCTCTGGCGGGCGTGGGAGGTATGCCGCGACACCGACGGTGAGTCACCGGCTCGCTGGTTCTGGCAACACTGCGACCCGATGCTTTCCGTCTTGATGGACGCCAAGGTCGGCCCGATGAGCGACTGCAAGCCGACCGAGCACCGCAAGTACACCAACGCGCTCCACCTGCCGATAACGGCCGCTCCGCGCGGCTACTGGGGCACCACTGTTGCAGCCACCACCGCGCAACCGCCGGCAGAATTTCGACGGATCGGGGCTGAGCCGATATCGGGTTGGCGTACGTGAGAGCCCGGCGGTTCGGCGGCGGCCACACGTCCATCGTGGCGGTCGTCGCGAATATTTTGGTTTGAGTGGACGTATCTGTGGGTGGCCGCAATACTCCTTTCTGGCTTCACCGGTTGTCCGGCGGACTCGCCGCCCGGTGTTGTGTGACCTTTGGGAGGGCCTTCAGTTGAAACGAGCTTTTCGCGGTTCGTGTAAGCAGATGTTTGCTTTTGTTGTAGGGCTTTTGGTTGTCGTCAGCGTTATGTCGTCGGCCTCGGCGGATTCAACCTCGGCACCTGCAGCGGCCACTCCATCACATGGAGCGGCGACAGTCGGTCGTCTCGGTTTGCCAGACGGTGCGAAGGCATGCTCCACTGTCGGCGGCAAAACTCCACCGGCCGCCGCCGCATGCTCCACTGCTGCTGGCGCAAAGACAGGACTACCCGCCGGAACAAGCCTGCCCACCGGCCGCACGGCCTGCCCGGTCGCCGACGGCAAAACCCCACCGGCCGCCGCCGCATGCTCCACTGCTGCTGGCGCAAAGACAGGACTACCCGCCGGAACAAGCCTGCCCACCGGCCGCACGGCCTGCCCGGTCACCGACGGCAAAACCCCACCGGCCGCCGCCGCATGCTCCACTGCTGCTGGCGCAAAGACAGGACTACCCGCCGGAACAAGCCTGCCCACCGGCCGCACGGCCTGCCCGGTCACCGACGGCAAAACCCCACCGGCCGCCGCCGCATGCTCCACTGCTGCTGGCGCAAAGACAGGACTACCCGCCGGAACAAGCCTGCCCACCGGCCGCACGGCCTGCCCGGTCACCGACGGCAAAACCCCACCGGCCGCCGCCGCATGCTCCACTGCTGCTGGCGCAAAGACAGGACTACCCGCCGGAACAAGCCTGCCGGCGGGAGAGCAGATCTGCCCATCGGCGAACGGAAAGTCATCGCTCAACGCCGCATGCCCAGCAGCAGCAACGGTCCGGGCTGCGGTCACGTCGCGTGCTTCGACCGTGAAAGCGTTTGATGCCGGCGACGGTGGCGGTATCTCGCTGTCGGTCGATAACGCGAACCCGTATCAGCTCAGATCTGCGACGCTGACGGCCACCAGCGCCGTGAACGTCACCTACACGAGCTACCTGATCTACATCAAAGACACGACGTCAGGAAATGTTGTTGCCTGGTGTGCCAGCGGCGTGACGTGTTCGGCATCAGTGACCCAAAGTTCAGCGGTCACGCACACCTACGTCAGCTGGGTCGGAACCGTGTCTGGTACTACCCCGACTCAGGTGCAGGCCGGTCCCACCTCCGAGGTGGTGGTGACCTGGTCGCCGTGGGGTGGAATGACCCTCACGGTCGACAACGCCAATCCGAACCAACTAGTCGGCGCAACGCTGACCGCGACGAGCCCGTTCAATGTCACATCGACCGGGTTTTACATCGACATTGAAGACACCACCACCGGCCAAGCGGTGACCTACTGCAGCAACGGCACCACCTGCTCGGTCACCGTCACCCAAAGCAGCGCCGTCACCCACAACTACGTCGCGTGGGTCGGGTCAGCAGCGTCGATACCGCCGGCGAACTTGCAAACCAACGTCACCGCCCCAACGGCAGTGACCTGGTCACCCTGGGGTGGAATGACCCTCACGGTCGACAACGCCAATCCGAACCAACTAGTCGGCGCAACGCTGACCGCGACGAGCCCGTTCAATGTCACCTACACCTCCTTCTATATCAACATTGAAGACACCACCACCGGCCAAGCGGTGACCTACTGCAGCAACGGCACCACCTGCTCGGTCACCGTCACCCAGAGCAGCGCTGTCACCCACAACTACGTCGCGTGGGTCGGGTCAGCAGCGTCGATACCGCCGGCGAACTTGCAAACCAACGTCACCGCCCCAACGGCAGTGACCTGGTCACCCTGGGGTGGAATGACCCTCACGGTCGACAACGCCAATCCGAACCAACTAGTCGGCGCAACGCTGACCGCGACGAGCCCGTTCAATGTCACCTACACCTCCTTCTATATCAACATTGAAGACACCACCACCGGCCAAGCGGTGACTTACTGCAGCAACGGCACCACCTGCTCGGTCACCGTCACCCAGAGCAGCGCTGTCACCCACAACTACGTCGCGTGGGTCGGGTCAGCAGCGTCGATACCGCCGGCGAACTTGCAAACCAACGTCACCGCCCCAACGGCAGTGACCTGGTCACCCTGGGGTGGAATGACCCTCACGGTCGACAACGCCAATCCGAACCAACTAGTCGGCGCAACGCTGACCGCGACGAGCCCGTTCAATGTCACCTACACCTCCTTCTATATCAACATTGAAGACACCACCACCGGCCAAGAGCTGACCTGGTGCAGCAACGGCACCACCTGCTCGGTCACCGTCACCCAGAGCAGCGCCGTCACCCACAACTACGTCGCGTGGGTCGGGTCAGCAGCGTCGATACCGCCGGCG
The DNA here is from genome assembly GCF_900230215.1 of Jatrophihabitans sp. GAS493. Taxonomy (NCBI): domain Bacteria; kingdom Bacillati; phylum Actinomycetota; class Actinomycetes; order Jatrophihabitantales; family Jatrophihabitantaceae; genus Jatrophihabitans; species Jatrophihabitans sp. GAS493. The sequence goes on along the minus strand of NZ_LT907982.1, from coordinate 2,379,169 downwards.
AACTTGCAAACCAACGTCACCGCCCCAACGGCAGTGACCTGGTCACCCTGGGCGGGGATGAGGTTGTCAGCGAGCCCGGGTGTGCTGGCGGCTACCACCGCGACTACCCTGACCGCGGTCAGCCCATTTAATGTCACCTACACCTACACCTACATCAACATTGAAGACACCACCACCGGCCAAGAGCTGACCTGGTGCAGCAACGGCACCACCTGCTCGGTCACCGTCAGCCAAAGCAGCGCCGTCACCCACAACTACGTCGCGTGGGTCGGGTCAGCAGCGTCGATACCGCCGGCGAACTTGCAAACCAACGTCACCGCCCCAACGGCGGTGGAGTGGACGAATTCGCCAACTTCGACGCCAATCGGCGTTGCCCAGTGCACGCCAACGACCCGGGGGTCGGACGGCCATACGCAGCAGGTTTGCGTGACCGAATCAACACCTTCGGCGGCCGAGCTCGCCAGCTACCCGACCGACCCCGGCGGGGGCGCGGACGCCTCCGCCTGCTCGGCGGCGAACCAACCGAAGGCCGTTTCCAGAACTTGGGCCTGCCTCGATAAGGAAGTGGACCTTGATGTGACTACCGACGGTGTTCCGAGCGGCGGCATCCACTTCCTCGTCAGTGATTCGCAGTCGCTAGACACGTCGTCGGTCGACTTCACTCACTACATCACCTTCACAACCGTGAGCGCACCATGGGGCACCGCGGTGGGCAGCTCCTTCACTGCCAACGGTAGCTGCGCTGGAGGAGGATGCACCGAGACAGTCCAGAACTTCTCGACACAACTGATCTCCACCGGCGGCCAAGACCTGACCGGAAACGTGCAGGCCGCAACATCCCCTCACATTGGAAAATTCGTCGAGGTAAACAGTTGGATCCAGGTGTCATTTCTGAACCCATCATGGGTCGGCGGCGAAAGCACGCCCCTGGTGTACGACTCGCCGACAGTCCGATGCGACGACGCGCTGAACCAGGACGACGTTCTCCCGATCAATCGATATATCCCCGGGTGCGTCTACCCCGACTACACCCCCACCCTGGGCATCGACGGAGCCGTCGCCCCGAACGTCGGGCGGCACATCTTTCTCGCGCAGCAATCGGGGTTGCCTGGCACGCTCGCCAATGGGCCACTTGTCCGCACGATGGACCCGGCTCTAAAAGCGGCGAACAACAGAGCCGCATGCCCGGCTTGGCTTGATCGCAGCGGAGGGAGAACCTGTGACGAGTACCCATTCGAGTCCACCCAATACGGAGCGGCGGCCCAAGCAGAAGCAAACCTCGGGCCGCGCACAGTTCCCGGCTGCGGGGTGACCTTTCCAGCGGGAATTACGCCGAGCACGGGACCGGGTGGATGGAGCATCTGCATGGTCTCTGGCGCTGAGAACGGTGCAGCGGGCGGTCTGCTTGCGGGTCAGTACGTCGTCGACCGGGTCCTAGATGGGGACGCGTTCTTCGTCACCGTCCTCGACCTTCCCGTTTCCGCGTGATGTTCGGTGCCCTTCAATGACTGAGGAGCCTCATATCTGGTTGACACGGATGTCGGCGTTGGCAGAGGCCGGGTGTGTCACGGTAGCGACCAGTACCGATACCGACGCTGTACTAACAGCGTTCGGGGCCAACCGGCGTCGCCGGATGCGTGCGGACCAGGTACTACGGGGCCGGATGACGGGTGTCTCGGCCAGTCTGCTCACCGACCCGGCCGTCGGCGGTGTCATCGCGCTTGAGGTAAACGGCTATCAAGGCACCACCGACCTCGTGCTGGCGCAGGCTTCGCGCCACGGGCGGGCAGCGGTCGCGTTCTGGAACGTCAACCTCAGTGTCCGGTTCGGCTGCGCCGAGCACGGTGAGATCAAGTGCGTCGTGGACGTCAGAGAATGGGACACACCTCCACCCGAACTACCTGCCGAGCTGGCGGGGCTCGCCGCTGAGCTGGCCGCTGGCGCGGACCGCGTCGAGACCGCGTTACGTATGGTCGAGCAGTACACAGGCATCGACCTGTACGGCCCGTTCGACGACGTGATGAGTTCCGGATTCGCCGTCACCCCTGCCGAAGAACCGCTCCTGCCGGCGAGCTTTCCAGGAGCATTCGCCATCTTTGCACGCAATCCCGGAGAGCCTAATGTCATCGACCTCGGCCCGCGCCTGATCGGTCCGCCGTACCCAATTGAGTTGAACCGGGACATGGCCGAGTACGCAGCACTCCGCGCGGCCCAGGTCAGTGAGCTCGCCGAGAGCGACCGGATGCAGGGCATGCTCGACCAGCTCGGCCACGGCCGGCCGCTGATGCCCACTGACGGCTTCCTTGAGCTACGCAAAGAAGCCAACGAGCTGAAGGCGGTCGTCTTCGGCGACCGCGACGCCCTCAACCATCCCGAGACGCGTGACGCCAAGCGCGTCGCTGTTTCGCTGACGAACGCACTACGCGCGTTCCGCTACCTGACTCTCCCCGACGATCCCACCTGCTACCTGGGCGCCATCGCCTGCGCGGTGCGCGCCCTCGTATACGAACCCGGAGCGAGTCACGCGCTGCTCAAAGACATCGAATACATCCTCGACCACGGGCACCCCCCGACGCCGGATCATCGCCAATCCCCGTGAGTCGCTGGCGATGGGTGGCAGGTCGCCAAGACCCTGCCGTTCGTACCGGCGCCGGCCCGCTTATTGGGGCACCGAAGTAGCCGATTCGGCATAAGCCCTCCGTGGCTCCCCGCCGAAGATATCGCGCCAATCTGCTCGTCCGACACTGCGTGAAATGACGATTATCCGCATGGTCATACTGAGGATCTCAGTATGACCATCGTTCGTCGGCAGCGATTCCCCTTACTTTGTAAGAGAAATGTCATGCCGATAATCTAGATTATGTCAATAAAACCAGGCATCATTGCAACCGATGCACGATGACCCCTTCCCGCCGCACGCGCCCAAGACGCGCCTGGTCGAAGTAGCTAGACCGACCGTGATTGCTGGACTCCGAGGTGCTGAGAGGGCGACGACAGTCCACAGACGACTGGGCGGAACGCGCGGCGGTGACGCTGTCAGCTGCGCGTAGAGGTCCCGAGTTTGCTGGGCCATGTCGTCTACATTGCATCGGATGAATGATACGGTCAGCTTACGGCGGCAGTCCTGGAGGTGACTAGTGGCGGTTGACGACCTCGGTCGCGTCATTGGCCTCGGCGGTGTCCGGTACCTCAACCCTGCCGATCAGGTCCTCGAGGAGATGCTCACGGGTTGGCGGCGGCAGCAGCTGTCGCGCAACCTCAGCCTGGACACGATCAACAATCGTGAGCGTGTGATCCGCCGATTCCTCGACTTCACCAACGAGATGCCTTGGCACTGGACGCACGCGCATGTCGATGAGTACTTCGGCGACATGCGCAGCGAGAAGCAGCGACGCCAGAACACTGTCCGCGGCTACCAGAGCGCGGTGCAGTTGTTCTGCGCTTATCTGGTCGACCCCGTCTACGGCTGGGGCGACCGCTGCCAGGACCTGTTCGGCACCCACCCCGTCCAGGTCTGCTTCGAGTGGAACACGGCGACCCACTCCCAAGAGAACGAGCACGACCCGGGCAAGCGGGCTTTCACCCATGACGAGCTGCAGGCGTTCTTCGACCACGCCGACGCCGAGGTCGCCCGCGTTCGCGAACTCGGTCGCAAGGGCTGGCTGCCGGCGCTTCGGGACGCGACCCTGTTCAAGACCGTGTACGCGTTCGGGTTGCGCCGCAACGAGGTCCGGCACCTGCGCACGATCGACTTCGAGCGCAACCCGCACGCCCGCGAGTTCGGTCGCTACGGTGCCGTCGAGATCCGCTACGGCAAGGCGCACAAGGGCTCAGCACCCAAGCGACGCACGGTGCTGACCGTCTTCGACTGGTCGGCCGACGTGCTCGCCCACTGGTCCGAACACGGTCTGCCCCGGTTCGCTGGAGAAGGGCTCGACCTGTTCCCCAACGAGCGTGGCGGACTGGTCTCGGAAGGTGCGCTCGGCGGCCGGTTCCGCCGCTACCGTGACCAGCTCGGCCTCGACAGCGCGCTGGACATGCACTCGTTCCGCCGCTCCTACGCCACCCACCTCGTCGAGGCCGGCTTCGACGCCCTGTTCGTGCAGAAGCAGCTCGGCCACGAGCACGCCTCCACGACCGCGATCTACGAGTTTGTGGCCGACGACTACCGACGCACGATGCTGCGTGACGTGCTCGACGGCACGATCCGCGATGCCCTGACCCGACCCCGGAGCAGCTGATGAAACGCGATGTCAACTACGAATGGCGGCTGGCCGAGATGATGGCCCGCCACGGCATGCACAACAGCACCGACCTCGCTCCCCTGCTCCGCGAGCGCGGCATCGACCTGTCCCCGTCGCAGATCTATCGCATCGTGACCCAGCGTCCCGAACGCGTCTCAATGATGCTGGTGGCCGCGCTCACCGACATCTTCCAATGCGGGCCGCAAGACCTCATGACCTTCACCGCGGCCGACGCGAAGAAACCACGCAAGGCCACAGCCGCTGGCAACGTCGTCAACCTGACCGACGCGATCAAGCCCGTCCGCGCCCGCATCACGCGCGATGACTGACACGACCACCGGACGCCGCCCACGCGGCCGGCCGAGAACGACCGGCGCTCGCACCTGCGATCGCTGCGGACGAAGCACCGGCAAGATCCGCATCCGCTGGCCCGACGGCGACATCTGCGGCATCTGCTTCCACGACGCCACCCGCGCCCACGGCAGCTGCCACCAGTGCGGCCAACACCGGCTACTACCCGGCCGCGACGGCAACCGTCAGCTCTGCCGACCATGCGCAGGCATCACCACCGACCTTGACTGCCACCGCTGCGGAAGCGAGGGCGAACACCACCGCCGCGGACTCTGCACCCGCTGCACGCTGCGCGACGACCTGAACGCCCTCCTGCTCCCGGCCGACGGCCCAGCAACAACCGAAGCCGCCCGCATCGTCGACGTGCTCGCCACCGTGGATCGGCCCGAGAGCATTTACACCTGGAAACGCAACCCGAAGGTCGACCACCTCCTACGCGGGCTCGGCGACGGCACGATTCCACTGACACACGACGGATTCGAGGAAGCGCCGGCAAGTATCGCGCGCGAACACATCCGTGAACTGCTTGTCCATCACGGGCTACTCCCCCGCCGCGATCCCGACCTCGCCCGGTTCGAGCGATGGCTGCAGGAACGACTCGACTCCATCGACGACCCGACTGTTCGACGGCCGGTCGAGCAGTTCGCGAGATGGCACCACCTGCGACGGATCCGCCGACGCGTCGGCCAGGAACTGCGCGGGGCCGTGCACACGTCCAAGCAGGAGATCACCGAGGTCAGCCGGTTCCTCACCTGGCTCGCTGAGCGGGACAAGACCATCTCCACCTGCAGCCAGGGCGACGTTGACGAATGGCTCGCCGGCGGCCTGACCACCCGGCACGCCATCCGCACCTTCATCGTCTGGAGCGGCGAGCAGAACCTCAGCTCCGAACTGGGTATCGGGTTCCGCCAGGCTCGCTCCGGTCGGCTCATCACACAGGACGACCGCCTCGACCTGCTACACCGATGCCTCATCGGCGAACCGGACACCCTTGCCTACCGGGTCGCCGCTGTCCTGCTGCTTCTCTACGCCCAGCCGCTGGTGCGGGTCGCCGCGATGCGCACCGAGCAGATCCAGGTCGCACCTGATGGGCTCCTTGTCCTGCTGGGCAAGGAGCCGGCCGTGGTCCCCGAGCCGTTCGCGCAACTCCTACGCGAGCACCTCACGGCGCGGCCCAATCTGCGCACCGCTAACACCTCCGGCAACCCCTGGCTGTTCCCCGGCTACCGCGCCGGTCGCCACCTGCATATCCAATTTCGATCATGGACCGACTGCGCGCGATCGGCATCGACCTGCTCGGTGCCCGCAACGCCGCCCTGCGCGATCTCGTCCGCCAGGTCCCCGCGCCGATCGTCGCCACCCAACTCGGCTACAGCAACCAGGTCACCCAACGGCACGCTGAACTCGCCGCCACACCCATGAGTCGCTACACGGCGATCAGAAGCCAGCAACAACCATCGGGAGAAGCAAGATGACGGCGCCTACCGCACAGATCCCGGAAAGTCATGACTACCCGTTTATTCGTAACGTGGGGTCGCCGCTCACGGCCGACATGCTTCGGCCCCTCGACTCTCGATGCCACACGGTCCAGTTCAAGAGTGCGCTCACAGAATCCGACTACAAGACGCTGGCTGAATGGCTCAGCCAGTACCCGTCGGTGACGTTACGCGCCTATGGCTCCTACGACGGCTCGATCAAGGACCTCGAGTTCCTCCGCTACTTCCCGACTTTGACGAAATTCTCTGCGGATGCCCTTCGCTACAAAGACTTCGACTCCCTCAGCGGCCTTGGATATCTGCCTCCGACAGCGACCATGATCGGCATTGGCCAGACGAAGCGAAGAGTCTCGCTCGCGCCGCTGGCCCGTTTCACGAATCTGCGACGGCTGTTCGTGGAGGGTCAGACCAAGGACATCGATGTCATTTCCTCGCTCGCCAGCTTGCGCAGTCTGACCCTCCGGTCGATCACGCTGCCCGATCTATCGATCCTCCGGCCGCTCCACGATTTACGCGCACTCGCGCTCAAACTCGGCGGCACACGTGACCTCGGCCTGCTGCCGGAGATCGGCTGTCTCGAATACCTCGAGCTCTGGATGGTGCGCGGACTTGACGACATTTCGTCGATCGCTTTTCTTGATCATCTTCAGTATTTGTTCCTGCAGTCGCTCAAGCAGGTCACAACGCTGCCCGACTTCTCGCGCCTCACGCGTCTAGAAACGGTCTGGATGGAGACCATGAAGGGGCTCACGGATCTCACCCCCCTGCTGACAGCCCCGTCGCTGCGACGCGTTGCAGCGGTCGATATGGGGCATCTGCAACCGCCCGCGGTCGGTGTATTAGCCGACCATCCGAGCCTGCAACAGCTCAGGGCCGGTCTGGGCAGCAAGCGAAAGAACGAGGCGGTGGCTCAACTCGTCCGACTGCCGGCAGGCGAGGGCTGGGGGAAGCCAAGGTCCTTGCAGGGTGAGGGGGACGACTGAGATGTCCTACGACCTGCAGGTCTATGCAGAGAGGGGGCTGACCGCCGAGAACATTCGCCCTCTGCTTGCTGACGCCGGCTTGGCGGTCGAAGACGCGTCACTGCCATCCGGGGAGGCGTGGACGGTGGTGCGCGGCGCGACACGCAAATATTCGTTCACGCTGGCACTTCCGGTGCGCGCTGAGCCAGAGGACGTCCACGGCGAGGTGACAGCGGCAGCCCTTGACGTGTCGTACTTCTACGAGCTGTTGGTTGAAGGCTCGTCGGCAACCGAGATCCCCCACGCGATCAGATTCGCTCGCCGTCTCGCCGAAGCGGCGAACGGGGTTCTGCTGGACCAGCAGACCAACAAGATATGGAGCCGAGGGAGCCTGCGTCAGGCGCCCCGCGTTGACAGCGGACTCGTGTCCACAGTTGAGGTGCGCTGGTATGTCCGAACAGGAGACGACGACGGCACAGCCGCCGATGCTTGGTTGAAGCTTGGACGTAGGCACCTACCAGAGGCGCTCCCCCGCCGTTACGGAACCGTCGAACCGCTCGGCCATCGGCTCGAGGAAGACGGACCTGACGCGTTCGTGCGATTCGTCCGTGAGGCCGACGGAACCGTTTTCTTCAAGGGCAACAGGCCGATCACGGACGGTTCACTCGCTGCCGGCCCAACCTACGGCGGCACGATGCAGTCGCATAGCCTGACGCTCCTCGCCGAGCCACTCGCCGAAGACTCGTGGCGCACGGCCCTCTGAATCGTCGTGAGGTCATCCGGGGCGATGAGCGGGTTGACCGCGGCACCGACGCAAGCTACGAAGACGCTTCGAGTGATCGGCACGGTCACGTTGTCGTATTGGGAGCCGATTGACCAGACCGCGTCGACCACGCAGCTAGACACGCTCGCCCACCTTCCTGCACGTGGCTTCGGATTGAGCGCAGCTACTGCATCGACGATCCGGACAATCTCAGGTCATTCGGTCATGCCCTAAGTTAGCCGGCATCCCTGACCTCGTCGTTCGACGGGCGGCTCCCAGCGACGAGTCAGTCGACCACCAATCGCAGCTGAGGGCGGTCGTCGTTGCGACCGAGCAATGTCTGCAACCGAGTCTTTCTGATCTTCAGCGCTGCGGCGAGATCGGTGAGTGTGAGCCCCTCTCGCGCGGCGACGTCGAAGGCCTTGCTGAGTAGTGACGGGATCTCGCCTGGGTATGCGTTGACGCTTTCGGCAGGAAAAAGGCCGAGGTTTCTGAGCTGGTTTAGGCGTTGAAACGCCCGCCGGTAGGTGGGCTCTGAGATGGTACCGACTTCGTGGGACCTGTAAATCAGAGATTCGACCGACACCCCCCACGACCGACCGAGCCGCTCGAGCTGATGCAGGTCCAGACGCTTCGGGAGCTCGGGGACGATGAGGCGCGACGGCGTGAGAAGTTCAGCCGCGAAACGGTCGGCTTCCTTTTCCTGTAGCGGATCGCCGGGCGCGATGTTGTTGTGCAGAAGCAGATGACCAAGTTCGTGGGCGGCGGTGAATCGATGTCGGTAGACGTCCATCGACCGATCCGGCGTGAGCACGACAATCGGCCTGGGCAGGTGCGAGGTCGAGAACGCGTCGATCTTCTTGGTCTCGGCCTGGCTAAAGGGTAGGTACGTAACGATCAGGCCGTGACGTTCCATCACATTGACCAGATGCGGGATCGGCCCGTCGAGCTGCCAATGTCGGCGCAGAGCGCGTGCCGCGCCGCTGGGATCGCCGGCGTAATCACCGGGATGCACCTCTCCCCCGGAGAACCCCGGTAGATCAACCAGCGGGAGCTGCACACGCTGCTCCAGATAGTGGGTTAGTTCCCAGACCTGCTCGGTGCAGGCGATCGCTTTTGCGCGAAGCGCTGCCGGTGTCGACCGCAGGCTGCGGAAATGCGCGTCACCGACATCGAGACGCACATAGCGGCGCCCGGCGAGGAAGAAGTCGACCGGGACGTCGAGAAGATCGGCCAACCGTTGCATATAGTCCGGCCGAGGAGCTGCAATGCCCGCTTCCCACTGTCCCACCGCCGCCGGCGATACCCCCGTGCCCTGGGCTAACTCGCGCTTGGTCTTCTCGGCCAGATAGCGGGCTTGACGCAGCCGATCCGGGTTGAACGTGCCACGTAGCGCCGCGTCAGGTAGGCCTCTGCGGTCAGTCACGATTCGTCGGAACCGGCAGCGGCGCCCTCGTCTGGCACCTTGGCTTCCTCGCTGATTTCAGTTGCGGCAGGGCTCGCTGCAGAGGAGGTCCGCGACCGCAGCCCGAAGTCGGCTACGGGAACGTTGCCGACCCAGTCGGCGTGGGCCGGCTCTTCGCCTTGGCCGCCGGCGACTTGAAGGCGGCGCCGCTCCGTCGCCGTCCGCTCGACGGTCTCCGTGGCCACTGACAGCGGTTCCCAGTCCTGCCATACGAGATGATCTTCACCTTCGGGCAATTCTGCGTCGCCCCACCGGGCCTTGTAGATGGCGTTTACGTCGCTGGCAAATACGATGCAGACCACGTGGGCGTAGCCGCGCAGCGCCTCAACGAGTTGGTCCTGTTCAGCCTCACGCGCGGTCAGCTCGTCGTCGGTGAGTTCGGCGTCGCCGAGCGTCAGCTGGCGGTCGCCAGGTTTAGGCGCGCTGAGCAGGTTGCGACGGAGCTCGGAGAGATCAATCTTGGTGCGGTCAAGCCCGGAGAGGGAGTCGGTCATATAGCGGGCGGGGACGCGGATCGGGAACAGCACCGTCTTCGTCTCCGGGATCACGACAAGATCGAAGGAGGCACCAATCGGTCGGACGATCGTGGTGCCGGGAAATTCTCCGGCCTTGACCCGGGCAACGAGCTGTTCGTGCTGCCGATTCTTCAGCGTGTGTCCGTACGGGTCGCGCTTGCGGGTACCGCTTGCTGCCTGAGCGGCCACCGCATCGGCGTGAGCATCTACCAGCGCCGCGGTTACGGCCGCCTTCAGGTCATCCGCGATCGCGCCGAACCGGCGCTCAGCCCATTGACTCATGATCCGAATTCCTCCCGTCCTTCAGGACCACCAATTGGGATGGCCTTACAGCTTCATTTCTACACCAGAAACGATCACATGAGAAATAGGTGCCCGGCGTGTCTCGCCTACTGCCGACGCGTGCGGAAGCGTGTGGTAGCCCATCCCATGGCCGCGGCCGGGAAGCATTGAGACGGCTGCGCAGCGCGCTCACCGCAGAAGTGGGGAAGCGCGGCCGCCTGCGCGTAGCTCGCCAATGCCCAGGTGCTCGAGTGGCACATCGGGCAGAGGATCTTTTCGTGCTCGCCAACCTACGCGACCGCGGCTTCACCCCGGTCGCACTCATCCACACGGGAAATGGAGTTGCAAAAACTATCTGGCTAGGTCCGGGCCGGGCGCCGGCCCTGTTCCTGGGTCGCGACTGACGGCGACGTCATGGCCGGCTGCGCGTGCAGCACGAGCTGATTCGAGAACCTCCGCGCCGGTCCGCGTGAACTGCCAGCCCCCTACCGTCGTCGGTGCGGCCGCGAGCTCAGCGACACGGGACGTCGCGCGGGCAGCCCGCTGCTGTGCGGCGGACGCTTCGCTCCTCGCAGCGATCGTCCGGTTGATTTGCGCGGCGAGTTGGATCGCCTGTAAGAGTAGGGTCCGGATCTGGGCATCGTGCGGCGCGTCCGCGAGCCGTGCCGCCATGAGAACCCGCGATGCACCTGCCAGCAGCGTCGACGCTTCGCGGTCGATACCCGCTGCTGCCGCTACCGCAGGACGCGGCCAGTTCCGCGAAGTGGGAACCTCGACCTGCTCACCGCTCATTGTCCGGGGCTCAGCTCTTGAGTCGGCAGAAAGCGGTATTGCCTTGTGTACGGACTTCCATGCGCTGATCAGTTCCCGGCGCAGCCGATCATCGGTGGTCGCTGCGGCGGCTGCGGCCAGGACGCCGGCGGAGTCGGTGGCTGCTTGGTACCAAGCGAAGTGGTCGCTGGCCGGGACTCGGCTCAGCAAACTCGACGCCGTCCGCAATGCAGTCGCTGCGCCAGTGAGGTTCTGCGGTTCGGCTTTGCGGGCCCGTTGCGCGTCCGAGGTCCAGGTCGTCGCGGCCGCCGCTCGCTGATCCGGTGTTTGCCGCCAGCGAGCTCGTAGTGCGGGTAGCCGAAGGTCCTTGCCGAGGGTGCCTCCGCCGTACCAGACGAGTTTGCCGTCGGCGTCTCCCCCACGCGCCGCTATCGAATACCCCGTCACATGCTTCGGGTTCGTCTTGTCCAAACGCCCTCGCACAATCAGCCCCTCCCCCCGCAGGCGTTCCACGAACTCCGGTTCCGACCGAGCGCCCAACGCCACAGCACGCACCACGGTGGCGACCCGGTGCCGGGTCAGATCCGCCACCGCGGAGACCTGCCCGCCGCGGACCTGTTCGACCTCCCGCCGGGACAAGCTCCCCTCCCCCAAACCAGCTTGAGCCGTCGCCGTCAGCTGATATTTCTCCTCCAGCTCGAGGCACGCACCGCGTCGTTTCATGCCTTCTTGCCAGAGGTTCACGGTCCGGCCGTCGTCTCGGATGAGGTTGACGACCATATGAATGTGGTCGTTGCCGTTGACCGACGCACCGTGATGCACCGCGACCCACTGCACACCATCGTCCAGACCCAGCCGGGTCGCGAACGTCCGCGCAGTGTCGTTCCACTGCTCATCACTGAGTGGCCCATCAACCTCTGGGATTGACACCACCACGTGATAGACGTAGCCGTCTTTCGTGGGATCGCCGAACGCCACATACGGCTCGTCGAGCTCGTTGACCAAGCTCGCCAACGTCTCGCTGTCGGGCGTGACCGTGCCGACCCATGTTGGGTCCGAGCACGCCACCACCCGCTGATGAGTGTGCTCCTCATGCCGGCCCGGGCCGAATAGGTACCGCATCAGACCACCGAGCCGACCGCCGCGCAGCCCCTTCGAAATCACCGCCGGCCCCCGCCCATCAAACCCGCGATGTCCTCCACCACACCATCAACCCGGGCAGTGATCCGCTCCAACGCATCCATCAACACCGGAAGCGCAGCATCGAACTCCCCTGTGCCATGAGCCTTATGCGTCAACTGATTCAGGTTGTTCGCCGCCCCCGCCAACACGCGCCGCACACCACGCATATTGATCAAAGCCGCCTTGATATCGCTAGCCTCCACACCCTCCGGACGCAGGCCCGCCAACGCCAGATACCCCGGCACCGTCAACCCCGCCGCGACCGCCCGCACCGCGACACCCTGGTACTCAGCCTCGGTGAACTTCACCTGCACCTGCATCGGCCGGCCGCCGGCAACACGACGACGACGCGACGCACGGTGCTCAGATGCAGCCGTTGTCCTGGTCATCTCCCCAGCCCTTCATCGCGTCGCGAACTATGCCCAGCGCAGCGCCCGGACACCGTCCGGACCGCTCCTTGACGGCGGCGCTACGCCACCGGTCGCCTAGATAAACATAGCTTAGCTACCCTCTTGCTCTGTGGCCTACGCATTACCGGGCACGGCAGGGTGGGGCGCGGGGCAGGAACGGCTCCGCCTGCGCCTACGGCGCAGGCAACCCGGGCCTCAACTTTATCGAGGGACGGCTTTGCCAGGAACTGGCGACTCTCCCGGCCTTCCGATGCCTGAATGATTCACTCCACGCGGACCGCGTCAAGGGCGCAGAGCGTCGCTGCGCGATGCGCCTGCGGCGCACCCTTGACCCAGCCCGGGTTCCGCTATGATCGGCACTTATGGGAAGGACGGGAGGGAACTGATGGCTAAGACCAAGACGGCAGCTGCGTCGTCCCACACGGCGGCAATCAAGAGCCTGATGCAGGCCCGCGTTGGCTTGGCCGAGAAGCTGGCTAACCAGCTCGGTGCCTGGGAGAACACGAAGGCTGAGCGCGCCAAGCTCGACGAACAGATCGCCACCGAAGCCGCTGCAGCACGCGACATCTGGGACGAGTGCCTAGCCGGTGGCTGGACCGCGAAGGAGCTCAACAGCGCTGGCCTCAAACCGCCCGCTGCTCCCCGAGCACCCCGCGGCAGCGGGAGCGGCGACGAAGCGGGTAACCGGGAGCCTGCGTGACTCTCATCGCGGCCGAGAACTGGTTCGCGGCGCTGGAACCTGAAGGCTCTCCGCTCAAAGCCGAGTACGCGCGGGTGATCGCCTTCGAGACCGTCCTCGACGATGCCGGCGAACCGCAGATGCGAGTCTGGCTCAGTGGCACGGCACCGGTTCCGCTGGATCACTTCTACGAACGGACCTCCGGCTGGGTGTGTAATGGGTTGGCCCACCTGACGCCCGAGCAGCAAGCCGAAACAGTCCAGCGCGGGACGAGTATCAGTTGGACCTGGGGGTAGGCACTCGTGGTGCCGACCTGCTGCGAGTGCGCGGCCAAGTCCTGGATTATCTGGGCCGCAAGCCGTGGTGCCGGGACCACTTCCACGACGCCCAGGATCGGGCCGCGGCCGCGCGCAGCGCGGCGAACGACACGACCAGTCAGCGGTCGTAACCAGGCTCCGGGCTCCGGCTCGACGTCTGTTGCTGGGCCGCGCGCGAGGTATCCACCGCGGCCTTTGCTGCGTCCGCGAGAACCTGCTGCCCGGTCTTGCTGAACTGCCAGAAGTTCGGAGCCCGGGCCGGTCCTGTGGGCGCGGTGGGCCACGGCGAATCGTCGAGCGAGCCGCCGCGCGGGATCGCGATCACCGCACCCTCGAGCGCATCCCGAAGTGGCTCGATGTCGTCGTGATACGACTGGGCCATGACCCGGTTCTGATCCTCGGGGCTGATCCGATACCAGTCCAGTAGGTAACCGGCGTGATCGGCGATGTGCTCAGCCAAGATCCGCTGGGTCCGGCCGTTGCCCTCACGGAAGGGATGCAGCCGATTCATCCACGTCAGCGACTCCGCCAGCCCGTCGACGACGCCGGCCCGGTCCCGGCCGGCGAACATGTCGGCCGCCCGGACGTGGCCCAGCACCGCGTCCGCGTAGCCCTCCAGCTCGTCGCTGGGTGCGAACGGGTTGAACTGCTGCTTGAGCTTCCCATCCTCGCCGTCGACCAGCTCAGCCTTGCTGATGTTGACGGTGCGGAACTCTCCGGCCCACTCGTAGACGTCCTGGAAGATCTGGCGATGGATCGCCTTCCAATGCCCGACGTCGAACGTGCGCGGGACCAGCTCGGGCCGGCCGATCAGCTCCTGCGCTCGAAGCACGGTGAGCTGCCGTTCCGCGTCATGCCAGGCAGCGAACTCGCGCAGCCCCAGCTTGTTGCGTAGCACCTGCACACCGAACTCGTTCGCCGGGTAGAGGTAGTCCTCCCAGGAGTACCGGCGTGGTGGTTCAGACACCGAGCTGACGTCGGGCCTCGGCGAAGTCGATGCGCCCCGCCACGAGCTCGGCGCCGACGCGCAGTTCCTCGACGGTCGGGGCCATGTTCTCCATCGCCCACGACGCCGCCACGTTCCGCATCGCCTGGGCCTGCTCAGCGGTGAGCCCGGCGGCCCGGGCGATGTCGACACACTCGCTCTCGGTCGCGGGCTGGGTCGTTGCGCTCATGACGGTCATGGTGCCACCTTCCCTACAGTCTCGTCTCGTGATTCAAGTGCTTGTAGATCGTCGGCCGGCTCACACCGAGGTTCTTGGCGATCGCCGACACATCGTATTGCTCGGACTCGTACATCTGCCGTGCTAGTTGGATGCGTTCGGGTGTCATCTTCGGTGGCCGGCCACCTTTACGGCCGCGGGCGCGGGCTGCCGCCAAGCCGGCGTGAGTGCGCTCGACGATGAGGGCGTGCTCAAACTCGGCTAGCGCGGCGAAGATATGGAACACCAACCGGCCGCCGGCGGTCGTGGTGTCAATCGCCTCCGTCAGCGATCGGAACCCGACGCCCCGCTCCCCCAGCCCGGTCACTACCTCGATCAGATCCTTGATGCTGCGCCCGAGACGATCGAGCTTCCACACCACCACGGTGTCACCAGGTAGTAAAGCCTCGAGCAGCCTGTCCAGCTCCGGTCGCCGCGCGACCTTCCCGCTCGCCTTGTCGATGAAGTCTCGCTCCGACCCGGCCGCCCGCAACGCATCCAGCTGCAGATCCGGGCTCTGATCCAGAGTCGAGACCCGGCCATACCCATAGACGTGTCCCACGATCAGGCACTGCCTATTCCGCGCTGACCGGCTCGCGCGATAAGGGCCGCGATGACCTCGACGGTCTGCGGTTCATAACCGGCCAACCAGGACAAGATCCGCTGGTCGTAGGAACCGACCTCGACGCCAGCGGCGGTGACCGCTTCCTGCAGGCGGGCAGCGTTGTGCTCGGCATGGCTATCGGTGATTGGCCAGTCCCGCTGCCCGGTGGCGGCGATGACCTCGCTCTCGGTCCCGTACGGGCCGCGAGGGCCGTAGTAGCTCCTCATGGCCCTGGCACGACTCGGTAGCGGCCGGGGTACTCGCGGTTGTTACCGCCGCTGGCCCACTGCACCAACACGTCCAGGGCGGCGTGCTCCCACGAACCGAGTCCGTCGAGCACCCCGCGCAGCGCGACCTTGCGGTCCGGGACAGTCAGGGCTGCGACGAGCTGAAATAGCCGCCATTCGCTCGAGGACCATCCTCGCCCGCTCTCGTCGACGTCCGCGACCCACGCCTCCCAGTCCATCTGCGCGTTGCCATTGAACAACCGGACCTGCTCGTCACCCTCGATGCCATCGACGTAGCGGCCACCATCGCGCGCCCACTGCGTGAACTGGGCCGCGTCTGCGCGGACCGCCGGGGACAGCTCCAGCAGGACCACCGCGGCCAGCCACTCCTCACTGCCCACCGCCTCGCGCAGCTGCGCGAGGGTCGGCCGCGGCCCGAGCCGGTCCAGCATCAGCCGATACGCCTGGTCCTCCCACCGCTGGGCCGAGTCCAGTAGCGCGTCTCTTCGCTCATCCGTCCAACTGAGCGTGTCGGCTTCCTCGCGGTCGACTTGCGCCGAGCGGCGGGCGCCGCTCTCCCCCACCCCGACATACGGTGTGCGGCCCACCTCATGAGCAGTCATCGCGGTCTCCTTGCGTCGTCAGACCTCCAGTGTAAATAAAACGTCCTACTGAGGCAATAGTTTACGTAGATTATCTACACGGGTTTCTTGCAGTCGTATCGCCCCAATGAGTGTCGCGCTGGGGTCTGACAAGAAAACGGTCGTTTCTTGGTATGAGCCCGGCGGGGGCGTGCTGCCCAAATGCGGTGACCGCCCTCCTCGTCGACCCCCTGACGGCTGCCGGACCTCAGCGTGCTTTCGGCTCCCGCAATCACCGGTATGCGTTCAAACGTTGGGTCAGCATTGACCTCGCTCAAAAGAAGGACCCGACTGAGGAGCGGGCGCTGGTCGGGCGGCCCGCAGCGAAGGGAGGACACGCACCGACCCGCGCGTCAGCGACGACCCAGGCCTGCGGTCCAGGCGGCGGCGCGGGTTTAAAAAAAGGCGTGGTTGCGCCGGCTGGAGTGCGACCTCGACCGACATCTGCACGGCCGATCGAGGTACCTGTGCGCGGTTGGTCGGTTTGCTGATCGGTGTATATGTCGCGACCCTTGCGCCCTAGTTTAGTCGCCACGTTCTAAGTGCATTCCGAGCGAGATCGTCACCTGCCGCTGCCGCACGCTCCAAGTGTGGCCGGACCTCATCTGCTCTACCAACGTCGTAGAGCAGCTTCGCTAGATTAAATTCACAATGTGAATCACCGAGTTCAGCACCAGAACGGTACGCCAACTCCGCAGCATTGGAATCACCCGCGAAATCTCGATACAAGTTGCCAAGAACTATAAAGGAATCCAGTTCTTGGCGCAGCACTCCGTCGCGCAATAACTCGATTGCCTCGACTTCCCTACCACTATCCACCAAGATCGCAACGAGTGCTGTACGAGCAGCAGGGTAGACATCAATTCCCGCTCGAAGTCGGAATTCCAGACTTGGATCATGCTCGTCCATGGACTCCCAAACAGCCAGCACGGCGTCAGCAAAATCGTCACCGGTTAGACGCGAGTCACGCATGACTTCTTCTGCTTCCTCTTGACGTCCGATCTCTCTCAGCAAGAATGCCAACTGATGGGCTGCTTGCCTGTCACCATCCGTGGCTCCGATCCGGTAGACTCTTAGAGCCTCAGCAAAATCACCGACAGACTCGAGCGTTCCGCCAAGATTGAGCGCAGCCTCCATAGCGCCGGCCGCAATGGCCAGGTAGTAAGCTCGAATCGCACCGTCGGTCTCGCCCAGATCGCGGAGCTCGTTGCCAACGTTGAACCAAACCTTTGGTTCGCCGTTCTCGGCGATTGATCTAAACACTCGCTCCGCGTCACCGTGAAGCCCTCGTTCGCTTAGTCGACACGCGTCGTTGAATCTGCGCGTCGATGGTCGCGGATCTGTTCGACCCATACGATCCTCCAGAAGTTCTAACGAGAGTCAGTATCTCTCGGGTCGTGGCTTATTCGGGTTCGGCGTAAAGTTCGGCTTCTGTCGACCACCGTGCCCTTGTCGATTCTCGTGGTCGTCGCCCCTGGTTTTTCCTTTCGATTGCTTCTGAGGTTTGTGTCCTGTTGCGTTGGCATTTCGCGCAGGCGTCTTTTTCCTGTTCGCACAGGCAACGTTCCCATTGCCATTTCCGCAGGCGTTTGCAGACACCTTGCTTCTACCCACGTAGGTAGTAGAGCCGATGCTGATTGGATGCTTCGCAGCGTTCTGAGCGGCCTTGCCAACCCCTAATGCTCCGAGGAGTAGGATACCCACTTCGGCGACACCGATCGACTCACCGATACAAAGGTCCCAGAAACACTGGCCTGTGAGGTCCATTTGGTTGATGGGGTCGACGGGGTAGGTGTACGCGTTCGCGTTTCCGCCGGGGACGGGGTCGGTGGAGAGGAATCGTCCGGTCATGGGGTTGTACAGCCGAACACCCATGAGGGTGAGGCCTGCGAGGGAGTCGTTGGAGCGTTGTTTGCTGCCGAGCCAGCCGTAGGGCGTGACGGCGTTGAGGTCGGCCTGGGCGAGGCTGGTGTTGAGGTCAGTACGCGGTAGCCCGTATTCGGTGGTCTCCTTGTACGAACCCGGCGTGAGGCCGGTAGCCGCCGCGGTGTCGGGCGCATTGGCGACGATGCTGCCTTGCATGTTGACGAGGTCGACGACGGCGGTGGTGGTTCCGGCGGTGGTGTCGTGGGTGATGGTGCCGGCCATGGAGCCGTCGATGCCGCGGAGGTAGCTGTCGTAGGTGGTGGGGCTGGTTTCGGCCCAGGCTGGGCTGTCGCTGTCGTCGCTGTAGTAGTTGGTGGTGCCGTCACTGATGGTGGTGATGCGGTTCTGGTCGGGGTCCAGGCCGTAGGCGAGGGTGGTGCTCGTCGGGGTGGTTTGGGTTTCGGTTTTGACCATGTCGTTGTCGTAGTAGGCGATGGTCGCGGTACCGGTGGTGCCCGTGTGGGTGCCGGTGCCGTTGGTGTCGGCGGCGGGGACGGTGAGGGTGCGGCCGAGCCCGTCGTAGGCGTACCCGGTGGTGGTAATGCGGTCGGATGTGTCGAAGGTGGTCGTTCCGAGGGTTGCGGCGGTGGGGCAGGCGGCTCCGGACGCGCCGGTGATGGTGGAGTAGCCGGTGCGGTCGGAGTTGGCGTTGAATCCGTACGCGCGGGTGGTGCATTCGGCGCCGGTGGTAGTGTCGCGAACCCTGGTTAGGCGCCCGGCGAGGTCGTAGTTGAATATCTGGGACGTGATGCCGGTGCCGCCGCCGCTGCTGGTCTGGTTTACTACGCGACCGTCGGCGCCGCTGGTCTGGGTGAACGCTAACCAGTTGGAACCGGCTTTGTCGTAGCTCAGCGATGTTTCGTTGCCGGCTTCGTCGTAGGTGGTGGTGGCGACGATGCCGTTGGGGTAGGTCTGGGTGGCCATTGTCCCGTCAGCGTCGTAGGTGGCGGAGAAGCTGGTCGTGGCATCTCCGGTGACGCCCTGGCTGGTGACCAGCCCGCGGTGTTCGGTGCCGGCGGTGTCGTCGTAGACGTAGGTGGTGCCGAGATCGCCGTTGGAGAAGTACCGCACCCGCCCGGCGATGTCGTAGGCGGTGACCGAGACGTTGAAGTTCGCATCAGCGTAGCGGTAGCGGCGTCCCAGGGCGTCGTAGGTGTTGCTCAGGGTCTGGGTGACGGTGCCGCCGACTGTCATGGTGGTGGACAGCAGCAGGCCCTTGGCGGTGGCCCCGGTGTCGTAGTTGTAGGTGATCAACGGTGCGGTGGTGGTGTCGCCGTTGATGCTGACCTGCTGAGTGGTCTCCCGTTCCACCGCGTCAAACGTCGTGGCGGTCGTGCGAGTCAACGTCCCACCGGTATTGGTTCCGACCTCGGTCGAGGTTGTGGTGTTGAAGTACATGTCGTACGCGGTGACCGATTTGGTCGGCAAGGGGTTTCCGGTGCTGTCGGCCGGTTTCGTTTTGCACACCATTCCAGCCCAGGCGTTGGAGAGGCATGAGGCGGGGTTGGTTGTTCCCGGTGTGTAGTAGGACGTCTGGGTGGTGGCTGCGGTGGTGCCGGTGGTGGTGGTGTCGGCGGGTAGGCGGGTTTCGATGACCTGCCCGGCCGCGTTGTACCGGGTCTTCGTCACCAGATCCGCCGTTGATGGGGAGCTGCCCATCTGCACGGTGCTAGTGGTGGCTTTGTGCAGCAGCCACCCGAGCGGCACCGCACCGGCGGTGGTGGTGTCGGGCAGCACGTCGGCGTAGCCCAGGACGGTGATCCGCTGTTCCGCGGCTACGTCGGTGCCGCTGTCGGCGTTGAACGGTGACGTCGCGGTGCTGGTCGGCAGCTGATAGTCCGGCTGACCGACCGTGGTGATCGCCGGTGCTCCGGTGTCGAAGGTCGTCGCGGTGTGATCACGACCGTTGTAGGTCAATGATCCGCCGCCGTTACGCATCGGATGTGTCGGGCTGAAGGTATCGGTCAGCTCTGACGGGTGGGTCGGTGAATAGATGTTCACCGTCGACAGAAGCGCCGCCCGGTCCGCGACCGACGCGGCCTGCAGGAGACTGCCTACCGGGTAGGGGTTGCTGACGGTGTTGCGCCGGTTCGCGGGGGTGAGGGAGGCGACGAGGTTGCCGTTGGTGTCGTACTGGTCGGCGCCGTATTGCCACGCACCAGCACCGTAGGAGGCGGAGTTGGTGACCTGCCCGTTCGGGTCGATGTAGGTGATGGTGGACCAGGGCCATTCCGTGGATCCGATCGAGGACGCGGTCGTGGAGGACGGGACCTTCGTCGGCCCGAACACAGCGGTTGCCGTGTAGGGCAAGTCCGAGAGCTGTCCCCAGGCCGCGGTGGCAGTGCCGCCGAGATCGATCGGTGCGCCGCTGCCGGTGACTGGAACGCTGTAGACCATGGTGGTCGTCGCCGTCGGGGTGCCGGAGATCGTCGGGTCGGGGCGTGACACCGTCGACACCCGCCCAGTGGCGTCATAGGAGATCGTCCACGGCGTGGCCGTCATTCCCGGCGGGCTGACCGTCGTCAATCGCAACGGTGCGCCGCTTTGGTAGGTGTACGCGGTTTTCAGCGGGTTGCTCAGCCGCGGGTCGTACTCGTCCAACAACAACCCGGTGCCGGACTGGTAGTCATACTTCGCGATCGCGATGATGTTCATCCCCGCACCGCCGGACTTGCCCGGGTCGTAGGCGGAGAGGTCGACCTCGGTCAGGCGGATCAGATTCGTCGTGCCCGGTGCGGTGCTGTACTTCAGGATGAGGCTGCGGCATGCGGTGTTGGTGTCCGCGTTCGTGTCGGTGCAGGCTGTGGCCGGGTTCAACGCGGCCGCGATGATCCGCGTGACCAAGGTTCCGGCCGCGATGCCGATTCCGGAGATAGCGGACCGGGCGTAGCTGGTCGTGGTGCCGCCGGTGCCTGGCTGTACCACGGTGTCCACCAGCCACGGCGAGGTCGGGGAGGCTTGTTTCCAGGTGGTGATCGTGCCGTCGGCGTCGTTGAGGACGAGGGTGTTGGCGTTGGTGCGGGTCAGCAGGGCCCCGGTTTGGGTGGCGTCATTGATCGGCACGAACGTGATCGGGTAGGTCGCTGATGCTGAGGTCTGCTGGTAGGTGTCGACCGACCCGTCGGAGTACTGCAGGTTCACATACCCGGAGTTGGCCGGCGCGCTGATGGTGACGTCCGCTGCACCAGCGTCAGGCTGCGGAAGCCCCGCGGTCCAGCCCGGACCGAAGACACCGGCCTGGTTGAGCTGACCGGTGGTGTCCGCGTTCTCCGCCGCCGGGTACAACGTGGTGAGGCTGCGGTTGACGGTCAGGTCACCGAGGTAGGCGGTGACGTCGACGTCGGTGGCGGAGACACGGTAGTCACCGTTCTGCAGCGACACCGTCCCCGGCCCGGCGTCGGTGGTGGCGTGGGAGTCGTCGAACGCGGCCGTGTACATCAGGTCCTGCGGTGGGGAGCAGACCACCGTCGAGGACCCGGTGACGGTGAAGCACCCTTCGACCTGCACCAGCGTGTCGCTGAGCGGTGTGCCAAGTGCTGACGTTGTCGATAGATCCCAGAGGTAGGACGCAGTGGCTGACACCGGGCCCGGTGCCGGTGTCGCACCGCCGGCGCCGCCGACGAGTGACAGGCTGGTGTTCGGCACATCGGTAAACGCCGTCGCCGGCAGAGCTCCGATGCGGTAGCGGTACTGCACGCCCGTGACGTTGCTGCTGACCTGCGTCGGGTGCAGAGTCACTGCTCGTTCGGTGCGGATCTGGCCGTTGGCGATGACCTGGCCGCCCTGATACCAACCCTCCAGGTCGATGAGGAAATGAAGCGTACCGGTGCTGTTATTCGTCACCTTGATACCGCCGTCGGCGCCGAGTTGCACGTTCATCAGGTTGCCGTGCGCACCACCTGCAGTGCTGAACGTCAACGACGCGAGGCCGGCCGGGGCGGACTGGTCATCGGCGTAGGCGACCAGTGATCCCGCTGCGGTGGGGCTGATGACGGTGAGGTTTGCCGCTACCGCCTCGATACCGGACCCGGCCACCGGGACTCCAGCCACACCAGCTACCTGCACCGTGGTAGTTGCGCCGGCGAGTACCGCAGCTCCTGCCCGGCTGTCGAACACTCGCGCTACGCCCGGGGTGAACGACCCAGACGGCGCCGCCGCAGCGAAGTAACCCTCGATGTCAACGGAGATATCGATTGCTGCTCCTGCACCGTTCACCCGCAACACGAACTGCCGTGTTGTGTCGCTAATGTCGATCGCGGCGCCGATCGACGTGGTGACGTTCGGCATGATATTCAGCGACCCAACACCGGGGGTGCCGGTCGGCAGGTACGGCGTGAGGTAATGCGAATCGGTCGTCGCGTAGCTCGTGGCCGTGATGTTCGCGAACACCGAGGACGCTCCGGTCGGGACGACGCTCGTCGGGACGGTCACGATGAGGTCAGAACCATTGGCAATCTTGCCGACCGTGGACGGGCTGAAGTTCACGCTGCCCGTCGTCGTGCTTCCGATTCGGGTCTGAGCGACCGGCACGTACCCGCCCGGTGCGGTCCCGCTCCCGCCGGAGGACGCCGTGTAATACCCCTGCACATCAATGATCAGATCGGCCGCCGTTGTCGCCTCGACCGATATCTGGCCGTTCGACTGGTTCAACGCAACGATCGCGGAGTTCATCGTCGGCGGGCCTGTGGTGGTGTAGTTGTAGTTCACCAGGACCACCGGCGGAGTAACCGGTGCCGCTGCTTGCGGAACGGCATACAGCAGACCCGTCGTGGCGTAGTTGGAGACCGTGAGCGTCACCGCCACCGCCGACACCCCAGTCGACGGCACATTCACAACACCCGTAATCTGGACGTTGCGCCACGTCGATGCCACCAGCTTATTTACCGGCGCCAACGTATTCAGAATGCGACCGGGCGGCAACGGAACGAACGTCCCCGCTGTGCCGGTTGACGCATCCGCTGCCGCTGGAGCTGCGTTGTGCAGCTGCACCGCAGCCTCCACCCCGACCGCCAGCGACATCACAACTACCGGCACCAGCAGAGCCGAAACCCAACGCCGAACCTGCTTCGCGGTCCGATGACGAAGCTTAAAAACTGAACGAGGGCGCGTTGAAAACAAGCGAGGAGCAGCCACTGGGGGTTCCTTCGGGGGTAAGGAGAAGCTAGCTGGGGATTAGGAAACGGTTAAGTGTGGACGGGAATGTAGCAGCGGCCGGAACCCCCGCACAAGCACCTACATCGCGCGGATTCTAACCACCACCCCGAGGCCCGCAAAAACAGGAACATTTCCAAACAGTCCAGTATTTACAAGGGAAACCGTTCGAACATCGTCCAACGCCGACACACAGCAGACTCCCACCAGCCGCCCTGGCTGGTGCCGCACGGGAATCGACGCCCGCAGGACGGTGCGGCCAGCTCATCGGCCGGGTAATCATTGGCGCAGCGGCACCGAGTCAAGCGGAGTAGGTAGGCCACACGTTGATCAGTTCATCCGATATCGACCGGATGCGGGAACAGCTGTTCTTCGAGGGTGTCGACGTGCAGGCCAAACTGAGCCGATTCTGGCTTCTGCTGTGCCTGGCGTCGGTGATCGCGTCAGCTGGAGTAGCCGGTGACTCCACGGCGACGGTCATCGGCGCGATGATCGTCGCGCCTTTGATGACGCCGATCCTTGGGATCGTCCTGGCGATGGTCCTCAACGACCGCGCCAACCTGATTCGATCGATCGTCGTGACCGTTACCGGAGCGGCAGCGGTGGTCGCGATCGGGTTCCTGATCGGTCTGACCAACAACGCGGACATTGTGGCGGCCACCAACACCCAAGTAGCTGCCCGCGTGAGTCCTCGACTGATCGATCTGCTGGCGGCGCTCGCCACCGGAGCGGTGGGCTCGATCGCGTTGGTCCGTAAGGACATCAGCGACACCCTCCCCGGGGTCGCGATCGCCATCTCGCTCGTTCCACCCCTGTCCGTGGTTGGTCTCACCCTCGAATCGGGCGCCGGCGACGAAGCTCGGGGCGCGTTGCTGCTGTTCGTCACCAACGTCTCGGCGATCCTGGCCAGCGGCGTCGTGATCATGGCTATCTACGGGCTGCTCGGCCGTGCAAGCCCCGGGACGGTGGCCCGTCGACGACGCCGCTGTGCGCAGCCTGGGGTGATCGTCGTCGCCGCCATGGTCCTCATCGTCGCGGCCCCGTTGACCCTGTCCTCGATCCGCATCGCCCACACTCGTAGCGTCCAAGACAGCATCACCGACATTGCCACGATGTGGGCCGGCGAGTCCAACTGGAGCGTGGACACCGTCGATCAAGGCGCAGACAACTACATCGTCCGGGTACTCGGCCCGCTGCCCGAACCCGACCCGAACCAGCTACGACATGACCTCGACACCGCCGGACTCCAGGACACCACCGTGGAAGTCGACCTCGTAGTCGAGGACCGGGTCACGCTGAACGGACACTGAACCCGCCCGACCCGGCCTAAACCCCACCGGTCAGCCCTGTCGCCGGAATCCATCCTCAACCCCCTGGACCCAGGGCGAGGGCCAAGGAATCAACCTAGCCATAAGTCCAGTCACGAGGCCCGAGACCGCGTCCCTTCTCGTGGGGCGCCCGAAACGTTCGGCTCGGCGTGGCCGAGGGCGGGCGTCTTCGGATCCGTCGCCGTCCTCGGAGCCGCTGACGGAGCGCGGCGCGACCAGTGGCGGGTCAGGCTTTCGAGACGGTCGGCGCGGGTGCGCGTCGGCCGAGCTCACCGGCGATCAGGAGCAGTGTGCCGGTCAGGACGAGGCTGGCCACCATCACGGTGACCAGCACCTCGGGAGTGTCCTGGAAGCTGGTTCCAGCGATAAGCAAAGCCGCGGACAGGTTGCGTTGCGCGGTGCCGAGCCCGGTCACCACTCGCTGGTCGCGACCCGATCCGCCGAGCAGGTAGCCAGCCGCGAGGCAGACGATGACGAGCACCAGGGTTGCGAACAGCACCCCGGTGCCGATCTGGTCCCAGATCTCAGGAAGCCCAACGAGCACCGCGGCGCCGATGCCCAGAGCGAGGGCCACCGTCGAGACCTGGCTCAGGGCCGGCGCGAGCGACGCGGATTGCCGGTACCGGGCGCGTACCGCCAACGCGATCGCCAGAGGTAACAGCATGAGGACCAGCAGCGGGCGAGCGATGTCCCAAGTGCTAACCGTGACGCCGTCGACGAGCACGGGAAGCACGAGTGGCACATACCCGACCGTGACCACCATAAGCAGCACCATCAGCCCGACCGAGTAGGCCACAGCTCCCCCCGCCAGCTGGGCCAGCTTCGGAAGGAACGGGGCGCCAGCCGCGACGCCGAGCAACATCAACCCGAGAGTCTGATTGTCGTCCAACCCGAACAACTCGGCGATCGCCCAGGCGCTCAGGGGCGCAACGACGAAGCTGGTGAGAAGTCCCAGCACCACCAGCTTGACGTCCTTGAGCGGGGTAAGGATCTGCCGGACGGTCAACGACAGGCCCAGCCCGACCATCGAACTCACCACGAAGGTGAGGATCGAGACGCGCGCGATACCGACGATGACGTCGCTCATGAGCTCGTCGTCGATCTCAGGGTGTGACGATCGCGAAGTCGGGGTCGCCCGGGTCGAGGACAGCGGTGAGCCGGGCCAGCACGGTGTCGTCGCCATGGATCTGGATACCAGCGGAGGTAAGCCGCTCAGACGACGGGGCGCCGAGCGCCAGAGCTGGCAGGCTGCGCAGCGTGGTTGTCAGGGTCAGATCGGCGGCGCTGGTCTGTTGGGCGGAGCTGTAGGTGAGGGTGCCGTTGGCGAGGCGGAGCCGGTAGCGTTTCTCGGCGTCGGTGAGCACGACGTCGATGGTGAGTTTTTCCTCCCATGCTGTGGGTCCGTTGATCTGGACGGCGATGGCATCGAAGAGCATCTCGGGACTGAGCTGGGCGACCATGTCCGGCGACGCGGTCACGGTGGGGGTGCCGAACTGTCCGTTGCGCAGCTCGTAGGCGCCGCAGAGGTAGAAGTTGCGCCAGGTGCCGTTCTCGGATCCGTAGCCGAGTTGTTCGAGGGTGTTCGCGAGCAGCTCCCGGGCTTCGGCGTGCTCGGGCTGGGCGAATACCACGTGGCTGAGTACCTCTGCCGCCCACCGGTAGTCGCCGTCGTCATACGCGGCTTGCCCGTTCTCGACCACCGCGTCGGCGCCGCCGCCGAGTTTGACGTACCGCCGGGCCTTCTCCACCGGGGTGTGTTCCCACAGGTGCGCGGGGTTCCCGTCGAACCAGCCAAGGTAACGCTGGTAGATCGCCTTCACGTTGTGACTCACCGACCCGTAGTAGCCACGCGTGGACCAGGCGTTCTCCAGCGCTGGAGGCAACGTGAGCTGCTCGGCGATCTCCGTCCCGACCAGCCCCTTGTTGAGCAGCCGCAGCGTCTGGTCGTGGAGGTAGGCGTAGAGGTCACGCTGGATCGTCAGGAACTCCAGCACCCGCTCGTTGCCCCACGTGGGCCAGTGGTGGGAGGCGAAGACGACCTCGACCTCGGCGCCGAACAGATCGATCGTCTCAGTCAGGTACCTCGACCAGACATGCGGGTCTCGCACCAGCGCACCGCGCAGAGTCAGCAAATTGTGCAGATTGTGGGTGGCGTCCTCCGCCGCGCACAGCACCTTCAGATCCGGGAAGTAGAAAAGCATCTCCGCTGGTGCCTCGGTGTCCGGTGCCATCTGGAAAATCATCCGGACCCCATCGACCGTCTCCTCCTGACCGGTGGTCGTGATCTGCAGAGTCGGCGCGATCAGGGTCACGGTCCCGGTCGAGGTGGTCTGCCCGAGACCAGCCCCGAGCGCCCCCCCGCGGGGTGCGAGGCAGCGCCGCGCCGTACATGTAACCAGCGCGTCGGCCCATCGCGGTCCCGGCGTAGACGTTCTCCGAGACCGCGTGCTCAACGAAACCCTCAGGCGCCAGCACCGGCACCCGCCCGGCGTCGACATCCTCCTGGGTGGTCACGCCTTTGACTCCCCCGAAGTGGTCGACATGACAATGGGTGTAGATCACCCCGGTCACGGGCCGGTCCCCACGATGCTCGCGATACAGAGCGAGAGCGGCCGCAGCAGTCTCAGTCGATATCAGCGGATCAATGACGATAACTCCGGTATCGCCCTCCACGAAGCTGACGTTCGACAGATCCATCCCCCGCACCTGATACAGCCCCGGAACGACCTCGAACAGGCCATCGGTGGCGACCAGCATCGACTGCCGCCACAGACTCGGGTTCACCGTCTGCGGGGCATCACCCTCAATGAAGCCATAGCTGTCGTTGTCCCACACCACGGACCCGTCATCAGCGGTCACAGCGTTCGGCTGACGACGCCCGAGACGACCGCGCGTCGCATCGTCGAAGTCACGCGTATCAGAAAACGGCAGGCTGTCCAAGATCGCCCGCTGCTGCCCGGCGACCGCGTCACTCGCGTCATGCGCAGAAGTAGTCATGACTCAACCCTCCTACCGCCACCACCCGCAAGGCATCATCCACCCGGGGTGAGAACCCTCGAAAGACATCTCAGCGGGCCGGCCAGGCTCGAACTGAACCACCCGCAGCTTAGGAACGTTGCCGTCAACGTGACCTTCGGACGGCTGGCGTGGTGCTGCAACGGCCCCGCGGTCAAGAACCTCGTGTCACCCGCTCTGTAAACCCCAGTCAACCCACCAGAGTCGTCACGAGGTTTTCGACACCCCTCGCCATCCGCGACCGGGCTCTCGCAACCAGTCGTTTCTGAGACGGCCTATCACGCACCTCGATGAGGACCCGGCAAAACCGGATTCCTCACCCGATCTGGCTTTGCCCCGGGACCTGGGTGGGTACCCGGTCACCGTCGATCAGGTAACTATCGTCAGTGGACCGGCGATGAACTGGTTTCACCAAAGCCGGAAGAACCAGCAGGGATAGTGCTCGTTCTCGTTCACCAGCAGCCCGCGCTTGCCGAGCGGGAATTTGAACGGCTCACCAGGATCCAGCACAGTGAAGCCGGCGTGCTGGTAGAAGCGCGCGGCCTTGCCGGGGCCGCATGCTCCGAACGTCATCGCCACGGCGTCGGCGTCAGGGCCGAGCAGTTGGGCGAACAGGCCGAGCGTGACCGCGCCGACGCCGCGGCCGCGCCATGCCGGCTCGACGACCAGGTGCCGCACGGTGAGCGCCATCCCCTGTTCGAACGTCGCGCCGGCCAAGACCAACGCCCCGATCATGGCTCCCTCGTTGTCGTGGGCGACGACAGCAGCCTCGGACGGCTCAGGCTCGTAGTTGTCGCTACCGAGAATGTGCTCTCGAACGAGAGCGGTCACTCGCGGCTGATCATCGGCTGCGGCGCGCGCCCAGGTGACACCGGCATCGACGAGCTTCTGCGCGTAACGAAAGTGCCGCTCCCGTGCTTGCTCGAAACTCCAGCCGTTCCACATGATCAACAACCTCTCCGTCAGACCCGGGCCGCCTGGTACGCGTCTGGGTGGCGCAGGGCCCCAGCACTAACACCAGCCTGGCAACTCCTCAAGCTAGCAATCGAGCGAGCCGGTCGAGGCCGTCACGGATCATTGTCGAGTAGCCGCCCTCAGGCAGGGCCGTCATTGAGTCCAAGCCCCGTCGCAGGTGGTCCCGGGCCCGATCTGCGTCACCAAGCTCGCGATAACACTCGCCGAGATTGAGATGCAGCGACGGGTAGAACGCGGCTACCGGTACGGCGACACCACCCTCCGCCGCGCGACCATCGGTCAGCGAGTCAGCTGCGTCTAACGCCAACAGATCCCAATGCAATTCGTCGTTCACGTCATCTCGGACGTCGGCCATCGAATGCGCGATCGCGCAGCGATGAAACGCATCGCCATCCTCGCCACCGATCGCATCCCACAGCTCGGCGAACACCTCACGCGCAGCCCCACGCTCACCCTGCTGCCGAAGCCCGATCCCCTCGCCCACACGCACCATCACTGCATCCGGCTCGACACCACTCTCTTGATCCTTCATGAGGCAGAAGCTAGATCATCACGCCGACAACCCCGTAACGGTTCGCCGTCGGCGGCTACTCCCGGTTGGCGCGCGCCCACGCATACCTTCTAATCTTGGTTCGTGGAGCTCCACAGAGAGCAGCAATTGGACCCCCAGTTTGCCGATGAGGTTGCGGCAATCAGGCGCCGACTTGGCGAACGTGAACTGATAAGCGTCCGGCTCGCTGCCGCCAGCAACGCCGCTACTCACCTCAAGTCTGCGGGCCAGACGATGCACGTCATTGGGCATCTCATCGGCGATGGCCGGGTGTCTGGCACCTCCACGCGCGGCAACGGCGACGACGCCCTCGTAGGCGTAGCCGTCTTGCTCCAAATCGCCGCCGAGCTACTTGACACCTCATCGGAACTTCTGTGCGGAACCCGTCACTATGCCGGCGCCGCGCTGCTACGCCAGGTGGTCGAGGTCGAGTACCTGACTTGGGCGTTCGCAAACGAAGAACGGGACGCTGCGGCATGGCTCAATAGCACCCACGACGAGCGAATGAGGCTATTTTCGCCTAAGCGGCTGCGCGGCGTAAGCGATGGGCGTTTCCGATCTGAGGACTACCAACATCACTGCGAACAAGGCGGGCACCCCGTCCCACGGGCAATCCCGCTCCTGGGGCAATCCGATTCGTCGGTAGCTCAGATGCTTATGCTGGATTTAATGCTCCATTGCTGGCGAATCACAGACAATGTTCTTTCCTGGGCGGAACGCACCGAGCTGGATGGCCGAACTGCGGGCAAGCTACTCGCGACACAACAGGTGTTTGCACAGTGGGGCCAAGAAGATCCGTTGTATCAGTGGGCACTATCCGCCCCGCTCGCTCCGTGAACTTTAGCCAAAGACAGCCGAGCTACTGACGATTAGTGCGCTGTTCGAAAACGCGTGCGATGATCGGTAGGTGGGATCTTCGGTTGACTGGATGCCCCACACCTCGCGCACCGAAGTCGCCGAACAGGAGTTCGTCCTGCACTGCCCGTCCGGGCCGGTTCCAGGCGTGCTCTGGACGCCTCGGCACGTCGCCGCCCTGGCACCGGTGGTGCTGCTCGGTCATGGAGGTAGCAGCCACAAGCGTAGTAACCGCATCCTGTCTCTAGCCGACTGGTTTACCCGCGCCGGGATCGCGTCGCTGGCCATCGACGGCCCCTTCCACGGGGATCGCGCGGGCGGGACGCGCAAGGAGAGCTACCAGATGCGCATCGCCGCGGAAGGTGCCAACCACGTGCTGGATCGAATGGTCGCCGAGTGGCTCGCGACCCTCGAGGCTGTCACTACCAACTTCCCTATTGATGCAACCAGGATCGGCTACCTCGGCTTATCTATGGGTACCCGCTACGGTCTGCCAACCGCTGCTGCCCTAGGCACCCGCGTTCGCTGCGCGGTGTTCGGCAAGTTCGGCCTAGAACGGACCAAACACCTTGCCCCCGCCCTGGACACCACCGCACGGATCGCGGCCGACGCCCCTAAAATATCCGCGCCCACGCTATTTCACATGCAATGGAACGACGAACTGTTCACCCGAAAAGGGCAACTCGAACTGTTCGACCGGCTCAGCTCACCGGACAAGCGGCTCATCGCCTTCACCGGTCAGCACAATCAGACAACCGCCAGCGCACCCTCCACTTGGCAGACGTTCATCGCCGAACATCTCCTCCACACTCATGGCGTCCCACAGCCAACCCAGAGTTAATTTTCAAAGTCCCGAAAGGGGTAGTTTCCGAGACTGTGGCCGTCGGTGGTCGCGGGGTGCCCGAGTCACGGCCGCTCAGCTAGAGGCCGGACGCGGATTAGCCGCTCCAGGATTTCGCTGATCTCCGCATCGAGCTCATCGAGGTGCTCCTCGGTTAGGTAGGCCTCGCCGATCCACTCGTGCGAGGCGACCCGCTGCTTCTTCGGTAGCGGTCGATGGGCGTAGGCCCGCGGGTCTCCCGGACTGGCCAGGACGCTGTGCACGACCACGTTTCGGCGCTCTTGCGCTTGTTCGATGTCCTCAAGTAACCGCTTTACTTCTCCGCGTACCGGCTCGGGGACCGCGTTGACATGTCGCCGGCAATGCTTGACCAGGTCGCGGCCGAACGCCCCAGCCACGTCCTGCTGTGCCTGGGTTCGATCGAGCGTCGTTGCGAGGTAGAACAGCCATTGCTCCATGAGGGCAGCGTGCGAGACGACCTTGCCGATCCGAAGGTAAGTCCGATCGGCCTGTTCGCGCCGCGGCTCGATGGACTGTGCTTCAAAGATCGTCACGGTGGCATTCTCTCGCGCTCGCGCAACTGGATAGCGGTTTCGCAACCCACTCCGGTCGCGACTGATATAACCGCACCAAGCCAGTCATTGATGCCGGGTTCAATTTGAACGGAGCAGGCTAGAGCGAAGCCTTGACTTCGAGGTAACGGTCACGAGCTGCTTTGGTCGCGCTAGTTAGCTCGACCCAGCGCGAGATGATGCTTAGGTCGTCCGTGCTCACTTCAGGGATGGCGTCGCCGGGGTTGAGCGGTTCGACGACGAGAGTGGCCTCGTAGGTTGGCCAATACGCAGACTCGGCCTTACGCGCTTCCCGCCATTGCGACAAAGCTTGCGCCAATTCGTCCTCTTCAACCATGCGGCAAGTATGCCGAGGGTTGCTGGTCTCAGTCGAGCCGTGGCGCGATCTTGATACCGCTGGAACCAAACCGAGTGATGCCGGACTCTTGCAGCTTAGAACGCATGTTCTAATCATCCGTGGTGCAAACCAGATACGTCGACGGCCGGTGGGTCGAGGTCCAGGCCTTCAGTCACTGCCCGAACGAGCACTCTCTGACCGCCCCGAACGTTCGGATCGGCTGGCTACCCTGCGGATGCGCCGGCGGGATGGGACATCGCTACTACCACTGTCTGACCTGCGCTGAGTTCCAATACGACCCCCCACACCGGCCCACCTAGTACAGCCCGGCTTCCCGCGTCGACGGTTCACTGCTGGAGGCATAGTGTGCCGGAGATGAAGGACGACTCCGGCAAGACGATCACCGACGCCGAACTGCTGCAACGAGTTCACAAGCTCGGCGCGATCGTGGTCTGTCGCGGACCGGTCGAGGCGCTCGACTTCGCGACATGGCGGCTGCAGCTTCGGCAGGCGGCCACGCAAGATCAGGTGCGCCTATCCATTCGCCAGCTCCCGGACGCCCGCGTCCTCGTGAACAACCCCGACCACGTCGTCACCGATGAGCAGCGGCGAGCAGCAGTGGCCGCAGTCGAGACCATCAGTGACGTCTCCCCCGAGCCCGAGCAGCCGCCGGCCGGGCGGTTACAGATCGTCCGAGAGCCTGACGCCAGTGCCTCACCATGATGGCCTGGTATGACGAGTCCAGCGAGCACCTGTTCCGCGCTCGACTGCCCGAGAGATGCAGCGAATGCGGTCGGAGCATCGACATCGCCGAATGGGGGCTGCTTCTGATCGCCACGAACGAGGTCGAATGCATCGCCTGCGCAACGAGCTGCTCCGAGTTCCTTCCCTGGGCGGCGTAGCACCTATTCACATCGGTCAGCGGGGTATCAGAGCAAGCGTTAGCGCACTGCTTGCCCTTCGACGACCCAGGCGACGATCCTCGGGTGCGCCGGGTCGAGCCGGCGAGCGTGGTACTTGCTGATGTACTTCGCGGCCAGCTCGTTGTCCCGTGCAACGCCGATCATGCTGACACCGCTCGCGGCTAGCTCGGCACGGACGTCGTCGAGGAGGGCACCGCCAGCACCGGAGCGTTGCGGCCATGCGCCGAGCATGCAGCCGACGACGACCGGCCGACCGGTCTCACGCTCCAGGTCGGCTCGGCTCTCGCGTAGGCCCCGCCCGGCGCGGACCTGGGTGGCGGCTGACCAGATAGCCTCGACCAGCATCCCAAGGGCGAGACCGAGCAGCACGAGGGCAGCAGCGGTGGCGGCAATGATGGCGGTCGGTGTGGTCGTCGGCGCTACGACAAGAACACCGATGATGACGATAAGGCCGATCGGCGGGGCGAGCAGCGCAGACCACAGTTGCCTCGGTGGCCGAGTGATCGGATTGGGCACCTTCGCGGCCGCCGCACCTCGCACCACAGTGTCGGCTGCGCTCCGGCCGATCATGATCATGTTGACGACCCAGAGACCGGGGCAGCCGATCAGACCGAGGGGGCGCCAGACATCGCGGAGCCGACTGTAAGTGCGCGCCCACCGCCAGGCGACACCTGCGGCCTGTGGCCAGCGGGTGATCGTCGTGAGGGTCGGTGTCGGTGCGTTCATACCGGCGATCTTTCCAGGGGGTGCCGACACTGGTCGAGTGGCGCACTCGCTAACAGCGGGGTCCGTCGTTCCGTACGTTGATGTTCCCTGTTGGTTGGCTTGAGCCTGGCGTGACACTGAGGCCAGCGCAACAGCGTATGGCGGGTTACCCGCTTGACGGCAGGTTTCTCCTTACGAAAATGGTGTGTCTCGCTTTACCCGCGTTACGGGTGCAGGGTGGCGATCACGACTGCGGCGGTAATCAGGAACGGGCCTAGCGGGATGTGGGTGTTTCGGTTCGCGTGTCGGGTGATCAGCAAGACGATGCCGGTGATGCCGGCGGCAACGAATCCGGTTGCCAGGCCTCCGATGACGGTCAGCCAGCCGAACCAGGCAAGGTAGCCGGCTAGGAGGCCAGCGAGCTTGACGTCTCCTAGGCCGATGCTTCGGGGGGACAGTAGAGCGAGTCCGTAGAACACCGCGGCGACGAAGCCTGCCGCCAGTGCTACTCGGCCGAGCCTCGCCCAGTTCCCGGTGACGGCGGCTGCTACGAAGAAGCCGGCAAAGCCGGCGGCGGCTGCGATACGCATGATCCGGTCCGGAAGGCGATGGTGCTCGAGGTCGACGACGATCAGGACCGCGCCGGTCAGGGCGAGGACGAGGTAGGCGGGCCAGGCGGCGGTCCACCTGGTGGCGATCGCTCCGATGGCGGCCAGGGCGATCGCACCGGCTGCGGTGGCCGTGGTGCGTGGCCGGCTCGCTCGGGTGGGGTGCCACCAGGTGGCGTTGCGCCGGTCAGGGGCGGTGATCGTGAGGCCAGCGAGGTAGGGCGCGGTGATCGCGGCCGCGGCGGCCGCGGCGATGCTTGCGGTGACGGTGGAGCTCATCGGACTGTCACTCCCAAAAGGCGAGGGATGAGTCGCATCTTGTTGTACATCCTGGTCCTCACCTTCTGCATCTAGTCCTGGTCCAACGTTGGCGGTACTGTCAGATTGTCTCCGACATCCGCACATCCCTCCCGTGCCGATGTCGGAGACTCTTTCGTTCTTCGTGTGCCGGGTCATCCGGGAGCGCAGGGCCCACTAGTCCCGCCGTTTTCCGGGGAGTTATTGAATGCGCGATCGTGCCGCGTTTACGGCGACGGTGTGGTCGACGATGGCTTGGTGGAGACGGTTGTTGGCGGCGGTGATCCAGTCGTCGTTGCCGGTCTGGTGCGCGGTGTGCACGGCGAGCTCGGCTTCGTAGAGCCGGTGCGCGGCCTGGGCAACTCGCTCGTCGGTGCTGGTCTGGGTGTCTGCGTGCGGTGTGGTGGTCATGGTTGTGCGCTCCCTTGGCTGGGATGGGTTCGGTGTGGGAGTGTTGTCGCTCCTGTGCTGGAGAGGCCGCTCACGCGACGCCGCGGCCTCTCCCCCACGGTGGTTTGTCAGTTACTGGTGTTGGCGGGCTGGCGGGTGGTCGCGGCCGCGAACTTGCTGGAGAGTCCGTGGTGGTCGGCCGAGATCCGGCGTCGGCTGCGCTGGTTGCCCTCGTTGTCGCGGTACTCCTCGACGTAGACGTTGCCGGCCACGATGACTCGCGCGCCTTTGGCTGCGGTAGCGGCGAAGTGGATCGCTTCGGTTCCGGTGACGGTGACTTCGTAGAAGGTCTTGCCGGTGTCGACCCACTGCTCGGTCTCGGCGTTGTAGCGACGATCGTTGACGGCGACGGTGGCGTTGCTGATCGGGACCAGCTCGCCGGTGCGCTTGCTTGGGAACTCGCGCAGCGTGGCCTCGTCGGTGATGTTGCCCTCGATGATGATGAAGCTCATGACAGTGTTCCTTTCGGACGATTGACCCTCGGCTGTTCCGAGAGATCCTGGTTCCCAGCGAGAGAGAGGTTTGGTGGTCTGGCCTGTCGGCTTAACCCCTGCATTCCCTCCCCCGCCGGGCAAAGAAGAGATAGGGGCCGCATTGAGCGCCGGAGCGCAAGGTCGGTGTGCCGCACCAAGCAAAAATCATCAAAGGAAATAAGGGCGAAGCCCGCCGTGATGATTTTTGCGACTGCGGTCGCCCATCGGGCGCCGTGCCTTGCGTGTAGGTCGCGCGGCCCATACTCGGATGCCCGGCGGGGAGGAAATCTCTTGACCGTGCCGCCTGCGGCTGAGGTCGTGGGATCTACGCGGCGCGCCCTCTGCCGGCGCGTCACTCCGGTTTCCAGCCAGGTTGGCCGGCTGGTGGGTTCACCCCCTTCGGTGTTGGTCCTCTCATTGGGAGAGGCCTCGAAGGGCGGGTGAAAAGTGCAGTCGTTGGATACGTGTCAGCCCCGTCGGCCGGGTGGTCGACGGGGCTGAGGTGGTGAATCGTGCTGCAAGTGAAGCGAAACTCTGGTGAATGTCTCCTTGCGGCTACAGGTCGATCGTGTCTTGGCCGGGTTCGGTGAGCACGATCGCGTCCTGGGTCAGCGCCGGGTCAGCCTGCAGGTAGATCTCGGGAAGCTCTGTCGCGGGCTGCGTCGAAGCCTGGTCCACGATCGAGGTGTCAGCACCGCCGGTCTCTTGGGGTTCGGTCACCGCGTCTCGCTGGGGTGGTTTCCCTCGCGGACGGCATCGATCAGCAGCGCCGGGTCCGCTTGGATCAGTTCGGCTGGCAGGGGTGCCGGAGCGGGTGCAGGTTCCGGTGCAGGTTCTGAAGCAGGTGCAGGATCTGTCATCGCTCGTCTCGCTCAGTCGTTGTCTGGTTGTGCCGGGATAGTCACCGAGAAGTGCTGTTGAGCGGGGGCGCCGCTGCCCACGTCGCGGTGACGGTAAGGCCGGGATCGGCCTGGAGGAGTTCTGCCGGCAGCGGCGCCGGTTCCGACGGACTGGGGGCAGGTGCTGGCGTAGGCGGGGTCGGCTGTTCGACACTGCTCATGACGCATCGTCCTGGGCGTCGATCCGATCCTGGGCTGTGCGCTTGAGTTCTTTGAGGCCCTTGGTGTCACCCTCGGGGCTGATCATTAGCGCAGGATCGGCAGGGAACAGGGCGTCGACATCGAGAGGTTCGTGTTCGACGTCCTCCACCGGTGCCGGTAGCGGGCTCGCAGTCATAGCGGCTCCATTCAGTGCGAGATCACGTTGAGGCTACCGCCGATGGCGATGGCGGTAGCGGAGCAAAGCAGGAGGCTGGAGGAGATCTTGAGCCAGCGGGCTTTGCGGAACAGGTATTTTTCGTTCTTCTCCTGGATGTCGAGGCGGGTGTTGAGCAGGATCATCCGCGTGCTGAGTTCGTTCTCCTGGAGGTAGCGGTCACGCAGCTGGCGAATGCCTATTGCCTTGTCGACGCGGGGCTTGAGTGTCCACACCGCGGCGGCGCCGGCGGCGATAGCGATGAACTGCCCCACGAGCCCGGCGACGCTGGAGTGGATGCCGACGAGTGTCACTATGACGCCGGCCGCGCTGAGGATGACGCCTGCCTTCGTGTCAATGCCGTTTGCACGTTCACGGTAGGACGTGTCCTCATCGCTGAGGGCATGTTCGACGATGCTCAGCGACGGGACCTGGTTGGCGTTGATGGCTGGTAGTGGCGTCCTTTGGCCAGGTGGTCCTGGTCTAGTCATCGACGCGGTCAGGTTCCGGCGACGCGGCCGGGTCGCAGCTGGATGTCGTGGCCGGTCGGTAGTGGGCCGTTGGCCTGTTCATACTGGTCGACGAGCTGCTTGAGCATGACCCGACCCCACTCGCTGTAGCCTTCGATGCCTCCGGGCTTGTGCAGCTGGTCTTGGTACATCGCCTTGAGTTTGTAGGCGGTGTCTTCGTCGACCGCGCGGAAGATGACCTTGGGCTTGGCGTCGTAGGCGGCCTTGGCGCGGGCGGCGGCGTCACTGGGTCTGGGTGTGACGGTGCGGCGGCCGCGGGCCGGCGCAGATGTCGTCCGGGCTGTATCGGTTCCGATACGGTCCGATGGTTCCGATACTTCGGCGGCGGGTGCGACAGGGGCCGGGGTGACGTAGGAGCCGTTGTTGCCGCGCTTGGCACCGCCACGCCGCATGTTCAGTGGCTGTGGCGTGCTGGTCATCGGACGGTCTCCTCGAGGACGGGCACGCTCGGGTCCAGGAGCGTGCGGGCGATATCGGCGTAGAAGCCGAGCAGTTTTCGGGCGGCCGGGTGGTTGAAGTCGGCTACGTCGGCGCCGGCGTCGGTGGTGCGCATAACGGTGGTCCAGCGCGGCACGATCGTCGGCATGACGGTGATCGGCGGGTCGCCGGCGGTGAGCTGTTCGCGGATCTCGACCGATCGCCGGACGTGGATGTCGATGCTTGAGTCGTACTTGTTGATCAAAACGCCGGCGACGGCCAGCAGCGGGTTGAGCTGCTCGCGGACACCGTCGATGGTGTCCAGGAGCTTCACTACACCCCGGCCGCTGTAGAGCTCGGGCTCGGTGATGATGAGGACCTGGTGCGCGGCGACGAGGGCGTTGACGGTGAGCTGGTTCAGCGACGGCGGGCAATCGATGAGTACGTCGTCGTAGTCGGCTGTCTGCTTGGCGAGTTCTTTGGCCAAGCGGGATTCCCGGCCGACGCCGGCCACGACGAGCTCATTGCTGAGCAGGGCGAGGTCGTCGTTGGCGGGCATGACCCAGATGCCAGGGACGTCGCTCATGACGATCGTCTCGGCCATCGTGGCGCTGGGGCGAGAGCCGATGACCTCATACAGGCTCGCCATTTCCTCGGCTGCGTCGCCTAGGAAGTGGAAGGTAAGTGCGGCTTGCTCGTCGATGTCGATGAGCAGGACGCGGCGGCCGAGCCTGGCCAGGGCACGGCCCAGGTTGATGGTGGTCGTCGTTTTGCCGACGCCGCCCTTCTGGTTGACCACTGCGGTGACGCGCATGCGCTGAGTCCTTTCGCTCTTATCGGAGATAATAGGTCTGTATCGGTTCCGAATGGGTCGGATAGCCCGTCGGCGTGTCGTCGGGGCTGGGTGTCGGGTTTGCGGCCCGGGCGCGGCGTTCTGTTGCCGCGCCCGGGCCGGGGGTCAGGCTGCATTCGCCTCCTCCCCCGCCCGCTCGTCCTCGTCGAGGCCGAGTGCGGCGGCGATCGTGTTGACGGCGCGCAGCACGTTGGTCGCGGCAGCGGTGAGTACGTCGGGTTTGGCATTGGACCATCCGGCGATGTAGCTGATCGAGCTGGCGTCGACGTCGATGCCGAGCAGGTTGGCCAGCACGTAGGCGGTTGATTCGGCCTCGGTCTCGCACAGGCCGCGGTGCGCCACGTACTCGGCATCGTTGACGTGTAGCAGGGCGTGGGCCGTCTCGTGCAGAAGGACGACGAGGCGCGCTGCGGGCTCGAGGTCGGTTTTGGTGACGATGAGGTGCCGGGTGTGGTCGGTGTAGCCCTCCAGTCCCCCGGCCAGGGCTTCTTCCTTCACGGTCCAGCCTTCACTGGTGAGCCAGCCGATCAGACGGTCAAGCGTCCCGGCCGGGCCGTCACCGGTCGGCAGTGTGTACGTGGTTGTGGGATTCGGGTCGCCGTCGGTTTGGCTGAGGTCGAATACCGATAGCACTGGGAAACGAGTAACCCGGTCCTCGATCTCCTCCCCCGTGGCCGGGTCGGTTTTGGTGACCTTCTTGGTGGAGTAGCCGAGAATCTTGATGGCCTTCTCGCCTTTGCGGACCTGACGTCCGAGCTGCTGCCACTTGCGGAACCCGGCGACCTGGGTCGCGTGCGGGCACTGCACGGCGATGAGCATGAGGTTGTTGAAGCTGTAGCGGCGAAGCGCGGTCATGAACCGCAGATAGTTGACCCACTCGGCCGAGCTGGCGAGCGTGGCGACCTTCTCCCCCAGTGTTGTTAGCAACGCCTCGCGTTCGGCCTTGCGCTGTTCCGGTGTCTTGCCCTGCTTGGTGTTTTGGCTCATGATCGTGTCCTTTCGGGTTGTATCGGTACTGATTCGGTGCTGAGACGGTGAGCGGGACTGGCGTGGTGCGGATCTGAGGGGTGCCCCGCATTTCCCTCGCCCCACCTGGCGCAGTGGCGCATCGGCCTAGGTCCGGCCGGAGCTGCAAGGGTCGGGGCGAAGCCCTGATCACGTGTGACGCGGAGCTTGCGGAGCGCCCTTGCAGCGGAAGGCCTGCCGGCCGACACTGGGACGCCAGGTGGGGGAGGTCAACGCCGACGCGGCGCAGCTTGCGAAGCCGGGTCGGCGCATGAGTCGGTGCGTAGCGCCGTACGCCCCTTCGGGGCTATCTGTTGTGGCGGCCGGGGCGGTTGCTCTTCGCCGGCCCGGCCGCCACGGGGTCAGGCTGCCTCGGCGGTGGTCGCGGGTGGTTCGGGCTGTATCGGTGCCGATACAGCCCGCCGTTAGGCCCACCACGACGAGCAGGCCCAGTGGCAGGGCTCGCCCGGGGGTGCCTGGCAGTCGTCGCAGATGGTGTTGATCTGTTCGTCGCTGGTTTCACGGTCGTAGTCGGGCACGGGGGTGTTGCCGGTGTCGGAGCTGGTGCCGCTACTGAGGAACTGGTCGCAGTCGCAGCGGGGCCAGCCGCAGGGGCCGAGTCCGACGCCGATGAAGGCGCGTCGGTGGTCATAGCTGCCGTGGCTGATGCAGCGGTGGCCACAGTCGCAGACTTGGCTGTCGTGCTGCCTGAGCAGTGCTCCGCGGCGCTCGTAGGTCGGCGGGTGCTCGGCGGAGCAGCAGTAGCGGTCGGCGGGCCGGCTCATGATCGTGTCCTTTCGGGTTGTATCGGTGCCGATAGGACCGGCCGGGGCGGTAGCTGCCCCGGCCGGTCCGCGCTGGCTACTTGGCGGGCCAGGTGGTCGTGACGATCTGCTCGGCGTCTCCGAGCTCGTAGCCGACTTCAGCCAGGCGTCGCAGCCACTGCGCGGTGCCGGGGCCGCCCCAGCTGTCGCACCGGGTGGGGTCTAGGCGCTGGGCGTCATCCTCAATGGACAGCACCATGTAGGCGACGGTGTGCCGGTGCAGCCTGGTCGCGGTGTCTTTGACGATCAGCTCGTCGTAGGCGGCTTGGTTGGCCTCATCGTCCTCGGGATCGGCTGCCTCGCGTCCGGTGAGCAGGTGCAGCAGCCTGGCCTCGTCACGGGGCCGGTCCGCGCCGAGCGCGGCCTGGGTGAGGGCGTCGGGTAGCTGTTTGGCCCGGAACAGGGTGACGAGCCACTGCCAGCGAACTTCGGCCGCTGCGGCCCAGCCAAGCTGGATGGCTTCGTTCTGCTCGGCTTCGGCCGCCTGTTGTTCCTCGGTCAGCGTTGGGCCGCTGTCGCGGCCGGTGTGCTGCTCGTCCAGGGTGTGGCCATGGTCTTCGGGACTGGTGCAGACGTGATTGACGGTGATTCGCTTCCCAACGGCTTTGTACTGGTCGATGCGTAGGAACGCCGCGTGTCCGTCGCACTTGGCGTGCGCGGCGGCGGTGACTTTCTTCCCGGCCGTCGTGCGCAGGTTGCTGAGCGGCTGCATCCGAGTCCGGCGGGGAAAGTCCCACTGATTCGGTGCGCCCACGACCCGCACGGACTGCCTGCGTAGGTCGGCCATGATGTCGGACTTCTCGGCGTTGGTGTCGCGCTTGCGCCGTTCCTCGCTGATCATGTGCGAGGCTCCCCAGCCACCGGCTGCGAGCTTCTTGATCAGCCGGGCGTAGACCTTGGGGTCATTCTCGAACTCGGCCAGCTCGGCGGCCTGGTCGAGGGTGAGCGCATCCGCGACAACGAGGGGCCGCACGTCCTCGGGCAGCTTCGCGGCCGCCACCGCGTGCTTGACGGCCTCGACATCCCGCCCGGTGCGCTTGGCCACCTTGGCTGGAGTTAGGCCGGGGAACGCGGCCAGCTGCGCGAGCCCGGCGCTGACTTCCTGCGTGGTAAGGCCTTCGCGTTGGGTGTTCTCGTCGAGCATGAGGAACAGGTGATCGGCCTTCACCGTCCCA
This sequence comes from Jatrophihabitans sp. GAS493, assembly GCF_900230215.1. Classification (NCBI taxonomy): domain Bacteria; kingdom Bacillati; phylum Actinomycetota; class Actinomycetes; order Jatrophihabitantales; family Jatrophihabitantaceae; genus Jatrophihabitans; species Jatrophihabitans sp. GAS493. The sequence continues at coordinate 2,337,994 of NZ_LT907982.1, read as the reverse complement.
TCGGTGCTGGCCAGGTCAGGCCGCGAGATCGCCGGGACCGTCACCCAGCCGATCTGGCGGCACGCGGCGGTCCGTCGGTGACCGGCGATGATGAGGTAGCCGCCGCTCGTGTCGTTTTCGGCGGCCAGCGGGGCGACGATGATGGGCTCGATCAGGCCGTTCTCCGCGATTGAGGCCGCGAGGTCGGAGACGTCGCCCAGGTCGAATCGGAGGTTGGCCGGATGGTCGGCCAGTTCAGCGATCGGTAGGTCGAGGTAGACCATGCCGGTGGTGTCCGTCGTCGTGCCGTTCTTGGTGGTTGTCACTGCGTTCTCCTTCGGTTATATCGGGCCGTATCGGGTCCGATAGGTCTAGTGGCGTGCCCAGGTGGGCTCGTGGGCGCCGGTGAGGTCACGGCCGGTCGAGGTGATGACGTCTGCGATGTCTTCCAACATGCCGAGACCCCATTCCGGGTCGCACAGCCAGTGCGCGATGCGGTCGATGGCGGCGCTGTCGCTGGCGATGCGGCCGTTGGGCGCGATCTCGCGCCAGAGGGGAGCTGGCGGCGGTGCTGCGGTGAGCTGGTCGATGGCGGCGAGCAGCGCCGTGGCCCGTCTTCCGGCCTGGCCTTTCGCGCTGGCGTCCGTGGCGTCGTAGAACAGCCGCTCTTGCTGGGCGGCGGTGCGGCGCAAGGTCGCACGAATGAAGGCCTTCTCGGCGTTGGCGATCTCGTCCCAGGTGGTCACGGAGTTACCCGCTCGCCTCGGCGTGGTCCACGCCAACGCGCACTGGGGGTTGGTGGGCGATCGTCGTTGCGTCCCCGGTGGCGGGGAAGAGGTGGAAGCTGGCCCGGGCGTCGGACATGACGGCGTTGACGCCGAAGCTGCCGTCCGGTCGCCGGAACACGGCGGTGACGTAGGCGTCGGCCAGGATGGTGCCGCGCTCGCTCATGTAGAGGATCTGCACGCGATCCCCGGCGAGGTACGGCGGCTGACGGGCAGGCTCGATGGGCTGGTGGGCATGTGCGGTCATGGTGTACACCTTCGGTATGTAGCGGTCTGTATCGGTGCTGATATGGGTTAGAGGGCGGCGGGCGCGGGGTTGAACTTCGTCATTGGACTCTCCGTAAAGCGAAACTTTCGGGTCGTATCGGAACCGATATGAGTGATGAAGGATGACCCCGTTGTTCCTCCCCCACCTGGCGCGCTTTTCAAGGGCCGGATTAGGCGGCCGGAGCGCAAGGGCCGGGCGAAGCCCGGTCGCGTGTGACGCGGAGCTTGCGGAGCGCCCTTGCGCGCAGGTCGTCCCGGCCCACACTGAGAAGCCAGGTGGGGGAGGAGACGGCTCGGGCGGCGGAGCCTGCGGAGCCGCCCGAGCTGAGCACAGCGCGTAGCGCCGCATTGTTCTGGCGGTCAGGTCTGCAATGGGTGGCGTTTCTAGGCCGGCGGCCGCTATGCTTCCTTCAGCCTGTTGCGTTGAGCTTCAGGAAGTGAGCCCGAGACCCGGCCGGACGACCGTGGCGCTCGGGCTTCGCGCTTTCTTGGGTCAGACGGTACGCACCGTTGTGACTACTGGCTCGATGCGGCGGCGCCAGTCGCCGCCCTTCGCCCAGCACCAAGCGACCGCGTCGGGTAGGGCAAGCAGGATCTCTTGGGCGGCTCGGCGGTGCTCGTACCGCAGGGAGTCCTTGCACCCGGCTGCGCGGGTCAGTTCAATGAGACGTTGGTTGTCCCAACTGGTCAGCGTTTCATCTTCCTCGATGATCAGCATCGCGTAGCCGTCACGGGCGGCATCGATGACTAACGCCTGCAAGCAGGCTGCGCGGGCAGCCTTCTCGGTGCTGTGCCGGCGGCCGGCATCGTAGATGGTGGCCGTGACGCCTGCCTGCACGATCGCACTGACGATCGCGCGGCGTCGGCTGTCGCTCTCGGCCTTCATGTGAATCCGCCGTTGGCCGGGCAACACAAGGCCTCGCAGCTGCTGCCGTACCCGATCGAGATCCGGGGGCACGACGACGCCGGCGGCAAGCAGGTAACCACCGTGCTTGGTCTCGTCGACGAAGACGTGGCTGGTCATGCCTGGAGATTCAACATCACGGTCGTGACAGCCTAAGCAGCGTGGCGGGCCGAGCGCCCTGCCATCGGCCACAGGTCCTTGTCAGATGTGGTCGATTGCCCCGGATGACCCCTCGCCGCAAGGTGATGTCGCCGGGGCCTTGACTTTCCGATGCCGGTCGCGTTCCGGGAAGCGCGAAGGCCGGGCGACCCGCCAACTGCTACGGGCGGGCTCCCAGCCTCACTTCCGAGATTCTCATTTCGGCCCGATCCAGTATGCCGCCCGCAACCACCGACGTCGAGCAGGATTCGACCTCCGCGTGGGCTCACGGACGATGGGTAGGCCCGGTCAACGGTGACCTGGCATGAACGGCACACCACCCGGTTCTCTTGCCTAGCGACTGGCCGAGTCTCTCGTTGCACGTCGCAGTGAGCGCCGATACCTTCACGACAGGTTGTCTGCGTCGAGTGGGTCGTCGGGGTGGGGTAGCCGCAGGTAGCCGGCCGGCTGGTCACGCGTGATCATGCCTATGAGGTAGTGGGCCTGCTCGGCTGCTTGGTCAGTGCCCACGTGGTGAGCCAGGTGCAGCCTTGGTCGGCCAGATGCTGGCCAGGCCACGTGACGGGCGTTGGTCACCGGCGATCAGCAAAGCTGATCCCCGATCTTGTTCCGCGGTTGCTGATTTGCAGCGCTACCGCTGTCACGGCGCTGCACCAGCCAAGGTACTGACGCAGCCAAAGGCCCTCGGAAGGGCGGCCATCGAAAGATACCGCGGAGTGAACCCAGCGTTAGCTGGGCACTCCCCCAGTCCTTCGTCCGGCAGTCGGGCCGTCGTTGTGCACACCCGCGTCGCGTCCAACGTGCGATCTGCACTGATTCGATCCGAACGCCGATTGTGCCGACCTCAGGATTGTGCCGACTTGACGACTGGATCGCCTGGCCGGCAAGGGATTCGCCGTCTTGGACGTCGGCACAATCCGCGGTCGTCCTCGAGCCGCGAGATCGGCCGCGACTGAGATGGGGCGACGGCCTCACGCGTATTGCCTTGCAGATCATCCGTGTGCCTCGGCATCTGGACGTCCACCCGTGCTTGATATTCACGTCGATGGGTTCCGCCCGCACCTTGATCGCCTACTCGGCGATCAGTGCGGACCACACGCCCGGCGCGAGCGTGCGAGACCCGTGGATTGTGCCGACCTCGCGCGCCCGAAGCCCCCGTCCCACAGGGCAATCTGCCACAAGGTCGGCACAATCCTGAGGTCGGCACAATCGGCGTTGTGCCGACGTCGGCACAACGCCGACTATGCGCTCACCCTGGCTACCGCAGCCGGGCCGCCGGGCGTCGTTATGCGCGCGTCGACTGGGACCAGGAAGACCCGGCTCGGCGCGTCAGGGGCTAGCGCTATCATCCGTCCATGTTGCGCAACTTCCTCTATCTAGACCAACCGACGCTCGATGCCTTCATCGCCACGTTGGAGGATGGTCTGAGAAGTACGAGCCAGCGACGAAACGTGAAAGGTCGCAGTACCGAAGCTGGCGCCGATGCGCGGATGCTCAAGCTTTCGCACGACCGTTCGATGCAGGACGAAGCGTCGGCTGACTACAGCGACGTGCCCTCTGCGCGCTTCGAGCGCTTGTTGGCTCTCGCGCAGCAAGACCCTGAGCGCGCCGGCTGGCAGGAGATCCTCGACGCAGAGGACTTGGACGGTATTGGCATCGGCGCGCTCATCGAGGTTGAAGTCGAAATCTATGTCCCTGATGCAGTCAGGATTCTCGCAAACGCAGGTGATGTTCTACCGTTACTCGACATGATCAACACGCTCGGACCACTTGCCAAAATGTTTGGCAATGAGGGGACTGACCTACCCGATCCCCAACAGGTGGAGGCTGTGCGATCGTTTGCATCGGTCGCCAAGTCCGACCAAGTGGTCGTTGGCGAGTTTGAATCGAACGATCGCTGGCGGGTCGTCGGGCCGCTGAAGCGCGACCACGTCACCGGCGAGATCGATGGAATCGCGCGTGTGGTTGGCAAGGTGTCGCGCACCTGGAAGGAGGGCGAATGGAAACCCGTTCTTGCCTTGCCAGGCATGAGCCTCATGCCGCGCGAGCAGCGACGTCGCATGCAGCAGACGGCACCGAAGGCCGGCGAAGAAGCCAACTACGTCGAGGGTCCGGCCGTGATGCTTGATGTGCTTGCCATCTACAGGTAGGCCTCCGACGCCCCAACCGCGACTTGTTTCCGCTCTTGCACACCTCTCAATCGACTTAGGTACGAACGCGCCACTGACTACTGGCGCACCGCTGTACCAGAACCATTCATCTGGTCCGCTCGAGGTCAGCGGGGACAGCGACGGGAGCGCGCCGATAACGACGGCTCCGCGCGCTATCTGCGGCATTCTGTGGGTGATCGGAGATCACCGCTCCGCATGCGGCTCACATGAAGCGGCAAGCGGCACTCCCTGCGGCACAGCGGGAGTCAACATTGCGCCCACGACGGACTCAAATGCGCGACGCCGATCCGTGCTGACGAGCGCCCCGAACGAGACGGATCCCGCGCCCGAGTGAGGTTGACTCGGCGCGGGCGGTTGTGGTGTCGTCCTCGAGCTTCCCTGAGCCGATGTGCTCGGGTGGTCAGTCCCGGATCAATCGCGGACGGCTCGGGTCGTTGCAGTTGATGACGAGGGAGGCGCGCTGCTGGGCACGATAGAGCCGGCAGGCGGCCATGTACCGCGTTTGGTGGGCCAGTAGCGCCCAGTCCGTCCCGCCGAGAGCCTTTTCCTCACGCGCAGGCGGCCTCCAACTACACGACCTCGTCCCAGTGCTCCCGAAGATCGTCGCGCTGCAGAGATGTGGCGTCGGCAGGTCCAGCCAGTTCGTCGCACGAAGCCAAGGCCTCATCGTCACATTGGGGGGCTCCGACGTCAGCCACCAAATCGGCGCCAGCGGACAGGTACCCGCGCGTTCTCTCGAACGCATGCGCTCGCGTGGCAGGTGCTGAGCCCATGGCATGGCATGCAGCCAGTTCGCGCGCGCGTTACGGAACCTTCGGTTCCGGCGGGGCTCTCGCCCCACACCCCAGCCCCGGCCGAACCCGCAAACTACGCGGGTCCGTCCGGCTCGACACTGCACGCGTAGCCGCCTACCAGCGTGGCCGAGTCGATGGCCGGCTACCGACCGACGCGCGCGGCTGGCAGCCACATCGGAGGAGTGGTTGCGTTTCGTCTGCGCACTTTCACGGGTCGGCGGCGATTTCGGGTCGGGGGCGAGCAGGCGCACGTGGCCCATGTCGGCTTTGGCAACGCGGGCATCTCAGCTCACGAGGGCACCGGTCATTACTCGGCGCTAGGGCGGCATACGTAGCAGGCTCTACCCGACGCTGCGGCCCATGATGACGGGCCTGAGGTGGTCTCTGGCTGTCCAGCGTGATCGGGGTGCGACAACGGCACCGAGGGTGGGCCTACCGTGTTCTGCTCCCGCGCTCACGCATCGGGGCAACCCCTCGCCGTCCTGCTACTCCTGTTGTCTTCGGGGCACAGAACTGCGAGTCACCTTCGGAGGCCCATACCCGACACCGCCACCCTGTCACGGCTGTCGCCCAGGGGATGGTGTCGGCTCACAGCGCCAGGCTGACTATTCCGACGGACGCAACCACCGCTCACGCGAGTGGCCCGACTCCGGGCCCGGACTTATACGCACCGCGCGCCGGAGTCCCGCGGAGGCACGCCCACGACACGCCAAACAGAGCCCACGGGCTCGAATGTGTGGTGGACGGGAGGCATTTCGGGTAGCCTCATCACCAGTTGATTCGCGCCACCGGCCGCCCTGCACTCGCCAAAGTTGAGGGGCGGCTTTCGGCTTTCCTGGGGGTGTTCCCCATCCAGCCGAAAGGTCTGCCGGTGCGTAGCAGGGCCGGGACGGCCTCTCAGCTACGGCACTTATTGAGCTCGGCTACCCCTGGGCGCCCCCGGCAGAAGCAGCGGGTGGCCGCGCCGCGCTGTGCGCTGGCGGCAAGTAACGGTGGCGAGTTTCGTGCAACTCGCGTGCAACAGCGGGCGGTATTTGGCGGTGAATCAAGGCCAATCACCGTCCTGACGAGGACTCTCTAGGGGCTCGTCAGGACGGTTTTCAGCAGCTTCAGGAGAATCTGTGCCTGGAACTTCCAAACTGATTGTGCGGGTTCGATTCCCGTCGCCCGCTCCAGTATCAGGGCCGTTCAAAGCCGTTCAGCCGTTTCGAGCCGCCGTTTCAGGCCGTTTCAAGCCGCCGGGTCAGGTCAGACCGTCCCGCCGAGCGATCGACGCGGCCTCAGCCCGACTGCTGGCGCCGAGCTTGGCCAGGATGTTCGAGACGTGCACACTCACTGTCTTCTCCGAGATGTAAAGCTCCTTGGCGGCCTGCCGGTTGGTCCGCCCCTGCTCCAGCAGCGCCAGGACCTCCTTCTCCCGGCCGGTGAGGTTCTGCGGTCTCCCGGTGGTGGGCGCCTCGACCCGCCGACTGGTGCCGAGGGCGCGCAGTTCAGCCAGCAGCGGTGCGGCGCCGAGTTCTCGAGCCGTCTCCCGAGCTGAGGTCGCCAACTCGGCGGCCTCCGCGCTTCGCCCCGCGGCCCGAAACACGGTGGCCAGTCGCGCCTGGGACCGGGCCACTTCGTAGCGGTCGCCGTAGCTGAATCCCTCGATCGATCTCTGCCAGCCCTCGATCTGCTCGTCCAGCGTCGGGGCCTGCACGCCGGCCAGCCAGCGCAGGCGCAGCCACTCGGCCTCCACCCGCAACCCCCAGGCCCGGCTCTCGGCCCCCAGCTTCCGCTCGGGCTTCTGCTGATCGGCCAGTACCGCCCAGGCAGCGCTCAGGTATGCCTCACCCCGCTCGACGAGGGCTGGGCGCCCGGACTGCGGACGGTCGGAGACCATCGCGGAGAGCGTAGCCAGCGCGATGGCTGAGATTCTGACCTGGGACGGGATGAGCGCGGTCTGCCAGAGGCCGGTCAACTCCAGGACCAGCCAATCGAGATGCTCCAGGGCCCGCTCCGGCTCGCCGGCGCAGACGAAGAGGTCGGCCGCCGGGACCGTCTGTACGGCCACCATCGTCTCGCGCAGGCTCCACGAGCGCAGGGCCGGAAGCAGTTCCAGCGCCGCCACCTCGCCCCGCCCGGCCGCCACGGCGAGCCCGGCCGCCTTGATCATCGCCTCGGCCAGCGGCGACGGCGACTCCCCCACCACCGATGCGTGGGCGGCGCTGCGGTCCCAGTCGCCCATTTGATAGCGGGTCAGGACCGACAGGACGCGACTTTCGATGGCGTAGGAGGACCACGGACGACCAGCCTGCTGTGCTCGTGCCGCGTTGGCCTCGTAGGCCTCCACGGCCTTCTCCAGCTCTCCGAGTTCGAAGTAGAGCCCCCCGAGGCTGTACGTGCTGCGCAACTCCGCGATGAGGTTGCCCCGCTCCCGCGCCTCGGCCCGCACGGCCAGCAGCCCCTCGGCTGCACTCACCGGGTCACCGGTGCGCTGGTCGAGGACCGCGAGGGTGGTGCTCGCCTCGGCCACCGCCTCCGGGTCGGCGACCCGGGTCCCGAGCATCAGCGCCTCCTGCCCCCAACGACTGGCATCGGCGTAGCGACCGAGCATCATCAGGCAGCGCGCGTGGACTACCGCGATTCGAGCCCGTAGCGCGGTTGGCGGATCATCCGGCACCAGACGCAGGGCCTCGTCGGTCGACTCCAGCGCGTCGGTCTCGGAGTCGACCGGCATGGCGTAGCGCGCCTTGCCCAGTAGCAACTCGGCCCGCAGCTGCGGCGGAGCATCGGCCGGCAAGTCGGCCACGGCCTGCTTTCCTAGGGCCACCGCGCGGAAAACATGTCCGGCGACCGATGCCGCATTGGCCGCCTTGGCCGCCACGGTGCTGGCCGGAAACTCGGTTTCGGGTGGCGCATGGGCCGCAAGTTCCAGGGCATTCTCGTAATAACGCATGGCATCTTCGGCGGCCGCGACGGTCATCGCCTCGTCACCGGCACGCACGCTGGCCGAGAAGGCCATCGGCAGATCATGCGACTCGTGCGCGTGTCGGGAGAGTTCGGCCGCGCTGCCGGTTGCGGTTCGGGTCAGTGCCAGGGCGTAGCTCGCATGCAGGCGCACACGCTCCCCCGGTAGCAGGTCGGCGTAGACCGCCTCGGCCAGCAGCGCATGCCGGAATCCGTATGCCTCACTGCCCCGGGGTTCGAGCAGATGCGCATCGACGGCCTCCCGCAGGGCCGCCTCGAGGGCGTCCGGCGGCAGCTCCACGACGGCGGCCAGCAGTTCGTGCGGGACGCGACGTCCGGCCACCGCTGCGGCCCGAACCGCGAGCCGCGCGTCGGCCGAGAGGCGATCCAGGCGGACCAGCAACAAGTCCGCCAACTCAGCGGGCACCGATGAGGAGCGATCGTCGTCTGTGGCCGCGGCCAGGAGTTGCTCGGCGAAGAAGGCGTTACCACCGGAGCGCTGAATGATGCGCTCGATCACCTGCTCCGGCAGGGGCACCGGACGCACGTCGCCGATGAGGGTCCGGATCTCTTCGGCGGTGAGTGGAGGGAGTGGGAGCCGAGTTACGCCCGGCAGGCGAGCCCATTCGGCGGCGACGGCCCGCAGCGGGTGACGGCGATGCAGATCCTCGCTGCGGTAGCTGGCGATGATCGCGATGCCACGCTCGCCCCGGAGCCGGGCGAAGAGGAATCCGAGGAGATCACGGGTGGCCTGATCGGCCCAGTGCACGTCCTCGACGATCAGCAGGACTGGTTGCTGGGCGGAGATCGACTCGAGCGCGCCGAGCACTGCGTCGAAGAGCGCTCCGCGCTCGACCCGGTCGTCGAAGGCCGCCGTCTGCTGGACCAGGCGTCGGTGCGCCGGCAGTAGCCGGGCCAGCGGCGGGAACTCGGCGACCAGAGACTCGACGAGTTCCGGATGGTCACGCACCAGCGCGCCGAAGGCCTCACTGATAGGCAGGTAGGGAAGGCCGGCGTCACCGAAGTCGATACAGTGCCCGACCATTCGCAGCCAACCCCGATCAGCGGCCTGCGCGGATGCCTCGATGAGCAGCCGGGTCTTACCTACACCGGCGTCCCCCACGACGAGCATCGCCCGGGCGCTGTCGCTGACCGACTCCTGGAGCAGCGATTGCATGGTGGCGAGTTCGTCATTGCGTCCAACGAGCGGGGTCAGCGGGCGGGCCATGTCTGCAATCGTGCCGTCTACCTCTGACAATGTGTACTGCTTTTCAAGCGTCGCGCGTGCCGCATCGGGTCGGGGAAGCGCCGTGACCGACCCCATTAGCGGTGGCGAGCGGTCCGCATCGTCAGGAGGTGCTGCCAGGAGCGCGGCTGGCTGCCGCCGCGGGTCTCCATGCGGTGCTCCCGGCGCCGGGCGCTGCGGGAGTGGTGCAGATCCTCACCGATCCGCTCCTGCCGGTAGTTCATCTCTGCCTGTGCGATCTCGGTCTGGTAGACGTTCATCTCGTGCCCCTTCGGCTCCTGGATTCCTTTGATGAATCCACTCTGCGCGTCTAAGGGGGGTACCTACATCAGGAGAACTACCTAGTTGTAAGCACGGCTCGACCTAAGTCCTGGCCGCACATGCCCTCAGGCGAACCCAGTGCCGGTTGCGGTACCTAGACCGGTCGATCGGGGTACCTAGAACACGGCACCTAGACGCCTTAATGCCTGGGCAACTGAGCGGCGTGCGTCTTCTCCAGCTCCTCCGCCGCGCGGGCCTGAGCATGCGGATGGGTCTGCAGCCAACCGGGCCCGCGAGCGTCGCCGCACTCGACATAGTTGGAGACCTCTTCGTTGGTGCGGCGTCGTTGATCTGCGCGTGACTCCGGCATCGTCCACCCCGTTCATCGAGAACAAACCTGACTTCCGCCGACCGTAAACGCTTACCTTCGAGTATTTGATTTCACGGAGGTAAATGGAGCGATGAACTTGATAAGAGCCGCGGCCACACCGACGCTTGGTCACGGGTCATCTGGCGTGCCTTCCGCCGCGCATATATTGACGACATGAGCTATCCGGAACCGACCTACCGGGGCGACGGGGGCGAGGTGAGCGCGACCTACCGGCCGGCGGCTCGCCCGGCTGACCTGACCTATGCCTCGGGGAATACCGTTCACTACCTGGCCACCGGGGAGAGCACTGGCGGTCTCTTCGGCCTCTATCGGTGGGAGATGGGCCCCGGTCGCAGCGGGCCCGACCCGCACTTCCATCGCTCGATCTCCGAGTCGTTCTACATCCTGGCCGGTTCTGTCGCGATCTTCGACGGAACCCGCTGGATCGACACCGAACCCGGCGACTGGGTGCACGTTCCGATCGGTGGCCTTCACGGGTTCCGTAACGTGTCTGAGCAGCCCGCGTCGATGCTGCTGCACTTCGCGCCCGGGGCGGGACGGGAGGCGTACTTCGAGGGACTCCCTGAGATCGCCGGCAAGTCCGAGGCCGAGCGAGATGCCTTCTTCCGCGAGCATGACAACTATTGGGTCTGACTGAATCTACTTAGTTCTTCAGCTCAATCTCGACAAAGATGACTGGCTCACCGCGGTGCTCCAATCGCCTCGACGCGATCCCCAGTGACCCGGGCCGGGCGCCACATCCCGGTCACCACATGACCGGAGGGAATGGTGACCTTCGTGTGCTCGCGGAAGCCGACACTTCGATAGCGCTCGTCGTTGACCGGATTGCTCGACTCCAAATACGCCGGCGCACCCAGCTCGTCGATACGGGCCAAATTCTCCCGCAGCAGATTCATGCCCAACCCCTGGCCGCGGCGTCGCTCGTGGGTGGCGAAGAGGCTGAGATAGAAATGCGGCTCGACCGGGTGGACTGCCTCGAATCGCTCGAGAATCTCCAGTATTTCACTGGCAATTGAGCGCGAGCTGGACTCAACCAGGAACGACTCGAATCGCTCCGCCTCATCCTTGGCCAGTTCACTGCCGCCCGGTGGAATCCAGAGCGCGGCCGCCTCGACGTTGTCGGCCACCAGCAGCCACGGGTAGCGCTGCGCGGAGGTCACCACCACCCGCCAGAGAGCGGAGGCCTGCGCGGCCCGCAATGACCGGTCGGGGAAGGGCGGGCCCCAGGTCGGGTCGTCGAAGAAGGCGGTGGTGATCGTGTCGACGATCGCATCGATGTCCGACGGGGTAGAGACACGCGCGCGGAAGTCAGCCGTCGACGCCATTGGCCCAGCTTAAGGTGCGGCCAACGCGAGTTTCCCGGTGCGGATCAGTTCGGGGAGGTTTCGCTCGTGTGTGAGCAGGTCGAAGTACGCCGGATTATCCACTGCGGTGAGCGGGTCGAGGGTGAGCGGAATGAGGGGTCGTGGCTTGGCTGCGGCCAGGGTTGGACGGCTGCTCGGCCCGGTCGGAACTCCCTTGTACGGCAGGTGCGGGCGAGAGGACATGTGATTGTCGATGACGCCGTCGACCGCGAGGAAGCTGCGCCCGGGTCGCGGGAGTGCCTCGACTGTCGGTGCACCGGCCTTCGCCACCTGAGAGCCAAGTGCACCGAGCGCCTGCTTCAGAGTCGCGAACATCTCCTCCACCGAGACCGCTTCGACGCTCGGATCGGCGGTGGTCTGGGCGAAGTTCAGCACCCGCCGCTGCCCGCCCACGGTCGTCTCGTCGTCACCGGTGAGCCCGAGCTTCTTCATCAAGGGCGCCGTGCCGCAGCGGGGAATGCCATTTATGACCACGAGACTGAGGTCGGCCTCGCTGGCTTCGATCAGAGCGTCATAGGGATCGCCGGCAGTGCCGTGTACGACGATCAGGTCGCCCCGCTTGCCGCTCTCCAGGCTGCCGAGGTGTTCACCCCAGCCCAGCATCTGCGCCGGGGTGCGGGTAACCATGGCCACCAGATCGGCCCCGGTGAGCGTCGCCCCGGCACCGGTCGCCGCCAGCCGGGCGACCTTCAGTTCGCCCAACAGGTTCTTACTCCCCGACGGGGCCCAATCGGAGCCCAGTGCGATCGGCACGCCGTGGGCGATGGCAGCACCGACGTTGGCTGTCTTGCCGTAGAGGAGCAGATTGGATAGCGGCGACCAGACCATGCTGCCCCCGTGGGCGGCGAAGATGGCGAAATCCGCATCAGTGAGGCCGACACAGTGAATGCCGATCAGGTTCGCGGAGATGGCCCACTTGTCCTTGGCGTACTCCAGAGCCAGGAAGTGCTTGCGAGCGGCATCATCGGTGCCCTCGCTCAGATGCAGGATGAGCTTCTGCTTCCCCGAGATCCGGGCCAGGAAGTGTTCGGCGTCGGCGGCATCCACATCGGCGATGTGCGTGGTCGCCGGAGGCAGGTCGGGGTCGCCGGTCGCCTCCACGTTGCGGACCAGGCCGCGGAAGTGCTTGACGATTCCGCTGTCGGAGGCCAGCGCCACACCCTGGCTGGTCGTCGTGCCGGCCAGTAGGCAGCGCAGCTCGACGTAGCGCACGACGGCCGGCACCACTGATTCGTCACGTCCCAGGACGCCCATCGGCCCGCTGATGAGCTGGTGGTAGTCCGGCGTCGATGATCCGCTCCACTGGTCCCGATTGCCATATAGTTTCGGCACGTCCCAGAGGCCGAGGACGCCGTAGGGCAGATGATTGTGCAGTTCGATGAGGCCCGGGAAGATGGTTCCGCCGGTCGCCACCGGTGTGACCTCTTCGAATCCGACCGGTGGCGGAGCGTCGTTCGCCAGTATCGCCGAGATAGCGCCGTCGCGCAGATAAACCACCCCCTCCGGCAGCACCGTGCCGTCCGCGTCCATCGTCACGACTCGTCCGCCCAGCGCCATCGGTGTGCTCACCGCGGGGTCGATCACCGTCGAAGCCATAGTTCCTCCACCCGAACGCGCTCATGGGAAGTTCGGCCAGTCTGACGCGCAACCCAGACCGCCGTCAATGAAGAGCGCGCCCCGAGCGATTTAGTACCTCGACCCGCTGGGAAGAGTCGTTCAGGTACGGACGGGTGTCGGCGCTTCGGAGTCCTCGTCGATGCCCTGGGTGAACTGCGAGTTGTAGAGCGAGTAGTAGGCACCTCGGGCTTCGAGCAGTTGCTCGTGCGTGCCCTGTTCGACGATGCACCCGTTCTCCATCACCAGGATGAGGTGGGCATCGCGGATCGTCGAGAGGCGGTGCGCGATGACGAAGCTGGTGCGATCCTCGCGCAGGGCCGCCATCGCCCGCTGCAGCAGAACCTCGGTGCGGGTGTCAACCGAACTCGTCGCCTCGTCCAGGATCAGCAGCGCCGGATCGGCCAGGAAAGCCCGGGCAATGGTGATGAGCTGCTTCTCCCCCGCGCTGACATTGCTCCCCTCCGAATCGATGACGGTGTCGTAGCCGTCCGGGAGGGTGCGCACGAAGCGATCGACGAAGGTCGCCTGGGCCGCAGCGAGGATCTCGGCCTCAGAGGCCTCAGGGTTGCCGTAGGCGATGTTCTCGCGGATCGTCCCACCGAAGAGCCAGGTGTCCTGCAGCACCATGCCGACCTGCGAGCGCAGGTCAGCCCGGCGCAGCTGAGTGATGTCGACGCCATCCAGGGTGATCCGCCCCGAGTCGAGCTCGTAGAAGCGCATCACCAGGTTCACCAGGGTGGTCTTGCCGGCTCCGGTCGGGCCGACGATCGCCACGGTGTGCCCCGGCTCCGCCACCAGCGACAGTTCATGAATCAGCGGGCGGTCGGGGAGGTAGCGGAAGGAGACGGCCTCGAACTCCACCCGGCCGTGCGCCTCGTGGCCCCGAGCGGCGTCGCTGACTTCGCGGGTCTGCTCAGGGGCGTCGAGCAGGTCGAAGACGCGCTCGGCCGACGCCACCCCGGACTGGAGCAGGTTGGCCATCGAGGCGACCTGGGTCAGCGGTTGGGTGAATTGGCGGGAGTACTGGATGAACGCCTGTACGTCACCCAGGCTCATCGAACCCGAGGCCACCCGCAGCCCGCCGACAACGGCGATGACGACATAGCTCAGGTTTCCGATGAACATCATCGACGGCATGATGATCCCCGAGATGAATTGGGCCCCGAAACTGGCGTTGTAGAGGCTGTCGTTCTTCTCGTCGAAGACGGCTTGAACCTCCCGCTGCCGTCCGAAAACCTTGACCAATTCGTGCCCGGTGAAGGCCTCCTCGATCTCGGCGTTGAGGATCCCCGTGTTGGTCCACTGCGCGATGAACTGCTTCTGCGAACGCTTGGCGATCCGCTTGGTGACCACCATCGACAGCGGGACGGCGACCAACGCGATCAGAGCCAGCAGCGGAGAGATGAAGAACATCATCCCGAGCACACCCACCACCGTCAGCAGCGAGGTGAGGAGCTGGCTGAGCGTCTGCTGCAGAGTCTGAGCGATGTTGTCGATGTCGTTGGTAACCCGGCTGAGCAGCTCGCCGCGCGGCTGGTTGTCGAAGTACGGCAACGGCAGCCGGTTGAGCTTGGCCTCGACGTCGGCTCGTAGCTGGCGAATCGTGCTCTGAACCAGGCCGTTGAGAAGGAATCCCTGCACCCAGGAGAGCACGCTGGCCGCCACATAGAGCGTCACCGCGAGCATCAGAATCTGTTCGAGCTTGGTGAAATCGATACCGCTGCCCGGAGTCACCGTCATACCGCTCAGCAGGTCGGCCAGGTGATTGTTACCGGTGGCCCGGGCATGGTCGATCACCTGCTGCTGGCTCAGCCCCGCCGGAAGTTGCCGGCCGACGACCCCGGCGAAGATGACGTCCGTCGCCTTACCGAGCAGGCGCGGCCCGAGCACACTGAAGAACACGCTGGTGACGGCCAGAGCGAACACGAGCAGCAGCTGCAGCCGATGTGGGCTCATCCGGCGCATCAGTCGCTTGGCCGATGGCCAGAAGTCCATCGACTTCTCCGTCGGCATCCCGACGCTCATCCAGGGCGGCCCACCACCCGGAGGGCGGCGGCCGGCCGCGGGCAGGCGCTGCGGCAGGGCCGCCGGCTTCTGCAGGTTCACACCGTCCCCGGACGGACCGCGCTTCTCGGCCGGCGAGTTCTCGGTCACGCCGTCACCTCCGCCGCCAGCTGGGAGCCGACGATCTCGGCGTAGGTTTCGCAGGTCTCGACGAGCTCGTCGTGACGTCCGATGCCGACGATCGCTCCATCCTCCAGAACGATGATCTGATCGGCATCGACGATCGTCGACACCCGCTGCGCCACGATGAGGACGGCCGCCTGCCTGGTCACCTTCTTCAACTCAGCTCGCAGTCGCGCGTCCGTGCCGAGGTCCAGCGCTGAGAAGGAGTCGTCGAAGAGGTAGATCTCCGGTCGCCGCACCAGCGCCCGGGCGATGGCCAGGCGCTGCCGCTGGCCGCCGGAGACGTTGGTCCCACCCTGGCTGATCGATGAATCGAGCCCGTCGGGCAACGCCCGCACGAAATCCTCGGCCTGGGCCACCCGCAGCCATCGCCACAGCTCTTCGTCGTCGGCGTCGGGATTGCCGTAGCGCAGGTTACTGGCGATGCTGCCGGAGAAGAGGTACGGCTTCTGCGGCACCAGCCCGATCCGGCTCCACAAGATGTCCGGATCCAGGTCGCGGACATCCACCCCGTCGACCAGCACCGAGCCGCCGGTGGCGTCGAAGAGCCTCGGGATCAACGAGATGAGCGTGGTCTTCCCGGCTCCGGTGCTGCCGATGATCGCGGTGGTCGTCCCAGCCTCGGCGACGAAGTTGAGCCCGCGCAATACCGGGGCCGCCGCGCCCGGGTACTCGAACTCGACGTCGGAGAACTCCAGGTGACCGTGCTTCGCGGTGGCCGTGATCGGCGTCAGCGGGGGCCGGACCGACGACTCGGTGTCGAGCACCTCGCTGATGCGCTCGGCGCAGACGGCGGCACGCGGCACCATCATGAGCATGAAGGTGGCCATCATGACCGACATCAGGATCTGCATCAGGTAGCTGAGGAAGGCCGTCAGCGCGCCGATCTGGATTGCCCCGGAGTCCACCCGGGCGGCGCCGAACCACAGCACCGCCACACAGGAGACGTTCAGCACCAGCATGACCACCGGGAAGATGGTGGCCATCAGCCGCCCGGCCCGCAGCGACGTGAGCGTGAGGTCGTTGTTGGCGACGCCGAAGCGCTTCTCCTCGTAGGGCTCGCGGACGAAGGCCCGCACCACCCGGATGCCGGAGATCTGCTCGCGGAGGATCCGGTTCACCGTGTCGATACGCGTCTGCATCAGCCGGAACTGCGGCACCATGTTCCGGATGATCGTGCCGATCGCGATGATCAGCACCGGCACACTGACCAGCAGGAGCCAAGAGAGACCGAGATCTTCGCGCATCGCCATGATGATGCCGCCGACGCACATGATCGGCGCGGCCACGAAGATGGTGCAGGCCATCACGACCAGCATCTGCACCTGCTGCACGTCATTGGTGGTGCGGGTGATCAGTGATGGCGCTCCGAATTTGGCCACCTCTCGCGAGGAGAATGCCGCGACCCGGTGGAAGACGGTTCCCCGCAGATCCCGCCCGAAGGCCATCGCGGCGCGCGCTCCGAAGTAGACGGCGATGATCGAGCTCACGATCTGAATCGCGCTCACCAAGAGCATCCACAGGCCGGTGCGCATGATGTAGGCGGTGTCGCCGCGGGCGATGCCCTTGTCGATGATGTCGGCGTTGAGGCTCGGCAGGTAGAGCGACGCCATGGTGGACACCAGTTGCAGGCCGACGACCAGAAGCAACGGCTTACGGTACGGGTACAGATACCGGCGCAGCAGAGTCAGAAGCACTCCACCAATATTGCCAGTCCCCCGCAAATTGATTCCACCAGCGGCAGCCGGCGCCCCGTACGTGGCGGATTCACTGCTCCACACCGGTCTCCGAGCCCCAGGCTGGCTTCTCGGCCCGGAATCGGCGACCATGGCCGGGTGGCCAACTCGAAACAGCAACCGCGCCGGGCCGACCCGGCGTCGCGGGCCGATCGCGCTCTGCACGAACTGGTCGGCGGCGGACGTTCACAGATTTCAGTGAGCAAGGCACTGCGGGCCCGGGACGTGAACCGCCCGAGCGAGCAGGATCTCGCCGACGCCGAACGGGAGATGTCGATCGTGCGCCGGAACTGGCGACCCGACTAGCCGCTCAATCGCAATCAGGGCGCGATTCAGTTGACGGTGCCATCCGCCTCGTAGGCCGCGACCTGGTCGATGCGCCGGATGTGGCGCGGGTCTTCGGAGAAGCTGGTATCCACGAAGAGCTCGACAAAGCGCAGAGCGTCCTCGGTCGGGTGATTGCGGGCGCCGATGCTGATGATGTTGGCGTTGTTGTGCTGCCGGGCCAGGATCGCCGTCTCGTCGCTCCAGACAAGTGCGGCCCGGATGCCCTTCACCTTGTTGGCCGCGATCTGCTCGCCGTTGCCCGAACCGCCGATCACCACGCCGAGCGTTCCCGGCTCCGCCACCGTCCGCTGGGCGGCGTCGATGCAGAACGACGGGTAGTCATCCTGTGCGTCGTAGCTGAGCGCTCCGCAGTCCACGGCGTCGTGACCGAGGCCGGTGAGGTGGCTGATGAGCGCTGCCTTGAGCTCGAAGCCCGCGTGGTCACTGCCCAGGAAGATACGCATGCCGATCATCATTCCAGCCCGCCCGGGCCGAGCCGGATCCGACCCGTGACCGGCCCCGGCAACCACCCAGGTGCCACCATGGAGGGGTGCCCAACCTGAGCGAGAGCCTGCCGCCGCCGACCGCCGGCGTGCTCTTCTCGCAGTGGTCGCTGCAGCCGCTCGCACTGCTGGTCATCGCACTGGCCGCCCTCTGGTGGGTGCGCTCGGTGCTACGGCTACGCCGCCGCGGCCTCAGCTGGCCGATCGGCCGCAGCGTCGTCTTCGCCCTCGGGCTGATCCTCTTCGGCTGGGTAACCAACGGCTTCGCGCAGGCCTACGCGAGCTCGGTCTTCTCGGTCTGGGTCTCGCAGAGCCTGCTCCTGCTGCTGGTGGTGCCGGCCGTGCTCGTCGCCGCCCAGCCGGTGGAGCTCGCGCGTCAGTCGGTCGGCGAGCGGGGTCTGCTGGTTCGCTTCGTCGGCTCCCGGGTCGGCCGCTTCATGTCGAGCCCGTTCGTCGGACCGGCGATCGTGCCCGTGCTCTGCACCCTGATCTTCTTCGGCGCGGTGCCAGGCTGGGTGGTTCGCTACGACCTGTTGGACTGGACGCTCGCCCTGGCCTTGAGCCTGGCCGGCGCGATGATCGTGCTGCCGCTGCTCAGTTCGGAGGCCAGCTCGCAGGGCTCGCTGGTCGTCGCCGTCGCCCTCGGGGTCGGGCTCTTCGAGCTGATGGTCGACGCGGTTCCCGGGATCGTGATGCGCCTGCAGACGACGATCTCGTCGACCTTCTTCGACTACCGCCCCATCCACCCGTGGACGGTCCCCGCGCTCACCGATCAGCAGGGGGCCGGGGCCATCCTCTGGGGAGCGGCCGAACTGCTGGACCTCCCCTTCCTACTGCTCATCTTCCATCGCTGGGTGATCGCCGATGCCCGCGACGCCGCCGAGATCGACACCGTGCTGGACGCCGAACGGATCAGCCGCGGAGCACTGACGATGCCGGCTCCGGCGGCCGGCGCCCCGACCGAGACCGCGGCGGCCGTCCCGATCGGCGAGGCCGATCAGCCCTGGTGGCTGCAGGACCCGATCATGCGCGAACGGATTCGGCGCCAGAACTGAGCCCAAGCTGCACCGCGGCCAGCCGGAGCTGGTAGTCGAAGAAGGCGTCGTAGTCGGCAACCCCGCCCACCAGGTGCCCGAAGAGCTCGAAGCTGATCAACCCGACGATCTGGCTCCAGAGCCCGACCCCACGGGCCATCGCCGCCTCCGGAATTCCGGCGAAGTCGGGGTACGCGCCGAGAAGCTTCATGTCGGCCCGCACCGCCGCCGGGAGGCGCACCGGGCCGGGCGGAATGGTGGCTCCAGCGGCGGCCGCGTCCTGCAGTATCCGCCCGATTCGCAGCGGTATCCGGGCCGCCGGATCGACGGTCTCGCGCGGGGCGACATATCCGGGAACCGGGCTGCCGAAGACCAGCGCGTATTCGGCCGGGTGCTGCCGGGCCCAGGATCGTGCCCCTCGCCCGAGGGCCAGTACCCGTCCACGCAGGTCACTGCGCGGCAGCGCCGACTCGGTCTCCTCCGCCGCAGCACCGACTGCGTTGTACGCGTCGACTATGAGCGCGGTGAGCAGTTCGTCGCGACTGGCGAAGTAGCGGTAGACGGCCGAGGAGACCATCCCCAGGTCCCGGGCGACCGCGCGCAGTGAGAGGTTTGCGCCGTCGCGGGCCAGATGCTCGCGGGCGATCGCCTTGATCTCTTCGGTCATCTCCGCGCGCACGCGCGTCCGCACCGACTTGCCGGTTGCCATCACCCCAGCTTGCCACACCAGAGAGCAGTTAACGCCTTTTCAGAGCGCTGCTCTCGCCAATCCCCTGAGCCGGGTCAGCCGCAGCAGGGTCAGTCGAAGCGGGGCGACTCGGTGCGGGTGCGCTTGAGCTCGAAGAAGTACGGGTAGCCGGCGACCAGACGAGTGCCGTCCCAGATGTTCAGGGCATCCTCGCCCCGCGGGATCCGGGTCAGCACCGGACCGAAGAAGGCGACGCCATCGACGTGGATCACCGGCGTGCCGACATCCATCCCGACCGCGTCCATTCCGGCGTGGTGGGAGGTGTCGAGCAGTTCGTCGAATTCGGTCGAGTCGGCGGCGTCGGCCAGCGACTCCGGCAGGCCCACCTCAAGCAGTGACTCGACGATGACATCACGCTCCAGCGGCCGCTCATCGTTGTGCCGGCGGGTACCGAGTGCGGTGTAGAGATCGCGCAGCACACCGGTTCCGGACTTCTGCTCGGCGGCGATGCAGACCCGCACCGGACCCCAGGCCTTGTCCATCATGGCCCGGTACTCCTCGGGAAGATCCCGTCCGGTGTTCAGGATGGCCAGCGACATGACGTGAAAGTTGAGGTCGATCGGACGGTGCTTCTCGACCTCGAGGATCCACCGCGAGGTGACCCAGGCGAAGGGGCAGAGCGGATCGAACCAGAGGTCTACTTTGGCGGGCGCGGTAGAGGTTGTCATGTCATCGACAGTAGCGCGCGAGCTACTTCGCGTGCAGCCGCCCGCCGGCTACGGAAGCGACCGCAGAGTGGCCAGCGCCTTGTCCGCATGCACGTCCATGTTCAGCTCGCTGCTGATCACCTCGATGATCCGGAGATCCTGCCCGATCACGAAGGTGGTGCGCTTGTTCGGCAGCGCGCCGATTCGCCGCTTCACCCCGAAGGTCTCCGCAACCGCGCGGTCCGGATCGCTGAGCAGCGGGTAGTCGAAGGAGTGCTTGTCGGAGAACTGCTTCTGCTTGGCGACCGTGTCGGCGCTGATCCCGACGCGCTGCGCTCCGAGCTCCGCGAACTCCGCGGCCAGGTCCCGGAAGTGGCAGCTCTCTTTGGTGCAGCCGGTCGTCATCGCGGCCGGGTAGAAGAAGAGAACCACCGGACCGGTTGCAGTCAACTCGCTGAGCTTGCGGAGGTGGCCGTCCTGGTCGGGGAGCTCGAAATCCGCAATAACGTCGCCTGTCTTCACATCGGCAACAGTAGAGGAACTTCGCTATCAGCGTCATCGGGGGCATCCGGCATAGCCGCGTGAAAGACTGATACCCATTGACCGGCGGTTGGCCAGTGGGCGAATCGCCGGTTCGGCAGGAGATCCCCTAACCGAAGCGCGAACGACCTCCAGGAGTGAAGAAACCAGTGGCTGTACCGAATCTGACCCGAGACGACGCCCGAGTTCGAGCCGCCCTGCTCGAGGTCGAGTCCTACGACATCGACCTGGACCTGACCGACGGTCAAGGCAACCCCAGCGAGATCACCTTCCGCGCGCGCACCACACTGCGGTTCAGCGCCCAGACCTCCGGCCGTTCGACGTTTCTGGACGTCGTGGCCCAGAGCATCGAATCGGCGACGCTGAACGGCGAACCGGTCGACGTCTCCGGCTACGACCCGGAGAACGGAATCGTGCTGGAGAATCTGGCTCTGGAGAACACCGTCGTGATCGAGTCCACGATGTTGTACACCAACACCGGGGAGGGGATGCATCGCTTCGTCGATCCGGTCGACAGTGAGGTGTACCTATACACCCAGTTCGAGGCCTCCGACGCCAAGCGGGTCTACGCCTGCTTCGACCAGCCTGACCTGAAGGCGACCTTCACCTTCCACGTCACCGCCCCGCAGTCATGGGAGGTCATCTCGAACTCCCCGGTGACCGCCACCACCGATGACGGCTCGCAGAAGACGGTGCATTTCGGTACTACCGTGCGGATCAGCCCGTACATTACGGCGATCGTGGCCGGCCCGTACTACCACGTGCATGACACTCACGACGGGATCGAGCTCGGCCTCTACTGCCGCAAGGGGTTCGCCGAATATCTCGAGCCGGAGGAGAACTTCGCGACCACCAAGCAGGGCTTCGACTGGTACCACGCGAATTTCGGCGTGCGCTACCCCTTCGGCAAGTACGACCAGCTCTTCGTGCCGGAGTTCAACGCGGGCGCGATGGAGAATGCCGGCTGCGTGACCTTCAACGAGATCTACCTCTTCCGGGGCAAGGTCACCGAGGCCCGTCGCGAACGCCGGGGCAGCACGATCCTGCACGAGATGGCGCACATGTGGTTCGGCGATCTGGTGACGATGCGCTGGTTTGACGACCTCTGGCTGAACGAGTCGTTCGCGACCTACGCCAGTGCCCTCTCGCAGGCCAACGGAACGCGCTGGACCGATGCCTGGACGACCTTCGCCAATGTCGAGAAGACCTGGGCCTACCGACAGGATCAGCTCCCCTCAACCCACCCGATCGCCGCCGACGCGCCGGACGTGCAGACCGCCGAGACGAACTTCGACGGCATCACCTACGCCAAGGGCGCGAGCGTGCTGAAGCAGCTGGCGGCCTACGTCGGCGTGGAGGACTTCCTGGCCGCGCTGCGCGAATACTTCACCGAGCACGCCTACGCCAACACGACGCTGGCCGATCTGCTGCGCGCACTGGAGAAGACCTCCGGGCGTGACCTCGGCACCTGGTCGACGAGCTGGCTGGAGACCACCGGCATCAACACGATTCGCCCGGAATTCACGCTGGATTCAGCGGGGCACTATGCAAGTTTCGAGCTCGTGCAGCAGGCGCCGACCGAGGTTGCCACGACCAATGTGGTCCGTCCGCACCGGCTGGCCATCGGGCTCTACAACCACGATCCGGCCACCTCCACCCTGGTGCGCACCGGCCGGGTGGAGCTGGACCTCGACGCGGCCCGAACCACCGTCGAGGAGCTCGTCGGGGTAAGCCAGCCCGATCTGTTGATGGTCAACGACGACGACCTCACCTACTGCAAGGCCCGTCTGGACGAGCGGAGTGTGAAGACGCTGCGCACCGGCGGCATCGCCGAGCTGGCCGAGTCGCTGCCGCGCGCGCTGGCCTGGTCGTCGGTGTGGGACATGACCCGCGACGCCGAGGTTCCGGCGCGCGACTACATCGCCCTGGTGGTGGCCGGCGCCGCCGCCGAGACGAATATCGGGCTGCTCCAGTCGATCACCCGCCAGGCCCTTCGGGCCCTGGAGATCTACGCCGACCCGAGTTGGGCCCCCGCCGGCTACCAGGCGCTGGCCGAGGAGTCACTGCGGGCGCTGAACGCAAGCGAGCCGGGATCAGACCACCAGTTGGCCTGGGTGCATGCCTTCCTCGGCTCGGCCCGAAGTGCCGAACATGCCGAAATTATCAAGCAGTTGAGCACCGGGGCGTACGTCGTCGAAGGCCTGGCCATCGACAACGAACTGCGTTGGTCGATCGTGCAGGCGCTGGCTTCGCGGGGTCTGATCGATGCCGACGGGATCTCCGCCGAGCTTGAGCGCGATCCCTCCGACGCCGGCCACCGGCACGCCGATACCGCTCGGGCGCTGATTCCGACCGCTGAGGCGAAGGCGGCGGCCTGGAAGATCGCGGTGGAGGATGCCGGGATCTCCAACTTCGTCCAGAAGGCCGCCGTCGCCGGCTTTGGCACGTCCATACATTCGGAGCTACTCACCGGGTATGTGGAGAAGTATTTCGACGTCATCGCGGATGTCTGGAGTAGTCGCAGCGGCGAGCTGGCCCAGACCGCGGTCGTCGGCCTCTTCCCGCTCTGGTCCTCGACCGCCACCGAAGCGACGCTGGCTACGGCCGACGCCTTCCTGGCCCGGACCGACCTTCCAGCGGCCCTGCGCCGTCTGGTGAGCGAAGGGCAGGCCGATATCGTCCGCGCATTGGCCGCCCGCAAGACGGATACCGAAGCCGGCACGGCCTAACCCAACTCACAACGCAGGAGGGGCCCTGCCGTCATCGGCGGGGCCCCTCTCTGCATTGTCTGGTGGTCGGTTATGGACGCCCAGCGGCGTCGGAGAGCATGCGCAGGCCGGTGACGATTCCACCGACCAGATCACCGTTGGTGAAGGCGGCTCGCATGCCGAGCGCGGCCAGGGCGCAGGCCCGGTTGGGTAGCCGTGCGCCGGAGATTTCGCCGGTGACGATCTGCAACACTCGCTGGCCGGGTGAGACCGCGACCAGCACTGCGTCCGGCGAGAGCTTCCCGAAGAGGTCCTCCGCACTTGCCCGCGAAGGGTCGGCCAACTCCCCGAGGTAGAGCGAGAAGATCAGGCCGGTCTCACGACTGGAGAGCGTGATCGCCTCGTCGATGCGGGTCAGCTGACGGGCGTTGAACGGGCCGTCGTGGTCGAGCGGATCAGCCGGTCCGTGGGCGATCGGGGCCATCGCTGCCGAGTTACCACTCACCGCTTGCTCCTCCTACTGCTTCGACCAGCTCCGCTGTCGTGCTCGTGTGACCGGCCTCGATGGCGAGGACCTCGTCACCGTGCGCCGTTCCCTCGACGGGATGCGGCAGGTACCAGATCGGTGGATACGACCAGGCGCGACCAGGGCGGTACCGCGACGCGTGCTTGAGCTCGGCGGGGCCGTAGACGATGGCGAAGACGGCGGCGATGAACGCCGCCGGGATGACCACGAAGACCAGCACGGTCTGAACAATGTTCAAGACTGGCTCTCCTGACTGAAGAGTGGATATCGGCAGACCGGCGTCAGTAGAGACGGACTCCGGCGCACTGACAGGGCTACGTTATCGAACCGGCCCGCGCGAGTTCGCCGCGGCTCCCCGTTCCGAGCCCAGTCGCCCCGAAATCATCGAACGGCAAGCCCCTATTCCATCGCAAAAGCGACAAACCAATCTACCCGGTACCGCTCTGACCGGAAAAGTTTCGGCAACTTGTTGACTCGTGAGTAACTTCACGTTAATACTTCCGTTTGCGAGCAGAAGGTCCGAAAAAATGTGACCTACTTATCGCCCAATGGCGACAAATCGCCGTCTGGAACGGGAACCCACGGGGAATGGGGAACAAAAGTGAAGAAACGGTTTATTTCAGCCGTTGCAGCGCTCGCTTGTGGTGCGGGTGCGGTAGTAGCGATCGCGGCAACTGGGACGGCCGCATCAGCTCTCAACTCATGCAACGCAGATGCCAACGGCATTTACAACTCGCCTAGCAGCGTCACCAGCGCGCCGGGCACCTTGCTGGCCTGCCGATCGGTGACGCTGAGCCAGGTACCGGGCAGCGTCTCGATGAAGGCCTGGCAGGTCCAGTACGCCTCCATCGACTCCAACGGAAACAAGGTGGCCGTCTCCGGCACCGTGGCGGTTCCGACCGCGGCCTGGACCGGCAAGGGCACCCGCCCGGTCATCGCCTTCAACCCCGGCACGCTTGGCCTCGGCTCGCAGTGCGCCTTCTCCAAGCAGCTTGCCGGCGCTTACCAGGACGAGTACGAGGGCGACAACATCGCCTCCTTCCTGAAGGCCGGCTTCGCGGTCGCCGCCACTGATGGCATCGGCTACCTCAACGGCCAGGTTCACCCCTACGTCGTCGGCGCCAACGCCGCACACGCGATGCTGGACATCGCCCGTACCGCCACCCAGGTCCCCGGCGACGGCCTCTCCGCCGGTCTCGCAGTTGGACTCTCCGGCTACTCCGAAGGTGGCCAGGCCTCCCTCTGGGCCGCCCAGCTCGCGGCCAGCTACGCCCCTGACCTGAACGTGGTCGGCGACGCGGCGGGTGGCGTCCCGGGTGACCTGAAGCTGACCGCCTCCCAGCTCGAGGGCGGCGCGTTCTTCGGCTTCCTGGCTGACGCGGTCGTCGGCATCATCACCTCGCACCCGTCGTTCCCGGTGAACCAGTACATCAACAGCGCCGGCACGTCGGCCTTCGCTCAGGTCAAGACGCTCTGCCTCCTCGGAACCCTCGGCACCCAACTCGGCGGCAAGGTGGAGAACTTCACCACCAAGGGACTCACGCTGGACCAGCTCTACGCCCTCGCTGACCCGAGCGGCTACACGGTGGGCCAGTACCTGGACAGCCAGAAGCTCGGCGTCAACATCGGCAAGCCGGGTTCGGGCGCGCAGTACACGATCAACTTCCCGGTCTTCCAGTACCGTGGTGCGGCCGAAGAGGTCATCAACACCAAGACCGAGAACGCGACGCGCGATGCCTACTGCAAGGCCGGTATCCAGACCCAGTGGAACCAGGGTTACGCGGCCGAGCACCTCACCACGGACAACAACGCCATCCCGGACGTCACCAAGTTCTTCACCGACCGGTTCAATGGCAAGTCCTTCACCAACAACTGCTGGGTTCCGTCGCTCTGATCTGATCTAGCGGCACCAGTTAGTAACTGGCACCAAACGAGACGGTGGTGCGGCCCGGACGGGTCGCACCACCGTCTCGCTGCATTCCGGCGGGGAATGTCATTTTCGACTATTCAGGGAAGCCTAAGCTAGGTATGGTTAGCCTAACTTCACCGATCCTTCCCATCGGCGCCGAGGAGGTCCGACCAGTGTTCGCCTGCATCTGCCACGCCGTCACCGAGGACCAGATCGGCAGCGCGGTCGATTCGGGAGCGGACACCATCGACGAGGTGGGCTGCCTGACCGGCGCCGGCACTGGGTGCGGGACCTGCCACGACCGAATCGAGGAGCTGATCGAGCTCCGCTGCGGCGCCTGCCCACTCGCCGCACTGCAAGTCGCCTGAAGCTCGCGCCCACCGCGACTACCCCGAACCTCGCGCCCCACCGCGAGTGTGCGTCCCTTCGCGACTTTCCGCGATCACTCCGCTTCGCCGGGTGGTGTCCCGCGTAGGATCCAGCTATGCGTGGAGACGAGCGAGTAATCGAGTACCTGAACGAGCAACTGACCGCGGAGCTGACCGCGATCAACCAATACTTCCTGCACGCCAAGATGCAGGAGAACTTCGGCTGGACGAAGCTCGCGAAGTACACCAAGTCCGAGTCGATCGACGAGATGCGACACGCTGAGATCCTGACCGACCGGATCCTCTTCCTGGACGGCCTGCCGAACTATCAGCGGCTCTTCCCGATCCGCATCGGGCACACGCTCAAGGAGATGTTCGAGTCGGACATGGCGGTCGAGGCCGAGGCCATCGACCGGCTTCGCAGCGGCGCCGAGTACATGCGCAGCGTCTCCGACATCACCAGCGCGAAGCTCTTCGAGACCATCCTGGCCGACGAGGAGCACCACATCGATTACCTCGAAACGCAGGTGGCCCTGCTGGAGAAGCTCGGCGAGCAGCTCTACATCGCGCAACTGATCGAGCAGCCGAGCAGCTGAGCTGACTAGGCCGTTGCTGCGGTGACCCGGTCGAAGGTCAGGTAGGGCTGCCACAGCGGATCGCGCTTGCCCCATCCCAGCACCACCGCGACCGTCGCCGGCGGTTGGACCGGGGCGCCGACGAGGCTCCAGCCGAGTTCGTGCAGCAGTCGGTCGCCCTTGCGGTGGTTGCACTTCTCGCAGGCGGCGACCACGTTCGTCCAGCTATGGGCACCGCCGCGGGAACGCGGCCGGACGTGATCGATGGTGTCGGCCTTGGCGCTGCAGTAGACACAGGTGTGCTCGTCGCGATCAAGCACCGCTCGTCTGGTCAGCGGGATCTCGCGCCGATACGGCACGCGTACGAAGTGTGCGAGCCGGACCACGGACGGGACCGGCACGGTCACCCGTTCGGCGTGCATCGACTGCCCGGACTCCTCCACCATCACCGCCTTCTCGGCGATGACCAGTACGACGGCACGGCGCAGTGTCACAACACACAATGGCTCGTACGTAGCGTTCAGAACCAGGGTTCCTGACACGTGCGCAGACCTCCGTCCGGTGTCTATCCGCTACTAGTGAACTCTGGACATGGCAAAGTGGGCAACTGTGTATCCGCAGGTGCTAGCAGAGTCACGTTTACTCGAAGACCACACCGACGTCCTAATCGCGCGCCCGCTGAAGATCCTGGCGATCGTTTTGATCGCCGTCGTGCTGCGCAAATTGGCGCACCGCTTCGTCGATCGCATCACGAATTCGGTGAGCCAGGGGTCGGTTCCGCGAATCCTGAACCCCCTGAAGGAGCGCGTCAGCCAGAACGGATTCCTCGAGTCGGCCGGGCTGGTGTCAGAGCGTCGACGGCAGCGATCGGCGGCCATCGGATCGGTGCTGAACAGCATCACCTCGTTCGTCATCCTGACGGTGAGCGTGCTGCTGATCCTGGACGAGCTCGGCATCAACATGGCGCCGTTCATCGCCGGGACGTCTATCGTCGGCGTGGCCATCGGCTTCGGCGCACAGAACGTCGTCAAGGATTTTCTGGCCGGGATCTTCATGATCCTGGAGGACCAGTACGGCGTCGGTGACGTGATCGACTTCGAGAAGGCGACCGGCGTCGTCGAGGCGGTAGGGCTGCGCACCACCCAGCTGCGCGATGTGTATGGCACCGTCTGGTACGTCCGCAACGGCGAGGTGGTGCGGGTGGGTAACCAGAGCCAGGGGTACGCCGAGGTGGTGCTGGACATCCCGATCGCCGCGTCGGCCCAGATCGAGCCGGCGTCGCAGGCAATCATGCGAGCGGCGGAGCAGCTGCACGGCGAGCAGGAATGGGCTGGTGTCTTCCTGGGCGAGCCCCAGCTTCAGGGAGTGGAATCCTTCACCCGGGACGAGACCGTGATCCGGCTGGTCGCCCGCGTCCGTCCGCTGCAGCAGTGGCGGACCGCGCGTGAGCTTCGGCGGCGCATCAAGGCTAACTTCGACGAGCTGGACCTAGCCCTGGTGGCCGAGAGCGTCGAGGAGCGGGTTACCCCGGGCGGCGACACGCTGACACCGCCTCCGGGTACCGGCCGGGGTGTCGGCGGCGGCGTCGACGGTGGCGATGGGGCGACCGAGTGACGGGACCGGTGAACTCGCGATGAGCCGCAACTCCAACCTCTATGAGGCCGTCGGGGGCGAGGAGACGTTTCGCCGTCTGGTGGACACCTTCTACGCCGGCGTCGCGACCGATCCCCCGCTGCGCGCTCTCTACCCCGAGCAGGACCTCGAGCCGGCGGCCGAACGTCTTCGCCTCTTCCTCATCCAGTACTGGGGAGGCCCGGACACCTATCAGCAGGAGCGGGGTCATCCGCGGCTGCGGATGCGGCACGCGCCGTTCGCCATCGGCGTCGCCCAGCGCGATGCTTGGCTGCGGCATATGAAAGCCGCGCTCGATTCGCTCGAACTGCCCCCGACCTATCACGACACGCTATGGCAGTACCTGAGCGGCGCGGCCGACGCGCTACGCAACACTCCGGGCTGAACAATCGGGCGGCGGGGCCACCCCCGTTTCGCAAAACCCCATCGGTGCGGCAAGATCGGTAAGCGTTTACATTCTTGCGAAGAAGACAGATACAGGAGCTCCCGTGGACGAGATCACCGAAGCAATGGCCGGACCGGAGTGGTGGCGCAGTGCCGTCTTCTACCAGATCTATCCGAAGAGCTTCGCCGACGGCAACGGTGATGGCATCGGCGATATCCCCGGTGTCACCGACCGCCTGGACTACCTGAAACTGCTCGGGATCGATGCGATCTGGCTGAGCCCGTTCTACACGTCACCGATGGCCGACGGGGGGTATGACGTCGCCGATCCGTGCGACGTGGACCCCATCTTCGGCACCCTGGCCGACTTCGACACGATGCTGGCCGCCGCCCACGAGCGGGGCATCCGGATCACCGTCGACATCGTCCCGAACCACTTCTCCGATCAGCACCCCTGGTTCCAGGCCGCCTTGAAGGCCGCCCCCGGCAGTCCCGAGCGGGAGCGCTTCATCTTTCGCGACGGGCACGGGGCCAACGGTGAACTGCCACCCAACAACTGGCCGTCGGTCTTCGGCGGCCCGGCCTGGCACCGCGTCACGGAGGCGAACGGCGAGCCTGGGCAGTGGTACCTGCATATCTTCGCGCCCGAGCAACCCGACCTCAACTGGCTCAACCCGGAGATCCCGGATGAATTCGAGCGCGTCATGCGCTTCTGGCTCGATCGCGGAGTTGACGGGTTCCGGGTTGACGTGGCGCACAGCATGGCCAAACCCGATGGCCTCCCCGACATGAACCTAGCGACCCTCGGGGCGCTCAACGAGGCGATGCCGGCGCTGGACGATCCACGCTGGGACGACGACGCGGTGCACGACATTCACCGCCGGTTCCGCCGCACCCTCGACTCCTACTCCGGCGACCGGATGGCGGTCGGAGAGGCGTGGGTTCCGAATCCGGAGCGACTGGCGCTCTATGTGCGCGAAGATGAGCTGAACCTCACCTTCAACTTTGAACTCATTGAAGCCAAGTGGGGGTTGGAGTCCTTCACCCAGGCCATCACCGACTCCCTCAAGTCGCTGGCGGCGGTCGGAGCGCCCTGCAGTTGGGTGCTCTCCAACCATGACGTGGTGCGGCACACCACGCGCTACGGCGGCGGTGCGATCGGCTCGGCTCGGGGACGGGCGGCGGCACTGATTCAGCTCTCGCTGCCCGGTGCGGTCTACCTGTACAACGGTGACGAGCTCGGCCTTGAGAATGTCGATCTGCCGGACGAGGTGCTGCAGGACCCCACCTGGAAGCGCAGCGGGTACACCGAACGGGGCCGCGACGGCGAGCGGGTCCCCCTCCCGTGGGAGGGTCACCAGCCGCCCTTCAGCTTCACCACCAACGAGACGAGTTGGCTTCCGATGCCGGCCTCCTGGGAGTCGGTCACCGTTGAGCGCCAGCTCGACAACGAAGAATCGACCCTGTCCCTCTATCGGCGGGCCCTGCTGCGGCGCGCTGAGACGCCGGCGATTCATGGCGGCGACTTCAACTGGATCGGGGCGCCGGAAGGCTGCCTGGCCTACACCCGAGGCGACGATTTCGTGGTCGCGGTCAACTTCTCCGACCTCGACGCCGTCCTGCCGCCGGGTGAGGTGCTGCTGGCCTCCTCCCCGCTGGAGTCTGAAGGTGTGCTGCCGGCGAACACCGCTGTCTGGCTCAAGGCCGAGAGCCCGCTGGCCTAGGTCAGTAGTGAGATGCCGAGGGGCGAGCGTTCGCGGTAGGAGTTGCCGAAGGGAGCGGTCACCCGGGTCCACCGACCGCAGATGTCCACAGCGACCTGGGCGTCGTCGGGGAGGAATCCCATGCGGGTGACCGCGGTGATCATCCGCAGCGTCACCTCCGCCGTCAGCGCTGTGGTCGCCCCCTGCCCGGTGGTCGGATTCTCTTCGAGGGTCAGGACGACCGAATCGAGGAGCGCCTCAGTGACCTCGGCCCGCGGCTGACCTCCGGGGATGCCCTCCCGGTCAGCGGCGTCCGCCAGAGCACGGGCGCCGGCCGCTACCAGCGATCGGACGACCGCCCCCGGCACGGACTCGACTCGTCGCCACCCCTCTCGCGGCGGTGCGGCCGCCCGCCACTGGGCATCCCGATTGGGCAGCAGCGAAATCGCCTCATCGGCGGAGAATCCCGGCACCGAGTCGGTGGCGGCATCGAGACGGTCGAGCAACTCCGAGGCTCCCACGGTCAGGTCAAACTCCGGCGCGGCGCCGGCATTGCTGGCACCGACCGAGACCGTCCGGCCGACGAGAATGTCGAACGGTAGCCAGATCAAGGCCCTTAGCTGGTTACCCCGCCCCTGCAGGCGGACGTTTACGCCGGCGTTCAGTGACACCGCCCGCCGCAGCATGGGCGCCAGTTCCGCGAAGGCCGCCCCCGCCGCGGGCACGGACGTGCCCTGGGTGGCGGCGGTGCCGGCGTGTACCACCACTCAGTCGCGGGTGAGCTTGCGATGGGTCACGGCGTGCGGACGAGCCGCCTCGGCACCCAGACGCTCGACTTTGTTCTTCTCGTAGGACTCGAAGTTACCTTCGAACCAGAACCAGGCGGCCGGGTTGTCATCCGAGCCTTCCCAGGCCAGGATGTGCGTCGCCACCCGGTCGAGGAACCAGCGATCGTGACTGATGACCACCGCGCACCCCGGGAACTCGAGGAGCGCGTTCTCCAGCGAACCGAGAGTCTCGACATCCAGGTCATTGGTCGGCTCATCCAGCAGCAGGACGTTGCCGCCCTCCTTCAAGGTCAGCGCCAGGTTGAGCCGGTTGCGCTCACCACCGGAGAGCACGCCGGACAGCTTCTGCTGGTCGTGTCCCTTGAACCCGAACGCTGAGACGTAGGCCCGGGAGGGCATCTCCACCTGCCCGACCTTGATGTAGTCGAGACCGTCGGAGACGACCTGCCAGACGTTCTTCGCCGGGTCGATGCCGCCGCGGTTCTGATCGACGTAGCTGAGCTTCACCGTGTCGCCGACCCGTACCTCACCCGAGTCAGGCTGCTCGATACCGGTGATGGTCTTGAAGAGCGTGGTCTTGCCGACGCCGTTCGGTCCGATGATTCCGACGATGCCACCGCGCGGCAGGTCGAAGGAGAGGTCCTTGATAAGCAGGCGATCGTCGAAGCCCTTGTCGAGGTGGCTGGCCTCAACCACGACCGTGCCCAGACGCGGGCCCGGTGGGATCTGGATCTCTTCGAAGTCGAGCTTTCGAGTCTTCTCGGCCTCCGTCGCCATCTCCTCGTAGCGCTGCAGGCGAGCCTTGCTCTTGGCCTGCCGGCCCTTGGCGTTCTGACGCACCCAGTCCAGCTCTTCGCGCAGCCGCTTCTGCAGCTTCTGGTCCTTCTTGCCCTGAACTTCGAGACGCTCGGCCTTCTTCTCCAGGTAGGTCGAGTAGTTGCCCTCGTAGGGGTAGGCCCGGCCCCGGTCGAGTTCGAGGATCCACTCGGCGACGTTGTCCAGGAAGTAACGATCGTGGGTCACGGCGAGCACAGCACCCGGGTAGCGGGCCAGATGCTGCTCCAGCCAGTTGACGCTCTCCGCGTCGAGGTGGTTGGTCGGTTCGTCGAGCAGCAGCAGATCCGGCTCCTCCAGCAGCAGCTTGCAGAGGGCGACGCGGCGCCGCTCTCCACCGGAGAGGTGGGTCACCGGCTCATCGCCCGGAGGGCAGCGCAGGGCGTCCATCGCCTGCTCGATGCGGCTGTCCAGCTCCCAGCCGTTCGCGTGCTCGATCTTCTCCATCAGGTCGCCCTGCTCGGTGAGCAGCGAGTCGAAGTCCGCGTCGGGCTCCCCCATCGCCGCCGAGACCTCGTCGAAGCGGGTCATCCAGCCGCGCAGCTCACCGACCGCGGCCTCGACGTTCTCGCGAACCGTCTTGGTCTCATCCAGCGGGGGCTCCTGCAGCAGGATGCCGACGCTGGCGTCGGCGGCCAGTGACGCGTCACCGTTGGACGCGGTGTCGAGTCCGGCCATGATCTTCAGGACCGTGGACTTACCCGCGCCATTCGGCCCGACGACGCCGATCTTCGCACCGGGCAGGAACGAAAGCGTGACGTCGTCGAGGATGACCTTGTCGCCGATCGCCTTGCGGACCTTGTGCATGGTGTAGATGAACTGAGCCACGATGTCTTCCTGTCGATGCGATCGTCTGGGGGTGGACACTTACTCCACCGCAGGCGCGGAGCGCCCAGCCGCCCATTCTTCCAGCCCGCGCGGCCGGGCGCCGCCAAGCCCCCGAAATCGGAGCTCTCGCGGCGCCCGGAGGGCGACTCAGCTTGCGTGCGCGAGTTCGCGGTCGGTCGCATGGGCGAGCTCTCGCTCAGCGGCGAAGTCCGCGGAGAGCACGTCGTCGTGCTGCTCCATCGCGTCGGCCGGCAGTCCGTCGGCGCCCAGTTCCATGAACGTCGCCGCGGCCGAGCGGCGGACCTTCTGGAACTTCGATACGCCGCGCGTGAGGTCATGCCCGACAGAGTCGGCGATGATCTCGTAGGTCGTGCGGGTGACCTCCTCCTTGACGTACGTCCGAGCCTGGTACCGACCGGTGACGACCACCGGATCGCCCTTCTGGAGTGCCTCGTCGACGTTCACCGCGAGGGCCCGCCAGCACACCACATTGACGAAGAGGGTGGTGTTGTCCACCCAGGCTCCGGTCTGCTGGTCGTAGCGGCTGGATGTCGAAGCGAGCCGGAAGCTCGTCATGTCGTTACCGGTCTTGGTGCTCCATCGCTTGGGAGCGTCGACGACGTTGCCGATGAGGGTCAGGTGTGGGTCGCGCATGGTGTTCTCCTTCGTTCGTGGGCCGGTCTTCGAGTTGATCGTTCGTGTCGATTCGCCGGTGTGCCCGCGTTGGGCATGAACCAAGGAAACCCCGAATGATGCGACCGGGACGCCGGATCCGGCGCGGCTGTGCATGGCCGCAGATGCTGTGTATGGCCGCCTCGAAAATGTCAGTGCCCCCGGGTAGTGGGGGCCGAACCGCTACAGCATCGGGGAAGGAACCGACGCCTCGTCCACGTACTCCGGATCGTGTAGTGCCTTCAGATCTGATTCACCAGTCGGCAACCGCGCAAAGCGCGAGGCACCCAGCGCGCCGCTGGAGCAGCCCAGCATGACGATCGCCATCGGCACCGCAGTGCCCGAGCCGCCCAGGCCGACGAGCGGCGACATCACCGAGCCGAAGCCGAATTGAATCGCGCCGATCAGCGCCGATCCGGTGCCGGCGGCATGCGGAGCCCGGGCCATGGCGAGCGCCGTTGAGTTGCTTGAGGTCAACCCCAGACTCCCGACATTGATCGCCAGAAGCACGAGCATCGCGGCGAGCGGGGTGTGTCCACTGAAGGTGAGGACCGCGAAGATCAGCGTGGAGAGGAAGAGTCCGCCGACGCCGATGGCGCGCATCCGGTGCGCGCCGACTCGCGGCACGAAGTAGGCATTGGCCGCGAAGCTGACGGTCAGCATCGATGCGTTGGCGGCGAAGTCATAGGAATACTCACGCGCGCTCAGCCCGTAGACGTTCTGCACGACGAAGGGCGAGGCGGAGACATAGGCCATCATGGCCCCGAAGCCGAGCGCGTAAACGGCCACGTTGGCCGAGAATTGCCGGTCCCGAAGCAGACCCCTGCCGGTCGCGATCGCCGCACCGACGCCCTCGGTGCTGCGATGGCGGGCCTGCAGGCTCTCCGGCAACAGCAACAATGCCCCGAAAAACATGACCACTGCGAGCCCGGTGAGCACCCAGAAGATGCCTCGCCAGCCGATCGGATCGACCAGCGCGCCGCCGACCAGCGGGGCGACGACCGGGGCGACGCTGCTGATCATCAGCAGCACGCTGAGCGATCGCGCTGCCCGTGGCCCACTGACCCGGTCGGAGACGATGGCTCGGCCGATCACCAGACCGGCCGAACCGGCGAAGCCGGCCAGGAAGCGGGCGCCGACGAATACCCAGACCCCTGGGGCCAATGCGCACACCGCATTGGCAATCGCGAAGACCGCGGTCGCCATGAGCAGCGGCCGCCGCCGCCCGAAGCGATCAGAGACCGGCCCGATGATCAGCTGGCCGAAGGCAAACCCGACCAGGAACGTCGTGAGGGTGAGCTGCACCAGTGACGCCGACGTGCTGAGATCGGCCTGCATGGAGGTGAAAGCCGGCAGATACATGTCGGTCGCAAAGGGGGAGACGCCGCAGAGCAGCCCGAGCACGACCAGTTGCCGGGCCGGTAGCCGGTGCAGCCGGGAAGGCTCAGACGAGCGCAGCGCGTGGTGGGTGGCCGTCATTCATTCGCCGCTGGCGTGCGCGGCCGACCGGTATTCGCGGTCATTGTGACACCAGGTTGCGGCAGCCGAAGGTGCGCCGGTACGCGGCGGGCGAAGTGCCGACGACCCGCGTGAAGTGGTGACGCAGCAGCGCCGCCGTGCCAAACCCGGAGCGGGCGGCCACCGTCTCGATCGGGTCGTCGCCGGACTCGAGGAGCTGCTGCGCCAGCAGCACTCGCTGGTGGGTGAGCCACGCATGCGGAGTCGTGCCGGTCTCGTTGCGGAAGCGGCGCGCGAAGGTCCGGCCGCTCATCGAGACCCGACTGGCCAGCGATTCGATGGAGTGCTCCAGGTGCAGCTCACCGGCGAGATCGTCCAGTAGAGGAGCCAGTGTCTCGGCCGAGCAGGCTCGCAGCGGAGCATTGATGAACTGGGCCTGGCCACCGTCGCGGTGCGGCTGGACGACCATCCGCCGGGCGACGCGATTGGCCACCCGCTCGCCGTAGTCGGCTCGAATGAGGTGGAGGCAGAGATCTAGTCCGGCGGCCGATCCAGCTGAGGTGAGGATCGGCCCGTCACAGACGTAGAGAACGTCCGGGTTGACGATCGCCTTCGGGAAGCGACGCGAGAATTCGTCTGTGTGGCGCCAGTGCGTGGTGCATTCACGGCCATCGAGTAGACCGGCCGCCCCGAGCACGTAGGCGCCGGCGCAGACGCTCATCACCTTTGCGCCGCGGTCGACAGCCCGGTGCAGCGTGTCGATCACCGCTTCGTCGTAGGCCGGCGAGATGCTGCAGGCCGGGACGATCACCAGGTCGGCCTCGTCGGCCCGGTCGAGGCGGTGCGGCGTTGAGATCGTCCAACCGTTTGAGGTCGGGACCGGCCTGTCGTCAGCGGCGATGACCGCGAAGTCGTAGTACGGGCCGCCGTCATCGGCCCGGTCGATACCGAATCCCTCGGAGACGACGCCTAATTCGAAGGGATGGACGCCCGGAATCGCGATGACTGCGACGTTTCGGATCGGCATCTCACCATGGTCCACGCAAGATGGCAGAATATCAACTTACCTCGTCATTTCTGCCACTGTTGGCAGTATCGACACGAGCGCAAACTTAGCGCCATGTTGATCTTTCTCTTCTTCGGCCTGCTCATTCTCGGCGCCCTCGCCGCGACCGGCCGGTTGCCGGATTCGCGAGACACGGACTACTCGATGCAACCTCGACGTGACCGCGACCACCATGGCGGATACCCTGCCTGATGGCGCGCTGTACCCTCTGACAGTCTCCCGAGCCTGTCCGACCGGCTCCGGGCGTCGACGCACGGCGTTACTCACGCCCCCGTAGCTCAGAGGATAGAGCAGGTGCCTTCTAAGCACTTGGTCGCAGGTTCGATTCCTGCCGGGGGCACTTTCGTCAACTTTCTTCGGCGTTTGCCCCCCGCTTCCCTCCGATCAGAGGTGGCTGAATCCTGACGCTTCCTTCGCGTCCATGGAGACCGTCACCGGATGGCGGGTGAAGTGCGCGATCGCCTTGCGCATGTCGTCGAGCAGGATTGAAGCCAGATCACGGCTCACGCCCTGTCGGACGAGAATGCGCTGTACGGGAACGTCCGAGACCTCACCGGTAAGTGGGTAGGCCGGCACCTGCCACCCGGAGATTCGGAGCCGATCGGCCAAATCGTAAAGCGTGTAGCCCGGATCCTCGCCGTCCTTGAGTTTCCAGGCCACCGACGGGATCCCGGTGAGCGGGTCACTGTCGCAGATCAACTCGAACGGGCCGAGCTTGACGATCTGCTCGGCCAGGAACTGGCCGGTGTCGTAGGAGGCCATGTGCACGCGGCGATAACCCTCCCGACCCAACCGGATGAAGTCGTAGTACTGGGCGGCGATCTGCCCGGCGGGCCGGGAGAAGTTGATCTGAAAGACCTGCATGTCTCCACCGAGGTAGGAGACATGGAACACCAGATCGTCCGGCAATTCCGCCGCATCGCGCCAGACCACCCAACCAACACCCAGCGGCGCCAATCCGAATTTGTGCCCGGACGTGCTGATCGATTTGACCCGTGGAACCCGGAAGTCCCACTCCAGAGCCGGGGCGCAGAAGGGCGCGAGAAAGGCCCCGCTAGCTCCGTCGACGTGGATGTCGATGTCAAGACCGGTCTCGGCCTGCAGCGTGTCCAGCGCGTCGGCGAGTGGCCGGATCATCTCGTAGGCGCCGGTGTAAGTCACCCCGAACGTCGGCACCACGAAGATCGTGTTCTCGTCGACGCGGGCCAGCATGTCGGCGGCATCCATCGCGTAATGCCCCGTGGACATCGGCACTTCACGCATCTCGATGTCCCAGTATTTTGCGAACTTGTGCCAGACGACCTGGACGGGTCCGCAGACCATGTTCGGTCGGTCGGTCGGCTTTCCGGCCGCCTCTCGCTTGGCCCGCCACCGCCACTTCGCAGCCAGGCCGCCGAGCATGCACGCCTCAGAGGAGCCGATGGTCGAGGCGCCGACCGGGTTGCCGGCCTCGGGGGCATTCCACAGGTCGGCGAGCATGTGTACGCAGCGCTTCTCGAGTTCAGCCGTCTGCGGGTACTCGTCCTTGTCGATCATGTTCTTGTCGATGGCCAGATCCATCAGCCGGTGGACGGCCGGCTCCTCCCAGGTTTGGCAGAAGGTGGCCAAATTCTGCCGGGAATTCCCGTCCAGTAGCAGCTCGTCGGCAATGACGGCGAAGGCGTCCTCGGAGCGCCATTCGGCTGATGGGAAGTGATACTTTGGGGCCGCCTTGGCCAAGTTCGCGCCGGCGTAGACGGAATCATCGAAAGATGAACGGATGGACTCACGATCGTGCAACGGCATTGGTCACAGCTCCTCAGCTCGCCGGCAGATCCGCCGGCCCGTCTGCACGCTACGACCGGAGGACGTCGGTCGGCATCCCCCGGGCCGGGTGAGCGTCGGTGAACGACGGACGAGCCCAATCCACGGTGCCGGCTGCCGGTAGCCGCCGCCGGTTCTGGATGGCGACCCTCTTCATCGTCGGTTCAGCGCTCTTCGCTCTCGGCGCGCTGCCGCCGTACTCCGAAGCAGCGGGGCTGCGCGCGACCTCACTCACCTTCTTCGTCGGTTCCCTCTTCTTCACCGGTGCCGGATTTCTGCAGTACCGCGAGGCCGTCGACGGGCTCAGCGCCGGTAGCAGCGGCGGCCGGAAGTTCTGGGTGTGGGCCCCGAAGGATATGGATTGGCTGGCCACTGCGGTCCAGCTCGCCGGCACGCTGTGGTTCAACTGGAGCACCGGGAACGCGCTGCGGCACAACCTGAGCGCCGAGGTCGCCGACCAGCGGGTGTGGCGCCCGGACACGCTCGGGTCGGCCGCGTTCCTGGTGGCCAGCGGGATTGCCTGGCGGGTCGCCATGCGCGACCGCTCGACCGACGGTCGCCGCACCCGCGACTGGTGGATCGCGGCATTGAACCTCCTCGGTTCGGTGGCCTTCGGCGTCTCGGCCGCCGCCGCTTACGTGATCCACTCCGCCGACGATGTGTGGCGAGCGGAGCTGTCAAACCTCGGGACGCTGGTCGGGGCGCTCTGCTTCCTCGCCGGCGCCATCCTGCTGCTGCCGAGACCGGCTCACGTCGAAGGTTGAGGCTCCTCAGTCCGAGTTGCCGGTTCTCCCACCGGCGCCGGTGCCGGCCCCAACCAGATCGACACCATGTACGACACGACGACCACCACGATCACCAGTGGCATAACGGTGAGGCCGTTGGAGCCCAGTAGCAAGGTGGCCAGCAGCACGGACGTCAACGGCAGCCTGAGCATCGAGGCACTCATCGCACCGACACCGATTCCGATGGCGGCGGCCGGCGCCACTCCACCGATATGGGTCGCCAGCAGACCGAGCACCGTGCCGATGAACATCGCCGGGAAGACCGGCCCACCCCGGAAGGCGGCGAGGGAGATGCTGTACGCGACCGACTTGCAGATCAGCAGCACGGCCAGGGCGCCCCAGGCATAGCCGGCCCGCCCGGAGACGAGGTCCGGAAGCTGCGACTGACCCGAGAAGAGAACGTCAGTGGTGGGTTTGCCGGTGCTCAGGCGGTATCCGACCGCGAGCAGCGCCACCGCCACCCCGGCCACCGGAGTGAGCAGAACCAGACGTCTCTCCACGGTTGGACGGACGGCGAGTGCCGCCCATCGGATTGCCGTGCCCAGCACCGCCGCGATCACCCCGATGACGATCGCCCACACGAACTCGCCGACCGTCGGATCCGGAACGCGCGGTAACGCCGGCAGCGCCAGCGACACGCTCCCCAAGCCGGTGAGCGAGTTCAGTCCGAGAAAGACAAGGGCACCGATGCCGGACGCGAGCAGCCCCGGCATCAGGACCAGGGTGCCGACTCCCCCCGAGACGCCTATCGCCTCCATGAGCAGGAACGCGCCCAGCAGCGGCGACCCGAGCAGTGCGCTGACCGCGGCGAAGCTACCCGTCGCGCCGATCACCATCATCGCCGGCCGGGGCAGGTCTCGTTTGAGCAGCCCGACGGCGAACAGGGCCAGTCCCCCGCCCAACGCGATCAGCGGGGCCTCCGGCCCGACCACCGCGCCCAGGCTCAGTGATACGAGTGCCGCGAGGAAGACTCCGGGCAGCATCGGCGGGGTCGCCAGTGGTCCGGTCTTGAAGCCGTCGGCCGGCGAGTGACCGCCCCGGCCCGGTAGGTATCGGATGATCGCGCCGACGAGCAGACCCGCGATGGCCAGCGGCACGATCGGCCACCACGTCGGGTTCGTTCCGAGACCGAATTTCGACGGCAGATTGACGAATATCCAGGTCTGGAGCTTCCCGACCAGCCAGAGAAAGAAGTAGGCCCCGGCGGACAACGGCACGCCGAGGAGCGCGCCCAGGATCAGCAACCCGGCGTACGGGCGGCTGCGGATGATCGCCAGCGGGTTCCCGCTGAAGGCCGGCTGTGTCATCTCGTCAGAACCATCATGCAGCCCCCAACCATCGGCTTTCCGACAGTCTGGTCAGCGGATGGGTGCGTTGTCCTCATCCTCAACGGATGGTCGGTGGTGGGCCTGTGCCGCACCGGCGGGCGAATACCCGAACCGGCGCTGACATCGACATCCGCGTCCGCCCCAAGGTTGCTAGGCTTGCCCATCAGCGCTGATCCGGCCGTACTGGTAGGCACCGCGGCAAGAGGCGGCAGTGTTGAGCAACGTGCGACTGATC
Source organism: Jatrophihabitans sp. GAS493 (assembly GCF_900230215.1). NCBI lineage: Bacteria > Bacillati > Actinomycetota > Actinomycetes > Jatrophihabitantales > Jatrophihabitantaceae > Jatrophihabitans > Jatrophihabitans sp. GAS493. Next base: position 2,297,783 of record NZ_LT907982.1, on the reverse strand, counting down.
TTGACGAGAAGGTACAACCTTGCCGAACCCCAAGCAGTTGACCGATCCGTCCGGCGGGTACGAGCCCGACGCAGCTCAGTCCGAGCAACCGAGGCTGTCCTGGTGGGCTAGTTGCGTGAAACTGACCCGGGCGGTGGCCGACGCCGACCCGGCGCTGATCGAGTCGACGGCCCGCCAGCTTGGTGAGAGCAGACGAATCCTGAGGCCAGTGGCATGGGCGGCGGGCACCGTGGTCCTCCTCGTCGCCGGCGTGAAGCTCTTGATCGTGAACTGGCGATTGTCGTTGATTCAACTGGTTCCCGCCGCTTGGGTGTGGCTTGCCATGTGGAATGTGAAGCGGCATATCTTCCAGGACGCGTCGTTTCGGCAGATGTCGACGCCTGCGTTGGTCGTGCTCGCTGTGGTGATCGTGCTCTTCACCATCATCGCCATGTGGTGCAATACCGTCTTCGCCTACGCCGTCGACGGGCCCCCACCGCCGCGGATTGCCTGGGCGGTGCGGCAGGCGAAGGGCAGCGGCCGGATGTATGTCAGCTCCGGGCTCGTGGTCGGCGCCGCGCTGGCCCTCACCGTGGTGGTGCTGCCGAGAATTGCCGGTATCTGGACCTTCGGACTCGTCATGGCCATCGTGCTCGCCGTGATGCTCGTCAGTTTCGTCGCTGTGCCGGCCCGCATCATCGGTGTGCGTCAGCAGCGCCTCCCGGTCACCGAGAATCTCGGGCGACTCGTCGCCGGCGGCGCGCTGAGCGCGGTGGTGATGGGACCGGGATTTCTGCTCGGCCGGATCGGGCTGATCCTGCTCGGGCTACATCATTTCCACGTCCTCGGCTTCGTCATGCTCTCCGTCGGCACCGCGCTCTACGCGGCCGGCATGTCGTCGGTCAAGGCGATCAAGCTCAGCATGAAGCTGACTTCGCCCGCGGTCACGGCTGCGGAACCGGCGGTCTCCGCCTAGCGCGGGGAATGGCCCAGTGTGAGATGTCACCCTGGTTTGAAGCGATGAGACTTGGCTCAGGGCACGGCGAAGGCGACCAGCGAAGTCGAGGCGCAGATTTCCACGATTCAACTGGCGGCCTCGGCCGTAGCCGCGGACGTCGGCACGATCACCGACGGCATCGAAGTCATCCGGAGCATGCAGGCGCAGATCGTCGCGGCACTGGAGGAGCAGAGCCAGATCGCGCTGCAGTTCGAGAACTCGCTCGTCTGAGGTCCAGTTACACCACGGTCAGCCGCTGAGCTCTAAATCGCCTCAGGGTGCTGTTGGAAGACCCCGAAGACGTTCCCCTCGGGGTCGAGGAAGTAGCCATAGGTGCGCCCGGACATCTCGAACCTCTCCATCGCAATCTGGCCGCCGTGGGTGAGGACCGCGGCCTCCGTGGCGCCGAAATCGGCGATCTCCATCGAGCAGGTGAAGGCGTTCGTTCCGCCCGGGGACTCGGCGACCGGCACCGGCCGTTCGAGGAGGCCACCGGTGATCCCCGCGCCGCCGATGAACCAGTAGTCGATCGGCATCGGCTGCTTCTCGAACGTCCACCCGAAGACCGCACCGTAGAACTCGATAGCCCGCTCCGGCTGACTCGCCTGAATCTCGAAGTGCACGACACCGTTCATGGATCGGTTCTAGCACGCACCGACGCGCACCAACTCGCACCGACTCCCACCGTGGCCGTTCTTCGCCGCACACTTGTTCTCCCCGCGTCCCAGGCAGTAGACCTGAGTAGTGAAGAAGCTCAGCAGACCTCAGTTGTCCGTGCTGGTCGTGGCCGAGATAGTGCTCGCCGTCTTCGCCTGGCGTGATCTCAGCCGGCGATCCGACGAGCAGATCCGCGGGAACCGGAAGGTCTGGCGGGTGATCATCACCGTCAACCCCGGCAACTCGATGCTGTACTGGCTCCTGGGCCGCAGAAACCACAGCGTCGACGCCGTTCAGCCGGAGTAGCTCGGTTCGCGCGACTCGTCGGGGTGGTAGGTCAGGACAGCGACCCCCGACTTGGTGACGAGTGAGTTGACCAGCGTCATCGACGAGGGTGCCTCACCGAAGAAGCGCCGGCCGTGGCCGACGACGACCGGGTAGATCATCAGCCGGTACTCGTCGATGAGCCCGTAGCTTCGCAGCGACTCGACCAGCGTTGCGCTGCCGGCGATCATCAGCGTCTCCTCCGACGCCCTGAGTCGCTTCACGGCATCGATGACGTGCCCCTCGATCAGCGTCGCGTTCCACTCCGGCGCGCCCAGAGTCGTCGATGCGACGTACTTGCCGATGCTGTTCATCCGCCGACCGAAGTCGCCGGTCTCGGCCTCCATCGACGGCCAGGCCTGGGCGAATCCCTGATACGTCACCCGCCCGAGCAGCAGCGCGTCGCATTCGAGCAGGTTGTCGAACTGAAATTGCTGGAGTTCCTCGTTGAAGTAAGGGCCGCTCCACCCCGGATCCTCGAAGCCCCCGTCCAGAGTCAGATATTCGACCGCGAAGATCTTGCCCATCGTTGCGCCTCCGGCATCCGCCAGTTCCAGCCCGTCAGATCCAGCCTAGGCGAAGTCCGGCCGGCGTGGCATGGCCAGCCGATTTGACCGCCTCGAGTTGAGCCAGCCAGCCGGCGATTCCACTCGCCCCCTGCATGAATCCCGGCTCGGCCGGCAACTGCGACGGATCGCGGGCGTGCTCGGTGTTCGACCAGCTGACCCCGGTGTCACTGACGACCGCGCGCGCGAGCACGTCGCTCGCCAGCACCTCGGCCCACTCCAGCAACGCCGGGTCGCCGGTGGCCTGGTAGCGCTCGACCAGCAACTGCCCGACGCCCGCCGTCCCGCAGCAACGCCCGAGGTTGTCCCAGTAGCCGGGGTAGACGCGCTTGGGCAGCTCGCTTTCGCGCAGCGCCTGCAGGCAGGCCGCGATCGCCTGCTCCCAGCGCGGCTGCGGATCGATCTCGTTCAAGGCCAGGAAAAGTCGGATGGTTCCGGTTGGTCCGTGACACCAGCCGTAGAAGACCGCCGGACGGTGCAGTTGCCGCGGGATGCTCAGCGGCAGCGCCCACCCATCCGGGGTGTGTCCGAGCAGCAGCAGCTCCTCGGCGCCCAGCACGGCCGTCTCCAGCAGGTCGGGTCGCTTCAGCTGCTGGCTGGCGGCGACCAGCGCGTAGGCCACGCCGGCTGTGCCGTGTGAGAAGCCCGGCATCAGGTGCTCCCACTTCGGCCCCATCCGCCACTGCAGTCCGACCGTCGCGGGCTCGGCCGAGGCGACGAGTCGATCGGCCAGCAGCTGGGCCGCTTCGCTCGTCGTCGCGTGCGGGTCGGCCAGCAGCATGAGCAGCAACCCGGCATCCCCGGAGATGATGTCCGGGCAGGGGTGCGGGGGCTGGCCGCTGAGCACGTCGCCGAGCAGCCGCTGAGCGATCTGCCGGGTCACCTGCTCGGCGGCCGACAACGCGTGGGGATCATCCGCAGCCGACGACCAGGCCCGCAGCGCGACCGGGACGCCGGCCCAACCCGAGAAGAGCCCGTCGTCGGGCAGCGTCGCCGTTCCTGGATTCGTGGCCAGGTGAGACAACCGGGCCACCGCCGCAGCGGCAATGTCGGCGATGTCAGCGAGGTTGAGGCCGCTCGACCTTGCCTGGGCACAGCCAAGGAGGACACCGGCGGTACCGGAGTAGAGATCGTCGAAGGGTTCACCCTCCTCACACCAGGTGAGGCCGCCGGGCGCCGGCACCGCGACCGAACGGATCCAGTCGAAAGCACCGTCCAGCAACTCCAGCCGGCTGCCCACCGTCAAACTCCTCACCGCTGTACCGCCTCCACCACCCGTCCACGGCATTCGCCGAGGGTGATCCGTCCGTGCCGCCCCGGCGCGGTCGCGCTGATGGCCACTTCGTCACCGTCTTCGAGGAACCGGAGCATTCTCCCATCGCCCAGCGGCTTCGGTCGCGTCCCGTTCCAGGTGAGCTCAAGCAGGCTTCCGACCTGGTCCGGGGTGGGGCCGCTGACGGTGCCCGACGCGAAGAGGTCGCCTGGACGAATCGAGGCGCCGTTGACCGTGAGGTGGGCCAGCATCTGCGCCGGAGTCCAGTACATGCCAGGAAACGGTGGCCGCGACATCAGCTGCCCGTTGATACGCACTTCAAGGGCCAGGTCGAGGGCGTCGCGCCGGCCGGCGTCATCCAGATACGCAAGCAGCTGGGTATCACGGGCCGGCGGGGCCAACCAGGCGTCCTCCAGAGCGGAGAGCGGGGTGATCCAGGGTGACATGCTGGTCGCGAACGACTTGCCCAGGAAGGGGCCGAGCGGCACGTACTCCCAGGATTGGATGTCACGCGCCGACCAATCGTTGAGCAGGCAGACGCCGAAGATATAGTCGCGCGCGTCGACCAGCGGGATCGATTCACCCAACGTGGTGCTACCACCGAGCACGAAGGCGACCTCGGCCTCCAGGTCGAGGCGGTCGGAGGCTGCGAATTCGATGTCACCGTCTGCCGTTCGAAACTGCCCCCATGGACGCCGGATCTCAGTACCCGAGACCACGATGGTGCCCGCCCGCCCGTGGTAGCCGATCGGGAGATGCCGCCAGTTCGGGGTGAGCGGTTCACCATCGGGCCGCAAGATTCGTCCGACATTCGTTGCGTGATCCCGGGATGCGTAGAAGTCGACGTAGTCGCCGGGGGCAAACGGCAGCGTGGGTGTCGTCCAGGCCAGCGGCCGGCAGAACGCGGCGAGGGTCGCCGGAACGCCCAACGCGGCGACCACCGCGGCCCGTAGCTCGTCCCAGGTCCGGTGCCCGGCGGCCAATAGCCCGTCCAGCGATCCGTCCCCGAAGAGTTCAGCGAATGGGGTCTGTCGAGACCAGCGGGTCAGGTCGAAGGCGGCTTCGCCCCAGCGCACGGCGGCGAAGCGGAGTCCGTCGGCGTCCAGCAGCGAGCCATACGGGAGATGATCGACGGCGAGCGGATCGACCGAAGACGTCACTGATTGCGACCCTGACGATGCCAGGACCAGGCGTAGACGCCGTCGTCGCAGGCCTGCGCCCCCTCCCCGAGGCGCAGCGGTCGGAAGGTATCGACCATCACCGCCAACTCGTCGAAGTAGTCGACGCCGATCGAACGCTCGTAGGCGCCGGGCTGCGGCCCGTGCGAGTGCCCGCCGGGGTGGAGGCTCACCGACCCCTGGCCGATCCCCGATCCCTTCCGCGCCTCGTAGTCGCCCCCGCAGTAGAACATCACCTCGTCGGAGTCGACGTTGGAGTGGTAGTAGGGAACCGGAATCGAGAGTGGGTGATAGTCCACCTTTCGCGGCACAAAGTTGCAGATCACGAAGTTGTGACCCTCGAAGACCTGATGCACCGGCGGCGGCTGATGCACCCGTCCGGTGATCGGCTCGAAGTCGGAGACGTTGAACGTGTACGGGTAGAGGCAGCCGTCCCAGCCGACCACGTCGAACGGGTGGTGCGGTAGGACGTGCACCGTCCCGGTCACCGCGCCCGGGCCGGTGCCGCGATGCTTCAGATACACCTCGACCTCGGTCTCCTCGCGCGGCGCCAACTCGCCCGGGCCGTGCAGGTCACGCTCGCAGAAGGGTGAGTGTTCGAGCAGTTGCCCGTAGCGGGAGAGGTATTTGTGCGCGGGCGCGATGTGCGAGTTCGCTTCGATGCAGTAGGCCCGAATCGGTTCACCATCCGGCATCCAGCGATGCGTGGTCGAACGTGGAATCAGCACGTAGTCCCCGGCGCGGAATGGCAGCGGACCGAAGACGGTCTCCACCACACCGGTCCCGGACTCGACATAGACGCACTCGTCACCGATGCCATTGCGATACAGCGGGGACTCGCCGCCGGCCACGACATAGCTGATGCGCACATCGTCGTTGGCCAGCACCAGGCGGCGCCCCGTCACCACATCCACGGAGTCTGCGCCGGCCGCATCGAAGAGGTCCGGCAGCCGCAGGTGCCTGGGTAGCAGCGGCTCGTTGGGCAGCGTCGTCTGGTCGGGCAGACTCCACGGACGCGCATCGACCAGCGCTGAAGGAAGGCCTCGGTGATACAGGAGCGAGGAGTCCGAGGAGAAGCCCTCCTCCCCCATCAGCTCCTCGTAGTACAGGTCGCCGCTATCGCTGCGATGCTGCGTATGCCGTTTGGGTGGTATCGAGCCTCGGGCCTGGTAGTGGGCCATCTGCGTCGTCCCATCTGCTCGTCCGGCGGCGGTTGCCGCCTAAGAACCTAGAAGTTGCCGCGTAGTTCCTGCTCCCGCTCGATGGCCTCGAAGAGCGCCTTGAAGTTGCCCTTGCCGAAGCCGAGCGAGCCGTGCCGTTCGATGAACTCGAAGAAGACGGTTGGACGGTCTCCGATCGGCTTGGTGAAGATCTGCAGCAGGTACCCATCCTCGTCCCGATCGACCAGGATGTCGCGACGCTGCAGTTCGCTGATCGGGACGCGCACTTCTCCGATTCTCGCGCGCAATTCGGGATCTTCGTAGTAGCTCGCCGGGGTTACCAGGAACTCGACTCCGCGCGCGGCCAGGGCGTCCACGGTCGCCAGCAGGTCGTCGGTGGCCAGCGCGACGTGCTGCGCGCCGGGACCGTCGAAGAACTCGAGGTACTCGTCGATCTGGCTGCGCTTCTTCCCGACCGCGGGCTCGTTGAGCGGGAACTTGACGCGATGATTTCCGCTGGCCACCACCTTGCTCATCAGCGCCGAGTAGTCGGTGGCGATGTCGTCGCCGATGAACTCCGCCATATTGGTAAAGCCCATCACCCGGTTGTAGAAGTCGACCCACCGGTCCATCTGTCCCAGCTCGACGTTGCCGACGACGTGGTCGATCGCCTGGAAGAACCGCTTGGGCTCCTCGCTGGATGTGGTCGGCGACTTGCCCAGCGACGACGTCCGAGCGACGTATCCCGGCCGGTAGGGGCCGGTGTAACGCGACCGGTCGACCAGCGAGTGGCGCAGATCGCCGTAGGCCCCGATCGCGGCGATACGTACCGTCCCGTGTTCGTCGCTGACGTCGTGGGGCTCCTCCAGGATCACCGCACCCTGGGATCGGGCGTGCTCCACACAGCGATCGACATCGGGAACCTGCAGCGCGATGTCGCTGATGCCGTCACCGTGCTTGCTGTGCACGGCCACCAATGGGCTGCCGGGCTCGACGGCGCCGGAGACGACGAAGCGGGCGGCGCCGCTGTCGAGGACGTAGGAGTGGCGATCGCGCACGCCGGTCTCCGGTCCGGCGTAGGCGACCAGTTCCATGCCGTAGACGAGCTGGTACCAGAGCGCGGCCTGAGCGGCGTTGCCGACCACCCACTCCAGGGCATCCCAGCCGTCGATCGGGAACGGGTCGGCCGAGGCGTCGTACTCGACGAGCCCGACGAGTTCCTTGAGCTGCTCCAGGCTCAGGTGGGCCAGTCGTTCGGAGTCGGTGAGGGCGGTCAGGGGGTGGGCGACGGTCATCTCGGCCTCCGGGTCAGCGGGCTCAGGGTGTCAGCACTCCCAGTGAATCCACGTTGACATCAAGCCGCAATCGGAACAGCACTAGCTAGCCCGAGTGGAACATCAGGCCAGTTCAATTGGCCTACTGATTAGCATTTTGCTAAGTTGGTCGTCATCCGATGAGTGAGGAGCGCGATGTGTCATCACGACTGGACGCCCTCGACGTCACCCTGCTCCAGCTCCTCACCGACAACCCGCGCATCGGCATCCTGGAGCTCTCCCGACTGTCGGGCGTGGCGCGGGCGACGGTGTCGGCCCGGCTGGACCGGATCCAGCAGGCCGGCATAGTCACCGGCTACGGGCCCGATATCGATGTGGCCGCCGCCGGCTACCCAGTGCAGGCGATGGTGACGCTGGAGATCGCCCAGGGGCGGCTGGCCGACATCCGCCAGTTCCTCACTGCACTCCCGGGGGTTCTGGAGGCCTACGCGACCACCGGCAGCGGCGACGTGCTCTGCCGGCTGGCCGCCGAGTCGAACGAGGCGCTGCAGGAGTTGCTGTTGAAGCTGAACGAATCGGATGCGATTCGCCGCTCGACCAGCGTCGTCATCCTGTCGGTGGTCGTCGCCCCGCGGACCCTACCGTTGCTGCTGCAGCAGCAGCGCCCCCGGCCGCCTCGAGCACCGGCCTTCCGCGAGCGATCGGCCACCGCCGCGCTCAGCCGGTCGTGCGGAGATAACTGAGCACGGCCAGCACCCGACGGTGGTCGTCGTCAGTGTCGGGGAGGTCGAGCTTGGTGAAGATGTTGGAGATGTGCTTCTCGACCGCGCCCAGAGTGATCACCATCGTCCTGGCGATGCCGGCGTTGGTGCGCCCCTCGGCCATCAAGGCGAGCGTCTCGCGCTCGCGGGGTGTGAGGGCGTTGAGGTGGTCGCTGGTGGCGGAATGGGTGCGGACCAGTTCGGTGACGACCTCTCGGTCAAGCGCCGTGCCGCCGCCCGCGACCCGGTGTAATGCCTCGACGAATTCCGCGATGTCACTGACCCGCTCCTTGAGTAGGTAGCCGACCCCTCCGCCCGGCGAGTCGAGCAGCTCGGCGGTGTACACGGGTTCGACGTACTGCGAGAGGATCAACGTGGCGAGTGTGGGGTGCGCGGCGCGGGCTGCGATCGCCGCCCGGATGCCTTCGTCGGCGAAGCCGGGGGGCAGTCGCACGTCGATGATCGCGAGGTCGGGTTCGTGTTCGGTGACGATGTCGAGTAGGCCCGGGCCGGTGTCGGTGGTCGCCACCACCTCGATACCGGCGCCGTTCAGCAGCGCGACGAGCCCCTCCCGCAGCAGCGCGTGGTCCTCGGCGATGACTACTCGCATGGCAGTTCCGCGTGCAGGTGGGTGGGTCCACCCTCCGGTGAGGTGACGGCCAGCGTCCCGTCCAGTGCTTCGACCCGGGCCCGCAGTCCCTGCAGCCCGTTGCCCGTCACGTCGGCGCCACCCGGTCCGTCATCGGTCACATCGACGACGAGCTGCTTCGGGCGCAGGGCGAGATCGACTCGTGCGGTGACGCCGGGCGCGTGCTTGGCGGCGTTGGTCAACGCCTCGGCGATCAGGAAGTAGGCCGCGTTCTCGACCGCCGGCGGCAGTCGTCGCCCGTCGTTGGCGGTCGTCACCGTCAGCGCGGCGTGCCCACGGTCGGCCAGCGACTGAACCGCGGCGACCAGGCCCCGATCGGCGAGGACCGGCGGGGCGATGCCCCGGGCAAGGTCACGCAACTCCTGGATGGCCACCGTGGCCTCCTCTCGGGCGGCCCGGACGAGCGCCGCGGCCGCGGGCTCATGGGCGAGCTCGGCCTCGGCGCGGCCGAGCTGCATGGTCAACGCTACGAGACGGGCCTGGGCACCGTCGTGCAGATCGCGCTCGATGCGGCGCAGTTCGGCGGCCTGGGCGTCCACGGCCTGACGGCGAGTTCGGCTCAGGGTATCGACTCGCTCCTGCAACGCCCGGGTCTGCAGCTGGGGCACCTCGGCCCGCAGGTCGATGAGCGCGTGCAGCCCGAGCGCCAGGGCAAGTCCGAGGATCGACCAGAACGCCCACAGCCCGTGCGCGCCGGTGAAGAGCCAGACCAGCATCAGTACCGCCGCCGCGGTGGCACTGACGTCCAGGTGCCACCACACCCGGGTGTGCGCGGTGTTGGGTCGGCCGTGCAGGTGATTCCACCAGATCAGCGGGGCCAGCGCCGCACCGCAGCCCAGAATCACCCAACACGGCCAGAAGTAGCCACCGCCGACCGCGGCCCAGACAACCGTGGTGGCCAGCACGATGAACGCGCCGAGCGCGATCGTGAAGGCCAGCGGCGAGGTGCCGGCCGCAGGCTCGGCAGCACTCGGCTCGGCGCGCATGCTCACGTTCTGTCCTTGGCGGTGCCAGCTGCCACACGGTCCACAGTGGCATCCTTCCACCCACGCAGTGGCCAGCCGCGTTCGCCGAGGAGGGCCACCGCTGCCGGCAGTGCCACTCCGCGCACGAGCGTGGCGTCGAGCAGCACCGCGGCCCCGAGACCGACCCCGAGCTGCTTGAAGGTGATCACGCCGAGCGTGGCGAAGATCGAGAAGACGGCCACCATGACGATTGCGGCACTGGTGACGGTGCCCGCGGTCGCACTGACACCATCGGCGGCGGCCTCGCGCGGAGGCAGCCCCCGCAGGCGCGCCTCACGAATGCGTTCGAGCACAAGGACGGTGTAGTCCATCGACAGCCCGAAGAGCACCACGAACATGAACAACGGCATCCAATTGATGATGTGCCCGGTGGAGTGGAAGCCAAGCAGGTGCTCAGCCCAGGTGTGCTGGAAGACGGCGGTGAGGATGCCGTACGCCGCCCCGACCGACAGCAGGTTCAGCGCCATCACCGTCGCCGCCAGCAGCGGAGCCCGGAACGTCACCAGCAGCAACACGAACCCGAGCAGCAGCACGAAGCCGATCACCTCAGGGGTCACCTCACTCATTCGGTGCGAGTAGTCAGCGCTCGAGGCGACGTCGCCGGTGACCAGGGCCGGAGCCGCCACGCCGTCGATCGTTGCGGCCGTGGGCGCGACCTGAGCGCGCAGCCGTTCGACCGTGGCCTTGCCCGCCCCAACTCCGAGGTCCGGCATCGGCACGTCGACCCGGGCCACGCTGGCATCGGAGGAGACGGCCACCGTCACCTCGCCCCGTCCGCCGGTGACGGCCAGAGCGCGCCGTCCGAGCGCAGTCAGACCACCGTGCGCGGCGGGACTGGCAAGAGCGTGACCGCTGACGACGAGCTCGGCGTCCTGCGGAGCGCCGGGGAAGGTCGCCTCGATGGCCTTCATCGCCGACACGACCGGCAGGTTCTGCGGCAGGTCGCCGGCCTGCAGGTCGCCGGTGCGCATGCCGAACATCGGGACGGCGAGGGTGGCGAGCACGCATACGGAGGCAACCAGGGCCGCTCGCGGGTGGCTGGTGACGTTTCGGGCCAGACGGCCCCAGACACCGGTTGGTCGGCCGGCACCGTCGGGCCGGCGGAGCTGGCGGCGGGCTCGCGCAGCCGTGATCGCAGCGGCGCCGGGGACGCGCCCGCGGTCGACCCGGTCACCGAGCAGAGCGAGCACGGCCGGTAGAACGGTCAGCGATCCGAGGACGGCGATGGCGACGACCAGGATCGTGCCGAGGCCCATCGAGACGAAATCTCCCGCGCCGGTGAGCAGCAGTCCGGCCAGGGCCGCCATCACCGTCAGTCCGGAGATGAGGATCGCCCGCCCGACCGAGGAGGCGGCCGCTTCAAGCGCGGAGTCGGGGACCGACCTACCGCCCAGACGGGCCGGCCCGTGCCCGCGCCGCCTCTCCTCCCGCTCGCGGCGCACGTAGAAGAGCGAGTAGTCGACCCCGACCGCTAGGCCGATGAGCACGACGACGGCGGAGGTCGACTGACTGTTGGGGGCCAGGTGTGAGACCAGCCCGAGCGCCCCGAGCGCGGCCGCCACCGCGGTGATGCCGAGGATGAGCGGCACGCACGCGGCCACGACAGCTCCGAAGGCCAACACCAGTATCAGGAGGGTGATCGGCAGCGAGATCAGTTCGGCCCGGCGCAGGTCGCTGTCGATGAGGTCGTTGATGGCTTTGCTTTCGGTGCCGGCGCCGGCCTCCTGGACCACGGTGCCCGGATGAACGCGTTCGACCTGGGCATCGAGTGCGAGTAGCGCGCCCACCTGATCCTGCGCGCTGTCCGGGTCTCCGCGCAGTTGCACCTGCACCAGCGCGATCCGCCCACCGTCGGCGATCAGATCGGCCGACTGTTCAGGCCCGGTCACCGACGCAACCTGTGGCAGCGCACCGGCCCGCCCGGCCAGGTCGGCCGCGGCGGCGCTGGTTAGGGCCGGTGTCGAGGCGGTGATGAGGATGCTCTCCGACGCCGGGGTGCGCAGCCCCGCGCGCTGGAGCAGCGCGTCGGCCTTGGCGGACTGTCCCACCTCCGACTGCACGTCGGTGAGGGATTTGGTTCCGGCTGTGGCGCCCAAGACCGTGCAGGCGACCACGAGCAGCAGCCAGAGCGCGATGATCGTCTTGGGACGACGCTGCGCGACATGCGCAGCGCCCCTCACCAACCGCACCAGGGCGCCGGGTGGCGCGGTCGGCGGCTTCGTCGGGCTGGAGACGTCGGCAGTCGAACGGGAGACAGAAGTGGTCATGGATCCATCCTCGAAGTACGGGGATGTGCCGTCACTGGAGCTTCCCGGCCTCTGAGCCGGGGCCGACCCCCGAGTCGGGGGTGGGGTTAGCCCCACCCTCGGCTCGGAGGTCCGCCCGGCGGCGGTGGGGTAGCTGCTGAATCAGCTGTCGAACGTTATCGAAACCGTTTCGGTGGTCGGCAATGATTGACAGGTCAGCACATAGCCGGCGTCGAGTTCACCCTGCTCCAGCGCGAAGTTCCGGCGCATCCGTACCTCCCCTTCGGTCACCAGCGCGCGGCAGGTGCCACATACCCCGCCGCGACAGGCGAAGGGCAGGTCCGGACGAACGCGCTGGGCGGCGTCAAGGATGGCAGTGTCAGGTGGCACGGTCACCGTCGTGCTGCGCCCGTCCAGCAGCAGCGTCACCGCCGCGCCCGGGCCGACCGGCCCGTCCACGTGCCGCAGGAGGGGCGGCGGATCAGCCTCAACGTAGAACAATTCACGATGGATTCGCTCCGCGGGCACGTTCAGCTCGGCCAGCACCGCGATGGCATCCATGGTCATCCCGAGCGGCCCGCAGAGCCACCAATGGTCGACGCTCGTCGGATCGACGGTCACCGGCAGCAACACCCGCAGCTTCGCGGCATCCAATCGACCGTTGAAGAGTTCGACCTCCTGGGGCTCGCGGGAGAGCACATGCACCAGGCACACACGCGATGGATAGCTGTCCTTGATGTCGGCCAGCTCGTCGGCGAACATCACGCTCTGGCTGCTTCGGTTGCCGTAGAGCAGCGTCACCGACGAATCGGCAGCTGACTCGAGGATCGACTGGGCGATCGAGATCATCGGGGTGATCCCGGACCCGGCCGCGATGAGCACGTGGTGGCCCCCGGCGGCCAGATCCGGCGTGAACGAGCCGGCTGGGGCCTGCATCTCGAGGTAGTCGCCGATATCGGTGCCGCGCACCAGCAACGTCGAGACCGCGCCCCCGGGCACTTCGCGCACACCGATCCGCAGAGGCGCACCGCGGGGCGCGCAGATCGAGTAGGAACGCCGCTGCTCCCCCACCCGAACCGTCACCGTCTGGCCGGCGGCGAAGGCGAAGGTCTGCTCCAGCTCGGGCGGAACCTCCAGCGTGACGGCGGTGGAATCGTCGGTGAGTGGGACGACCGCCGCGACCCGTAGCCGGTGGAACTCGGTGCGCGACATGCCTAGATCTCCTTGACGTACTCGAACGGCTCGTCGCAGCTCAGGCAGCGATAGAGCGCTCGGCAGGCCGTGGCCCCGAAGGGCGCCGTCTCGCGCGTCTGGGTCGAACCGCAGTGCGGACACCCGACACTGCGGGGTCGTGTCGTCAGCGTGAGCGGGACGGCCGCGCCCCCTCTCGGCACGGACGGATTCGGCGGCGCTACCCCCACCGCCGCGAGTTTCTCCCGTCCGGCCGGGGAGATCCAGTCGCTGCTCCAGGGCGGCGCGAGGCTGGTGCGCACGACGACCGCGGCGAATCCCGCCTCGCTGAGGCGCCGGTGCAGGTCGACGCTGATCTCACGCATCGCCGGACAACCTGAATAAGTAGGGGTGATCGTCACGGTGGCGCGATACCCACCCTCCGCCAGGGTGGTGCACTCGACGCTGCGCAGGATGCCGAGGTCAGCCAGGGTGACCATCGGCAGCTCCGGGTCGGGCACCCCGGCGGCGACCTCCCAGGCCGATTCGCGGTCCAACGTGCGGATCACCATGTCGCCCCCGGGTGGGCCCGGGCGACGCTCTGCAGCTCAGCCAGCACCGGGGCGAGCGCCTCGCTGTGCAGGCCGTCCCGTCCCCCCCGACCACCCACCGTCGCCAGCGGCGCGGCCTCCGGTCGGGTCAGCCCGGCGGTGGCGAGCACGGTGTCGATCACGGTGTCGAACTCTTCGCGCGCGTCGGCCGACGCCACCGCCACCCCGGCCAGCGCCGCTTCGACCGGATGAGTGGTGAAGAGTTCCTCGACCAGTGGCCAGACGATCGCCAGCCCCTGCTGCATCCGCCGCTTCGACAGGGCTGTTCCGTCGCCGAGGCGTACCACCCAGCGAGCCGCGTAGTCGCGGTGGTAGGTCACCTCCTTCACGGCCATGCCGGCGATCGCCGCCAGCACCGGATCAGCCGAGCCGCGCAGCGCATCGAGCAGCGCCAGGCGCCAGGTCGAGAAGATGAGCAGTCGGGCCACCAGCTCGGCGAAGTCGTCATCGGCCCGCTCGACCAGCCGCACGTTGCGGAAGTCCCGCTCCTCCCGGAGGTAGGCGAAATCGTCCTCGTCGCGCGCGCTGCCATCGACGCTGCCGGCCCGGGCGAAGAGCATTCGGGCCTCACCCAGCAGGTCCAGCGCGATGTTGGCCAGCGCCGTCTCCTCTTCAAGTTCCGGTGCCCGAGTCAGCCACTGCTGCAGGCGATGGGAGTAGATGAGCGCGTCGTCGCCCAGCATCACGCAGTACGCGCCGAGGGCCGACCCATCGATGCCGGCGGGCAGCGTGGTGTCGACGCCCTGCAGTGGATCACTGAATCCGGTTCCGAAGGCCCATCGTTGGTCATCGGTCACCTCCTCCAGCGCCAGGTAGGCGTCGAACTCGTCACCACTCATCGGGTTCGCCTCCTCATATGTGCGGGACTTCGTCCGGGATCTCGTAGAAGGTCGGATGCCGGTAGACCTTGTCCCCGGAGGGTGCGAAGAATGGGTCCTTCTCCTCCGGGCTGGAGGCGGTGATCGCCGCTGCCGGGACCACCCAGATGCTGACGCCCTCGTTGCGGCGGGTGTAGAGGTCGCGGGCACTGTGCAGCGCCATCGTCGCGTCGGCCGCGTGCAGCGACCCGACGTGCACGTGGTTCAGCCCGCGTTTTCCACGCAGAAACACCTCGTAGAGCGGCCACTCGGCCTGCACCGGCGTCATGGTCCGGCCTCGCTCTCGGCGGGGCTGCGTTTCGCGGCGTTCTGCTTCGCGGTGTAGGCCAGGGCGGCCTCCCGCACCCAGGCCCCCTCCTCATGGGCGGCCCGCCGGCGGGCCAGGCGGTGGGCGTTGCATGGACCGTCCCCGTTGAGAACGGCGGCGAACTCTTCCCAGTCGGGGCTGGCGAAGTCGTGGTGCTGGCTATCGTCGTTCCAGCGCAGCGTCGGGTCCGGGAGGCTGACCCCGAGCATCGCCGCCTGCGGCACGGACATGTCGACGAAGCGCTGCCGCAGTTCGTCGTTGCTGTGCCGTTTGATGCCCCAGCTCATCGACTGCGCGCTGTTGGGCGAGGCATGATCGGGGGGGCCGAACATCATCAGCGCCGGCCACCAGTAGCGATCCACGGCTTCCTGCACCATCGCCCGCTGCGCGTCGCTACCCCGCATCATCGTCAGCAGCAGCTCGTAGCCCTGCCGCTGATGAAACGACTCCTCCTTGCAGATACGGATCATCGCCCGCGCGTACGGACCGTAGGAGGAGCGGCAGAGCGGCACCTGGTTGCAGATGGCCGCCCCGTCGACCAGCCAGCCGATGACCCCGACGTCGGCGAAACTCAGCGCCGGGTAGTTGAAGATGGAGGAGTACCGCTGCCGCTGATCGATGAGCTTCTGGGTGAGTTCGGCGCGATCGACCCCGAGGGTCTCGGCCGCCGAATACAGGTACATCCCGTGGCCGGCCTCGTCCTGCACCTTGGCCAGCAGAATCGCCTTTCGCCGCAGCGAAGGTGCGCGCGTGATCCACTGCCCCTCCGGCTGCATCCCGATGATCTCCGAGTGGGCGTGCTGGGCGATCTGGCGAATCATGGTGCGGCGATACCCGTCGGGCATCCAGTCCCGGGGCTCGATGCGATGCTGTCGCGCGATGGTCTGCTCGAAGTCCTGCTCCAGCCCGGTGCTGGTGCCGGTCGCGGTGTCGGCGCTGCCCATCGGAACACCTCCAGAGTGGCTATTACTGACCGATCGTTCGGTAAGTTAGTATGCACTCATGGTCGATCAGACGTCAAAGTCACAGGCGGTCCGGCAAGCCGGGGATCACATCGCCAGGGTCGTGCTGCCGCGCGCTTCGCTGGACACTGCGGGCAAGTCCTGGCTGCTGGAGAGGCTCACCACGGTGGGCGCCGATCCGAACATCCGGGTCGTCGTTCTCACCGGCGAAGGCAGGGCATTCTGCGTCGGACAGGATCTGAAGGAGCACGCCGCGGCGTTGGCCGGCGATCCCAGGACGACCTTCGACACGCTGGCCGCACACTACGAGCCGATCGTCTCCGCGATCACCTCGATGCCAAAGCCGGTGCTGGCCGCGATCAACGGAACCTGCGTCGGAGCCGGCCTCTCGTTTGCCCTGGCCTGCGATCTGCGCATAGCCCGGGCCGGGGCCGTCTTCGCCACCGCCTTCACCGGAATCGGGCTGAGTTTCGACTCCGGACTCTCGGCCACCCTGGCCCGCGCCGTCGGGTACGCCCGGGCCAGCGAACTCATCATCCGGGGCGACTCCTTCACCGCCGAGCAGGCCCTGGCCTGGGGGCTCGTCGGCGAAGTGGTGGCAGCCGAAGAGTGGGACACCGCAGTGGACGCCCTCGCCACGCGACTGGCCCACGGGCCGACCCAGGCCTACGCAGCGGCCAAGGCCGCCCTCGCCTCGGGCTGGGGCGCGCCACTGCCCGAGGTGCTGCACCGCGAGCGCACCGACCAGATCCGCCTTGGTAGCACCGAAGACCATCGGGGCGCGGTCGAATCCTTCCTGGCCAAGCAACGCCCGACCTTCACCGGCCGGTGACCGGCCCGCAGGTGGGCACGGCGCCCCGTCGAGGACGTCCTGGCCATGATCTGGAGACCGTCCTGGCCGCCTCGGTCGAGGTCTTCAACGAGCGCGGCTTTGACGGCACCAGCATCGACGATCTCGCCAAACGCCTGAGGATCACCAAGTCCGCCATCTATCACCACATCCAGAGCAAGGACGCCCTGCTGGGACTGGCCCTGGACCGGGCCCTCACTGGCCTGGAACAGGTGGCCGCCGAGGTCGCACTACTCGACGGAGCGGCGGTGCAGCGCCTGGAGGCACTGGTTCGCTCCAGCGTGCGGATGCTGGTCGAGCAACTGCCCTACGTGACGCTGCTGCTTCGAGTGCGGGGTAACAGCGATGTCGAACGTCGCGCCCTGGCCCGGCGCCGACGACTGGACAATCTGGCCGCCGCACTCGTCGCGCAGGCCATCGAGGAGGGCGACCTTCGGGGCGATCTCGACCCGGCGCTCACCGCGCGCCTGATCTTCGGCACGGTCAACTCGCTCACCGAATGGCTGAAACCCTCCCGCGGTCAGGACGCGGCCGCGTTGAGCGAGGCGGTCGGAACCGCGATCTTCCGAGGACTCCGCACCTGAGTCGAATTACTATCGCAGGGTATACGCCGAGAGTATAGTCACCGGTCATGACCGTCCCACTCACTCTTCTCGGCCTCCTCGAACGTGAACCCAGCCACGGGTACGACCTCAAACGCGACTACGACCGCTACTTCGGTCGCGACCGACCGGTGCCCTTCGGCCAGGTGTACGCCACCCTGGCCCGCCTGGCTCGCGACGGCAAGGTGGTGGTCGGCGAAGCCGAGGCCGGCTCAGGGCCTGACCGCAAGCGCTACGTCATCACTGAGGAGGGGGCGACCGAGGTCGAAGCCTGGCTTCGGGAACCCGTCGCGGCCGAGCCGCATCTGCAGACGATCCTCTTCGCGAAGGTGGTCCTTGCACTGATGCTCGGACGCTCAGCCGACGAGTACCTGGACACCCAGCGGGGCGCGCACCTGCAGAGAATGCGGGAGCTGACCGAGGTGAAGCGCTCCGGAAGCATGGTCGACGCCCTGCTGGCCGATCACGGGCTCTTCCATCTCGAGGCCGATCTGCGCTGGATCGACCTCACCGCGGCGCGCCTGGACGCCCTGGCCGAACACGTCCGCTCATGAGTGACGATCCGCTGGTCGAAGCGGTCGACGTCTGCCTCTCCTTCGGCGCCACCCCGGCGCTGCGATCGGCCAGCATCTGCGTCTCAGCCGGCGAGATCCTCGCCGTGATGGGGCCGAGCGGCTCCGGGAAGTCGACCCTGCTGCACTGCCTGGCCGGGATCCTGGTGCCCGATTCGGGCGAGGTGCGCTTCGGCGGCCGGCGCATCGACTCGCTCCGGGAGAACGAGCGCAGTGCGCTGCGGCGCGATCAATTCGGCTTCGTCTTCCAGTTCGGGCAACTCGTGCCGGAGCTGACGGCCGAGGAGAACGTGGCCCTCCCGCTGCTACTGCGAGGCGAGCCGCGCAGCTCAGCATTGCGGGAGGCTCAGTCCTGGTTCGGCCTCCTCGACCTCGATGGGTTGCAGGGGCGCCGCTCGGGCGAACTCTCCGGCGGGCAGGCACAGCGGGTCGCTCTGGCCCGCGGACTGGTCGCGCGCCCGGTGCTCCTCTTCGCCGACGAGCCCACCGGGTCGCTCGATTCGCTCACCGGCGAGAACGTGATGGAACTACTGACCACGTCGGCCCGGGCGAACGGCACCTCCGTCGTACTGGTCACGCATGAGCCCCGCGTCGCCGCCTACGCCGACCGGGAGGTCATTGTGCGCGACGGCAAGGTCACCGCCATCTCCTCGGCTCGGTCATGATCAGACTGGGCCTACGGCTGACCCTCAACGGCGGCCGGGAGGCGGTCGTACGTCTGGTGATCTCGGCTGCGGCGGTTGCACTCGGGGTGGGCATGCTGCTCATCACGCTGGCCGGTATCAATGCCGTCAACTCACAGAACGCCCGCTTCAGCTGGCTCGAGACCGGGACCGCCGCGGCCGAAACACCGACCAGCCCGCACGTCGACCCGGCCTGGTGGTACCTCACCGGCGACCTCTACCAGGGCGAGATCCTCGGTCGGGTGGACGTGGCGACCACCGGGGCGACGTCGCCGGTGCCGCCCGGCGTTGACGCGCTCCCAGGTCCCGGCGAGTTCTATGCCTCACCGGCACTGGCGAAGCTGCTGCACGATGACCCGCACGGTCCGCTGGCCACTCGCTACCCGGGGCGCCAGATCGGCATCATCGGGCCCGCCGCGCTCCCGGCCCCGAGTTCACTGATCGCTATCGTCGGGCACACACCCGAGGAGCTCTCCCAGCTGCCCGGCGCCACTGAAGTCACCGCCATCGGCACCACCGTTCCGAGCAGTTGCAACGGTGACTGCTACTTCATCGGCATCGACGCGCGCGGCATCGACCTCATTCTCTCGATCACGGCGGCCGCGATCCTCTGCCCGGTCCTGGTCTTCATCGCCACCGCGACCCGCCTCTCGGCCGCACGCCGGGAACAGCGCTTCGCCGCGATGCGACTCGTAGGCGCTACCCCCCGTCAGATATCGGTCATCGCCGCCGTCGAATCGACCGCCGCCGCGGTGTTCGGCGTCGCGGGGGGCTTCCTCCTCTTCGCCGGACTGCGTCATCCGCTGGCCGCTGTCCCGTTCACCGGGACCCGCTTCTATCTCAGCGATATCTCGCTGAATCGTCTGGACGTGCTGGCCGTCGCGGTGGGTGTACCGATCGCCGCGGCCGTCGCCGCGCGGTTGGCCCTGCGCCGGGTCAGCATCTCCCCGCTCGGAGTCACCCGTCGGGCCACCCCACGCCCACCCAGCGCCTACCGGATCATTCCGCTGCTGCTCGGCGTGGCCGAGCTCAGCTACTTCGTGGCGGTCGGGCGTCCGGCGACCACGCCCGGCCAGATCCAGGCCTTCCTTACCGGCTTCCTGCTGATCATGGTCGGGCTAGTGATCGCGGGGCCCTGGTTCACGATGCTCGGGGCACGCCTGGTCGCCGACCGCACCGGCCGACCGGCTGCCCTGATCGCCGCTCGCCGGCTGGCCGACAATCCGCAGGCCGGCTTCCGTGCAGTAGCCGGGCTGGTGCTCGCCCTCTTCGTCACCAGCGTCGCCGTCACGATGATCACGACCATCAACGCCTACGGCGCCGGCGGCCACACCACGGTGCAGCAGAGCGCAACGCTGGTCGAGCAGTATCACTCGCAGGACGGCTCGCGTTCGACGGCGATCCCGGCCATTCCGGCCACGCTGATCCAGCGCCTGAAGGCGATCCCCGGGGTGCAAGCGGTGAGTGTGGTGCATCAGATGCCCAGCGATGACCCGCGCGCGTTCCCACCCGGCGTAGCCTCCTGCGCGGCGCTGGCCGAGGCCCCGGCACTGGGGCACTGCGCGGACGGGGCGTCGGTGGCCACCGTCGAGGCCTACTTCGGAGGCCGCGACTCGACCCAGGCCAGCACCGTCTGGCCGGCATCGTCGGTGCCTGCGGCCCAACTGGAGCGACTGCCGGTCGAGCTGACCGCTGTGGTGACCGACGGGTCAACCGACGCGATCGAGGGCGCCCGAACCCTGCTGGAGCAGGCGCACCCTTCGCTCGCGGTGGCCGCGACGATCGGTGAATTGAATGCGCAGAATCCCAATACCAAGCTGAACAAGCAGTACCAGCAACTGGCCGATGTGGTCATCCTGACCAGCCTCCCGATCGCCGGCTGCGCCCTCGCCGTGAGCGTCGCGACCGGCCTAAGTGATCGCAGGCGTCCGTTCAGCCTCCTGCGGCTGACCGGGGCCCCGCTCGGCATGCTGCGCCGGGTCGTCGCCCTGGAGAGCGCGGTGCCGATGATCGCGCTCGCGACTGTGTCGATCGGTGTCGGCTTTCTGGCGTCGGGGCTCTTCCTGAAAGCCCAACTGACCGAATCACTGCGAGCCCCGGGAATGGGCTACTACCTGATCGTGCTCAGCGGATTGGTCGCCTCGCTGGTGATCGTCGCCTGCACCTTCCCTCTCCTGGAGCGGATCACCGGCCCGGAAGCGTCCCGCAACGAATAGCCACGGATAGCGAACGATTGCGGGTCCTCAGGATGCGGCGAACGGCGCGAACGTCAGGCTGGTCCGTCGGCTCGGCTGCGCTGCCTGCGGTACTCCAGCCCGAGTGGGATCAGGCTGATCAGGATGACCCCGGCCGTCACCGGGAGGATGTATTTGTCAATGTTTATCGCCGATCCCAGGAAGTATCCGAGCAGCGTCACCCCGCCGGCCCAGAGCACCCCGCCGACGACGTTGAAGACGGTGAAGCTGCGCAGCGGCACCCGCAGCACGCCCGCCACCGGGTTCATCAGTGTCCGCACGATAGGCACGAAACGCGCGATGAGCAGCGCCTTCCCCGGGCCGTACTCGTCCAGAAACTCGCGGGAGCGGGTGACATTCTGCTGCTTGAAGAAGCGGGAATCGCGGCGCTTGAAGAGCTCGGGGCCAAGTCGGCGGCCGATGAAGTAGCCGACCTCTCCGCCGGCGATAGCGGCGACGATGACCGCCACCAGGGTGAGCCCCAGGTTCAGGTGGATCGGGGCCGTCACCGAGGCTGCGCTGTAGGCACCGGCCAGAAAGAGGAGCGAGTCACCGGGCAGGAAGAAACCGATCAGCAGTCCGGTCTCGGCGAAGATGATGAAGGCCAGCCCCAGCGTGCCGTAGGAGGAGATCAGGTGCGTCGGGTTGAGGATGTTCACCGGTTCACCAGCACCAACGAGACGGCGCCGGCGATGAGGCAGTACCAGGCGAAGGGGCGCAGCGAGCGATCTTCGAAGTAACGGCTCAGGTAGCGCACGCTGAGGTAGGCGCCGATACCGGACATGAGGCTGCCGACCAATACCTGCGGTCGGATGCCGTCGCCCAGCGGGCCCAGCAGATCCGGGATCTTCAGCACGCCGGCGGCCAGGATGACCGGCGTGGCCAGCAGGAACGAGAAGCGGGCCGCCGACTCGTGGGAGAGACCGCGGCGCAGTCCGGTCGCCATCGCCACACCCGAGCGACTGATGCCTGGCGCGAGGGCCAGACACTGCGAGGTACCGACCAGGAGGGCGTCCCGAATCGGGAGGCGGCTGATCACCTCATCCTCACTGTCCGGGAGATTCTCGACCGCGAGATCGCGGTTGGCCGCGCGCCGCTTCCAGCGCTCGGCGGCGAAGAGGATCAGCCCATTGATCATGAGGAAGACGGCGGTCGGCGAGGGCTTGGCCAACACGGTGCGCAGGGTGTGCTCCAGCAGCAGTCCGACGAGGCCGACCGGGATCGTCGAGATGACGAGCAGCCAGCCCAACCGCTCGTTGTCGTGCTCGATGCGCCGATGCCGGATCGAGGAGCCGAGGCCGCGCACGATGCTCAGCCAGTCCCGCCAGAAGTAGATGACCAGCGCGATCGCGGTGGCCACATGCAGGCCGACGATGAACGCCAGATAGGGCGACTCCGGGCTGCTGACGTCCAGGTCCTTGGCCCACGACCCGCCGATGATCGCCGGGATCAAGACACTGTGGCCGAGGCTGCTCACCGGAAAGAGTTCGGTGACTCCCTGGACCAGACCGATGACGCTGGCCTCGAGCCAACTCAATTGCGCGTGCACAGCAGGGGACGTCCTTCCGACCGGGAGACGTCGCGTCGGCGCCGTCGTGGACGATCCTGGGCGGTCGACGATGTGAGCACGATGTACAAACGGGGTGAGTGAGAGCCAAATCGCGGTCACATGTTGCTCACATCATTGAGTTTGTACTGTCCGGGCTGTGAGGATTCTGGTGGCCGAAGACGATGTGCGGATGGCGAGCATGCTGCGGCGCGGACTCACCGAGGACGGCTACACCGTTGACGTGGTCGGCGACGGCAGCGAAGCGATCTGGCGGGCGACCGAGCACGAGTACGACGCCGTCGTACTCGATCTGATGCTCCCGGGTGCCGACGGCTTCGAGGTCTGCCGGGCGCTGCGCTCGGCCAACCGCTGGGCGCCGGTGCTGCTGCTGACCGCGCGCACCGAGGTCGCCGACCGGGTGCGCGGCCTCGACAGCGGGGCTGACGACTATCTGGCAAAACCGTTTAGCTTCAGTGAATTGTCGGCCCGGCTGCGGGCACTGATGCGCCGCGGCACCACCCCCCGGCCGACGGTGCTCACGGCGGGCAATCTCGCCCTCGATCCAGCCGCCCGGGAGGCGTGGCGCGGAGATGTCCTCCTGGAACTCTCGCCCCGTGAGTTCTCGTTGCTGGAACTCTTCCTCCGCCACCCCGGTCAGGTGCTCTCACGTACCCGCATCCTCGACCATGTCTGGGACTTCGCCTACGACGGTGGCAGCAACGTCGTCGACCAGTACGTCGCCTACTTGCGGCGCAAGATCGACCGCCCCTTCAACGTCGAGCAACTGGAGACCGTCCGCGGGGCAGGTTACCGGCTCAGCGCCGAACCCCGCCCCAGCAAGCCGGCCGCGGGCTGATGCTGCCGATCCGGCTCAAGATCGCCCTCGCCTCGACCCTGGCCACAGTGATACTCCTCGGCGGAGCCGGGCTGATCTTTCTCACCACGCTGCATTCGGGGCTGCAGAACAGCCTGGACAACTCGTTGCGCAGCCGTTCGGACGAACTCGCGGCCGAAGTGAACAGCGACGGAACGGTCCGCTCCGACCTCACTTCGGGTCGGATAACGCTGGGCGACAACACCTACGGACAGGTGCTCGGCAGCGATGGGGCGGTGCTGCAGAGTGTCGACGAGCTCCAGCACTCCCTACTCTCGGCGCAACAACTGGCCGAGGCCAAGAGTGGGGCCCGCTTCTTCGACGTGCTGGTGAACTCCACGCACGGGGGTCACCATCAGGAGGTTCGTGTCCTCGCCGCGCCGGTGGGGAGCGGCGGCACAGTGGTCGCGGTCGGGCTCAGTCGCGACATCGTCGATGAGGCCGTCGAACGGGCCGGCAAACAGTTGCTCCTGCTCGGGTTCATCGTCCTGCTCATCGCCGCCCCGGGGTCCTGGTTCCTGGCTGGTAGCGCCCTCGCTCCCGTCGAACGGATGCGGCGGCAGGCCGCAGAATTGCAGGCCAACGATGCCGGCGGTGGCCTTACCGTCCCTGAGACCCGCGACGAGATCGGGCGACTGGCCACGACCATGAACGCGCTGCTGGCCCGGCTGCACGACGCACTGGAGCGGGAGCGGGCCTTCGTCGCCGACGCGGGGCATGAGTTACGGACCCCGCTGACGGTGCTACGCGGCGAACTCGAACTGGCTCAGCGGCCCGGGCGCAGCAACGAGGAGCTGCTGGCGACGGTCGAGGTGGCGGCCGAGGAGACCGAGCGACTGATCCGGTTGGCCGAGGATCTGCTGGTGCTGGCCCGCGACGAGGACTCCGCAAACCTACGGTTGACCCGCTTCGATCTGGTGGAGACCCTCGCCGACGCGACGGCGCTCTTCGATGCCTTGGCCCTCAAGCGCAGTGTCGAGATCGAACTCGATGCACCGGCCGCCCTGGCGGTGACCGCCGACCCCGATCGCATCCGCCGGGCGGTCGAGAATCTGATCAGCAACGCGTTGCGCTACGCACCGGCTGGAAGCCGGGTCATCGTGCGCGCCGCTCGGGCCGGCGACGAGGTCCGGATCGCGGTTCTCGACGAGGGACCGGGCTTCCCACCGGAGCTGATTCCGGTGGTCTTCGAACGGTTCCGCCGGGGCGACGTCGCCCGCACCCGCGGCGGCGTCGACGACTCCGAGCAAGGCGGATCGGGGCTCGGCCTGGCCATCGTGCGCAACATCATGCGCAGTCACGGCGGCGACGCCGAGGCGGCGAATCGCAATCCCGGACCAGGCGCGCAGGTGACGCTGCACTGGCCGGTGACCGACGCGTGAGCAGCACGGCCCGGGCGGCCCAGCAGCCCGTGCGCCGAACGCGCTACTCAGACTCCCCTGCCTCGCGCCGCACCGGTGCCCGACCGGCGGGCTGGGTCGGCCGCGGGCCGGGCCGCGGCATCGCGTCGATGGGTAGCGTCACGCTGCTCGTTGAGGTGAGGGTGAAGGATTGTCCGTGGTGGCGCAGCGCGATCTCCTCATCCGGCTTCTGGTCGGCCTCGTAGGTGGCCGCATCAGGGGTGACGGTGACGCGCAGGACGCTGCCGCGCCAGCGCAGTCGAAACGCCAGTCTGGTCAGCCCGTCGGGCAGCCGCGGCGCGAAGGCAAGCTGATCGGAGTGGTCTCGTAGCCCGCCGAACCCGCAGACGATCCCCAGCCAGGTGCCGGCCAGCGAGGCGATGTGCATCCCGTCGGACGTGTTGTGCTCCAGGTCGTCGAGGTCGGTCAGCGCCGCCTCCATCAAGTAGTCGTAGGCCAGCTCCAACTGTCCGACCTCAGCCGCAACGATCGACTGGGTGCAGGCCGAGAGCGACGAATCCCGCACTGTTAAGGCCTCGTAGTAGGCGAAGTCGCGAGCCTTCTCCTCGGCGGTGAAGGAGTCACCACACCAGTGCAGAGCGAGCACCAAGTCGGCCTGCTTCACCACTTGCTTGCGGTAGAGGTCGAAGTACGGCCAGTGCAGGAGGAGCGGGTAGCTTCCGGTCGCGGCGGCCCGCTGGAAGTCAAGCACTGCGTGCGCCGTGAAGTCCCGGGACTGCTCATGCACCTGCAGTTGCTCGTTGTAGGGCACCGCCATCGCCTCGTCGGCACTGCGCCAGCTCTGCACCTCGTCGACCGTCACGCCGAGCGCCTCGGCCTCGGTCGGCCAGCGCCGCGCGACGTCGGCGGCGAAGCGGAGGTTGCGGGCCGCCATGAGATTCGTATAGACGTTGTCGTCGGCCACGGCACTGTACTCGTCCGGGCCGGTGACGCCGTCCAGGTGGAAGCGACCGTCCATCCCGTAGAAGCCGAGCGACATCCAGAGGCGCGCCGTCTCGACGGCGACCTCCAACGCGCAGCCGCGACCGAAATCCAGATCACCACTCCACCGCAGATGCCGGGCGGCGGCCACCGCGACCGCCGCATTGATGTGGAAGGCCGCCGTACCGGCCGGCCAGTAGGCCGAGCACTCCTGTCCGGCGATCGTGCGCCATGGGAAGGCCGCCCCCTGGAAACTCAGGGTCTTGGCTCGGTCGCGGGCCAGGTCGAGGGTGGAGTGCCGCCAGCGCAGCGCGTCGGCTGAGGCCTGTGGAGCGGTGGCGGTCAGGACGGGGAGGACGAACATCTCGGTGTCCCAGAAGGCATGCCCGTCGTATCCGGTGCCGGTGAGCCCCTTGGCCGCCACCGCCCGCAGCTCCGAGCGGGCCGCCGCCTGCAGGACATGCCAGAGCCCGAAGCGGACCGCCTGCTGAAGCTCCGGCGCACCCTCGACCTCCACATCGGCGCCGGCCCAGAAGTCATCGAGGTAGGCCCGCTGCTCATCGGCCAGCGCTCTCCAGCCGGTCGCCATCGCCGAGGCCAGCGCCGCATCGACCTGATCGCGAAGGGCCGGCACCGACCGTTGACTTGACCAGCTGTAGGCCACGAACTTGGTCAACTGCAGGCGCTGGCCCGGTTCGAGGTGCGCGCCGATCGTCATCCGGGCCCAATCCGGTTCGACGTTCATCCGCAGCACCGGATCCTGCACCTCACCGACCAGGTGATCCATTCCGGCCGCGATCCGCAGTTGGCTGCGCCTGGTGTTGTGCAGCAACCGGAACCGGCTGCCGTCACTGCTGTGCTCCTGGGCCTCGAGCGGATTCTCAAGCACCGCCGCGACGCGGGGGTCGGCCGACCGCGTCGGCATCTCCTCATTGGCCACCAATTCCGACTGCAGCACGATGCGCACCGCTGAGTCCAGCGCCTCGACCTGGTAGTTGATAGCCATGATCGACCGACGAGTGAAGGAGACCAGCCGGGTCGAGCGGACGCGGACCTCCTTCCCGGCCGGTGATCGCCAGTGGACGTCACGCTGCAGCAGTCCGGTGCGCAGGTCGAGGAGGCGCTCATGAGACAGGATGGTGCCGTAACGCAGGTCGAAGGCTTCGTCGTCGACCACCAGTCGGATGAGTTTCCCGTTGGTTATATTGACGATGCTCTGCCCGGATTCGGGGTATCCATAGCCGGCTTCGGCGTAGGGCAGCGGCTGCTGCTCGTAGAAGGAGCTCAGGTAGCTCCCCGGAAGGCCGTACGGCTCCCCCTCGTCGAAGTTGCCCCGCACTCCGATGTGCCCGTTGGCCAGCGCGAAGATCGACTCGGCCTGGGCCAGGTGGTCGAGGTTCACGCTCGTCTCGCGCACCACCCAGGGCTCGACCGGAAACTGCGGCTGGATGATCATCGCTGTTCCGTCAGCAGGTCGGCCAGGTCAGCGACGACGACATCGGCGCCGTGCTCCTTCAGCGCCGCTGCCTGCCCGACCCGATCCACTCCGACGACGAAGCCGAATCCCCCGGCTCGCCCGGCCGCCACTCCGGCCAGGGCATCCTCGAAGACGACCGCCTGTGCGGCCGGCGTAGCCACCAGCCGGGCACCGGCCAGGAACGAATCCGGCGCCGGTTTGCCCTTGAGGTGCTCGCGTTGCAGCGTCACCCCATCGACCCTCCCCTCGACATACTGCTGTAGACCGGTCACCTTCAGCACCTGCGCGGTGTTGGCGCTGGAGGAGACGACGACGCAGCGGAGCCCGGCCTCCCGAGCCGCCTTCAGATAGCGCACCGACCCGTCATACACCTCGACGCCGTCCCGCTCGATTCGTTGCTGCAGATCGTCGTTCTTACGATTGCCGAGACCGTAGACGGTCTGGTCCGTCGGCCGATCGTCCGGGGTGCCGTCGGGAAGGGTGATCCCCCGCGAGGCGAGAAAGTCGCGCACACCATCCTCACGTGGCTTCCCGTCGACGTACTCGTCATAGTCGGCGACCTGGTCGAATGGACGGTAGGAGTCGCCGTCGCGCTCGCGCAGGAAGGCATCGAAGGTGGCCTTCCAGGCGGCAGCGTGGACCTTCGCCGTCTGAGTCAGGACGCCGTCGAGGTCGAAGAGACAGGCGGTCACCTGGTCGGGAAGTCCGAGCATGCTGCACTCCTTGATTGGGGTCTGCTTGCCTCTCCTTAGTACCCGTTCCAGCTGAGGACGTCACCCAGCGCGCAGCGAAAGAAGGTTGAACGCTCACCGTGATTGCTATGGTGAAGGCAATCGAGCGCGAGGAGACTTCGATGCCGATTTTCCGTCTCAATCACGCGGTGCTCTACGTCAACGATGTGGCCCGCAGCGTGGCCTTCTACCGCGACGTCCTCGGCTTCGACTACATCCCGGGCGGGGCTTCAATGCGGGGAGCGGCCTTTCTGCGAGCCCCCGGTTCGACCAATGATCATGATCTCGGGCTCTTCGAGATCGGTTCGCAGGCTGCACCGTCGGGGGCCGGCCGCTCGACCGTCGGGCTTTATCACCTGGCCTGGGAGGTCGACACCCTCGGCGATCTGGAGGCGCTGACCGGGCGGTTGGCCGATGCCGGCGCGCTCGTCGGCGCATCCGATCACGGAACCACGAAGTCGCTCTACGCGAAGGATCCGAACGGGTTGGAGTTCGAGGTCGTCTGGCTCATTCCGGCCGCGCTGATCACCGAGGAGGATCGCAGCCGCTCCTCGCGTATCGGCGCCTTGGACCTGACCCGTGAGATAGAACGTTTCGGCCGGGACGCCCAGGGCGGAATCGGCGTCTCGAGACCGGCCGTCAGCGTCTGACGACCGTTCCAGGGTGGGTCAAGGTCAGCTCTGCTCAGTGCGAGTTTCGCAGGCGGCGCGGTCGCTGATCCAGCGAGTCGGCCAGTCGGCGCAGACCGTCGCAGTCGCGGTCGACGCTTGCGTCCTCGTCGTCTTCGATCGCTTCGAACAGGTCAGCCAGATCCCGGTAGACGGTGGCGTCGACTCTGGCCGGCGGTAACTGCGCGACGCGAAACGCATTCACCAGATTGATCTCGGTGAGGATGATGACCCTGGTTGCCGCGGCGGCCCGCTGCAGCAGTGACGAGCGATGAAACGGTGCAGTAAAACCACTGAGATCGATCATTGGACTTCCCTGTCCCTTGCGTTTCGTCGGTGAATCCAGCCTCCGCGGAGTGTGAAGTAGACGTAAGCTACGTCACTCCTGGGTGCTTCGCAATTCGAAAGAGCCACTCAACAACCATTCGAATGTCCAAGGTAAAAGCGCCGATCGCGGCTCTAGCTACGTAGAGCGGGCCGGGCGTCGAAAAGATACGACGATGCGCCTACGGACAGAAAGAAGTGCGTTGGCGGCCCGAATCCAGTGGACCGCCAACGCACCCTGTTGACGTCGCTCACCTCACTGGGCCCCGTGCGCTAGTGAGACGAGCGGCGACGATCTGTGGGGGCCGACTACTCGGCCCCGTTTTTGCAGCGGTACTACGAGTAGTCGCGAGTGGCCCGCTTGGCCGCCTCACGCATCTCGAACAGGTCGGTCAGCCAGGTCCCGATCTCGCGAGTCACATCCCGCACAGCGCCGGTGACGATGGTCGCGATCGTGCCGATGTGCGTCGCCGCCGACTCAGCCAACTCCTGAACGGTGTCCTTCCCCGCCTCGACCCCGCTGACCATCTAGGCCGCCACGGTGAGCTCAGGCCGCTTCGCGGTGATCGTCGGGCTCGTGGCCGACCCGCGACCCGGAAGGGCCAGCTTGCAGATCTTCATCGCCACCTGACCGAGCTGCTTGGACAGCCGCCCACTGGTGTACGAGAGGCCGTAGCGCTCGCAGATCTCTTGGATCTGCGGCGCCACCTCGGCGTAGCGGCGGGCCGGGATGTCCGGGAAGAGGTGATGCTCGATCTGGAAGGAGAGATTTCCGGTGAGGATATGGAAGAGCGACCCACCGGTGATGTTGGCCGAACCGGTCATCTGCCGGACGTACCACTCACCGCGGGTCTCGTCCTCGGTCAGCTCCTGCGGAAAGGTTGGCACTCCGGTCGGGAAGTGACCGCAGAAGATGATTCCGAACGACCAGACGTTGCGAACGACGTTGGCCACCGCATTGCCGGCCAACGTAGGCAGGAAGAGCGGGCCACTCAGCGCCGGGAAGAGCACGTAGTCCTTCAGGACCTGCTTGACACCCTTCTCCCACATCTGGCGCCGCAGGCCCACGGTGTCCGACCACTTCTTCCGGCCGGTCCAGAGCTTCTCGACCTCCAGATCGTGAGCCATCACGCCCCACTCGAAGGCCATCATCAGCAGGAAGGCGTAGATCGGGTTGCCGAGGTAGTAGGGGCGCCACTTCTGGTTCTCGTCCATGCGCAGCACGCCGTAGCCGATGTCGCGGTCCTTGCCGCGGATGTTGGTGAAGGTGTGGTGCATGTAGTTGTGCGAGTGGCGCCACTGCTCCGACGGGCAGACGTTGTCCCACTCGAACATCTTCGAGTTCACCGCCGGGTCACGCATCCAGTCGTACTGCCCGTGCATGACGTTATGACCGATCTCCATGTTGTCGAGAATCTTCGACATCGACAACGCGGCCACCCCGGCCAACCAGAACGGCGGCAGGAAGCCGAGGAACATCGACCCGCGGCCGGCGACCTCAAGCGCCCGCTGAGCCTTGATGATCTTGTAGATGTAGTCGCGGTCCTCCTGACCGAGCTTCGCGACCAGCTCGGCCCGAATCGCGTCGAGCTCCCGCCCCAGCTCATCGGTCTGTTCCCGCGTCAGTATTCCAGCTGCAACACTCATGATTCCTCCTTTAAATCTCTAGCGAAATGTCGCCGAGTGGCACGGAGATGCAGAGTTGGATCTGTTCGTCCGGATCATCGGATGTGTCACCCGAGATCACGTTCCGAACGCAGCCCGACTTCTTGATCTGGGTGCAGGAGAAGCAGATCCCCATCCGGCACCCGTACTCCGGGTGCAGCCCTGCCTTCTCGGCTTGTTCGAGCAGCGTCTCGCCGGTGTTGGCGGCGCTGATATTGCTCTTTTCGAAGGTGATCTCGCCGACCGCCTCGCCGGGAATGACCGTGATCGCCGGGGTGAACTCCTCGACGTGCAGGTTCTCCAGCAGCCCCACTGAGGCGTAATGCTCGCGGACCGACTTCATCAGTCCGGCCGGTCCGCAGAGGTAGGTGGCCGCCTCGGCATGCCACGGAGCCACCGCCTCGAGGTGATGCGACCCGAAGAATCCGGAGAGATCACCCCCCTCGACATCGGTGAAGCCGAGGACGAGGTGAACGTTGTCCCAGCCGTCGACCAGATGCTGCAGGTACTGCAGGCCGGGAACATCTTCGCGCGTGTAGGCGTAGTGCACGAAGGTGACGTCGCCGGTGTAGCCCTCGTCGATGAGCGTGCGCAGCATCGACAGCACCGGCGTGATGCCGCTACCGCCACTGATGAAGAGCAACTTCTGCGGCCGCTCGTCGGGAAGGACGAACGATCCGTCGGCCTGCGAGAGTCCGACGATCATGCCCGGTCGGGCATTCTCCACCAGCCACGGCGAGACGATGCCGCTCGGATCGGCCTTGATCGTCAGTTCGATGCGCCCGTCGGTGTGGTGCTGGGAGTTGGCCGGCGAGTAGCAGCGGGTGCGACGCACGCCGTCGATGAGCACGGTCAATGCGACGAACTGTCCGGCGACGAACCCCTTCCACACCCGAGTCGGGCGCAACTGCAGGGTTACCGTGTCGCTGGTCGTGCGCTCGACCTTGGTGATCTCGGCGCGCAGTTCGCGCACCGCGAGCATCGGATTGACCAGTTCGAGGTAGCGGTCGATGCCGTGCGGTGTCGCCAGGGCGTCGAGCAGGGCGAGCCCCCGTGAGAACACCGTTGTCTTCGGCGTCGCTCGCGAAGATCCAACGCGGGGCGCGGTGGTGGTCACGTCGTCGTTCCCCCTGTGAGTGCGGCGCAGCTTCTGCGGCCTGTGGCCCTCGGTCATCTGGCCCTCGGTCATCGTTTCAAACCCCCAGCCGATCGGCCGTCCCAGAGAGGCCGGCCGTTCGGTGTACGTCTGTACACTCAAGAGTTCACACCTTGCGATAAGTATTGTCAACCGTCGGTACCGCATTAATTCATCGAAGCATGGAGTTCCGGGCAGAAAATGCCCATAAAATGCATTGAATCGGGCAGGTATAGCGCAATTAGAACTCGACCAAATAAGTGAACACGCGTACTCTCGGGACGTGACCGAGGCAGTAACCCGCGCTGAGCGCAAACAGCGCACCCACCAGGCACTCCTTGACGCGGCACTCGAGCAACTGCACGATCGCAGCCTCTCCAGCCTCAGCCTCCGCGAGGTCAGCCGGAGCGCGGGCGTGGTTCCCACCGCCTTCTACCGGCACTTCGACTCGATGGAGGACCTCGGCGTCACGCTGGTCGATCAGGCCATGCGCAGCCTGCGTCAGATGCTGCGCGATGCCCGACGTAACCCCACCCGCGACCCGGTGGTCGGGTCGGTGGCGATCCTGCAGCGTCAGGTGCGGGCCAACGAAGACCACTTTCGGTTCCTGCTGCGCGAGCGCAACGGCGGGGTCACCGACGTGCGTCGTGCCATCTCAGCCGAACTCCGCCTCTTCACCAGTGAACTGAGC
The DNA here is from genome assembly GCF_900230215.1 of Jatrophihabitans sp. GAS493. NCBI lineage: Bacteria > Bacillati > Actinomycetota > Actinomycetes > Jatrophihabitantales > Jatrophihabitantaceae > Jatrophihabitans > Jatrophihabitans sp. GAS493. Next base: position 2,265,369 of record NZ_LT907982.1, on the reverse strand, counting down.
ACCGACCTGGCCAGCATGCCGGTGTGGAAGAACGCTCCGATCGTTGCTGAATTGGATATCGCCGCCGACTTGATGGTGAGCGCGATGCTCACCATCGTCCAAGAATTGCTGGAGATTGACGTGGCCCGCGAGGCCCCGGTGATCCGCCGGGCCGAGAAGCAGCTGCGCCTCATCGTGATCGGCATGATCGGCTGGCGAGCCCAGCCGAGCTAGCCCCTGCAGCTCAGCTTCTGCGGGCTCGTTCTGCGTCCTGTCGATCGAGCGCTAGTTCGTCACGCCCAGCGAGGCGGTCAGCAGCGGCAGCAGGCCTTGCATCAGATCCTCCGGCGTCGGCACACCGTCCGGGTCGAGCAGCCACTGCAGTGCGAGACCGTTGCAGACGGCCAGCACGAAACTAGCGACCGCCAGCTGCCGCGGATCGTCGGCCGGCATCTCCTCCGCCGCCTCACCGGCCACCGACTGCACGATCAGTTCAGCGACTCGGATTCGGCAGCGACGGTAGTGCTCGGCAAACTGGGCCCGCAGCTGGGAGGAGCGTCCGGCCTGGGCCAACGCCTCCACGAAGGAGAGGAAGAGAGCCCGCTTCTCCGGCAGGTGATCGAGTTGCGCCTGCCAGGTGAGCACAATGCGCTGCAGGGGCGGGACATCCGGATCAGCCAGGACGGTTGAGGCCAGGTCGTCGATCCACGCGGTGAGAATTCCGCTGATCGCTTCATTGAGCAGCTCGGCCTTCGATCCGAAGTGATACCCGATCGAGGCGAGGTTGGTGTCGGAGGCAGCAACGAGGTCCCGAGCCGTGATGTGCGCATAGCCTTTGTCCTGCAGCAGTTGGCGGGCTGCGGCCAGCAACTGTTCTCGATGACCCACGTCGTGCACATTACGTGAGCGAGGGCGCCGGTGTTCTCGCTGCTTCAGCGTCGGCCAACTTGACCCCACAGTTATACGTGCGTGTATATGTAGTCAGGCCCCACCCGGGCGTCGATGGAGGAGAGAAGATGACGGCAGGCGAGGTCACGGTCGGCGAACCATCGCTACCGAACGGTCCGCCGCTGCCGGTGCTGCTTCAGTCGTTCCTCTTCGGCAAGTACCGACACCGGTACATACCCCTGCTTCGGCGCCGATATGGCGACATCTTCACGATCCGGATGGCGCCCCACAATCGCACCATCGTGCAGCTGACCCGCCCGGAGGACATCAAGCGCGTCTTCACCGGCTCGCCGGATGTCTTCCACGCCGGCGAGGGGAACGCCGTGCTGGAGCCGATCATGGGAAACCGCTCGGTGCTGCTGCTGGACGGTGGCGAGCACATGCGAGTACGGCAGTTGCTGATGCCGGCCTTCAACGGCGCCGCGCTACGCGGCTACGGCAACATGATCGCCGAGATCACCCGGGCGCAGGTGGCGACCTGGCCGGTCGGGAGCGCGTTCGCGGTACAGAAGTACACGCAGCGCCTGACTCTGGAGATCATCCTCCAAGTCGTCTTCGGGGTGACCGACGAGCAGCGTCTGGCCGAGTTGCGTCCGGTGGTTGCCGGCGTCGTCGATCTCAACATCGTCACCATGATCGGTTGGTACTACAAGCCACTGCGGAGGGTGTGGCCGTGGCGCCGGTTCGCGCAGCTGCGTTCACGCCTGGACGAGCTGATCTACGCCGAGATCGCCGAGCGCCGGCTCGCGACCGATCTCGGCCGGCGAACGGATGTGCTCTCCACTCTGCTGTCGGTCTCGCCGCAGGAGTCGCTCACCGATGCCGAGCTACGAGACAACCTGATCACGCTGCTGCTGGCCGGGCATGAGACGACCGCGACGGCGCTGGCCTGGGCGTTACACGATCTGGCCCGTAACGACGCGGTTCAACGACGCGCTCAGCAGGCCGCGGATGAGGGCGACACACATTATCTGGAGGCGGTGGCCAAGGAGGCGATGCGGCTGCATCCGGTGATCTACGAGGTGGTGCGGAAGCTGAAGCAGCCGGTCGAGATCGGAGGTCACCTGCTTGCGGCCGGGGTGTCGGTGATGCCGGGCGTGGGGGTCGTGCAGTCCGACCCGGCGAACTTCCCTCACCCCGAAGAGTTCGATCCGACCCGCTTCATCGATTCGCAGCCGGCCGCCAACACGTGGATTCCGTTCGGTGGTGGCGTGCGTCGCTGCATCGGAGCCGGCTTCTCGCTGGTCGAGGCGGCGGCGGTGTTGCAGGAGGTACTGGGGCGCTTCGACGTCGTCGCCGAGCGGCAGCGGCCGGAGCCGGCGGCCAGCCGAAACATCACACTCGCCCCGTCGAGGGGCTCACGAATCGTGCTCAAGCGTCGGTAGCCGTAATGTCACCAGGATGAATGATCGCTTGGTGTGGATCGACTGCGAGATGACCGGTCTCGAGTTGAGCCACGATGCTCTTATTGAAATCGCCGTCGTCGTCACCGACGCCGAGTTGAACGTGCTCGACGAGGGGCTGGACATCATCATCAACGCCCCCGACGCGGTGCTGGACAACATGGTGCCGTTCGTCCACGACATGCACGCCAGCTCCGGCCTCACCGATGAGGTGCGAGCCAGCACGGTGACGATGGCCGACGCCGAGCAGCAGGTGCTGGCCTACATCAAGCAGCACATTCCGGAGGCCAAGAGCGCGCCGCTCTGCGGGAACTCGATCGCCACCGACCGAGGCTTCCTGGCCCGGGACATGCCGGAGCTAGACGAGCACCTGCACTATCGGATGATCGATGTCTCCTCGGTGAAGGAGCTGGCGAAGCGCTGGTATCCGCGGGTCTACTTCGCTCAGCCGGCGAAGGGCCTGGCCCACCGGGCCCTGGCTGACATCCTGGAGAGCATCCAGGAGCTCCAGTACTACCGATCGACCGTCTTCGTGCCCCAGCCGGGGCCGAGCAGCGACGAGGCCCAGGCCGCAGCCAATGCGGTTCTGACCAGTGCCGGCGGGCAGGTAGACTAACCTGCGCGCAGCGAGCAGTCGCTGCGCCATGGTGGGTGTAGCTCAGCTGGTAGAGCGCCGCGTTGTGGTCGCGGATGTCGCGGGTTCGAGTCCCGTCACTCACCCCACTGTGTAGGTAGGCCGGTGCCCTCGCGGGCGCCGGCCTTCTGCGTTGCCGGGCCGTTTGTCCTGACCGTCGCCTTGTCCTGACCGTCGCTTTGTCCTGACCGTCGCTTTGTCCCGGCCGTCGCCTTGTCCCGGCCGTCGCCTTGTCCTGACCGTCGAGGGGTCAGCCTGCCCAGTAGCCGCGGACGAAGGTTGCCGTGTTGATCACGAGCAGCAGCGTGGAGGTCGCGCAGACTCCCCAGACGAGCACCCTGTGCCGGCTGGTGACGAGCCAACGGGCGATCATGATGACGATCGGAAAGGCCAACACCGTCGAGCGCGGCACGGACTGGTAGAACGAGCTCGTCATCAGCGAGAGCGCGGTCAATCCGACGTAGGTGAACTCCGGCCAGCGTCCCCGGCGGGCAAACAACACCAGCGCGGCGATCAGGAGGCCGGCGAAGAGCAGCTCCATGGTCGTCTGGTAATCGCCGACCCGACTGGTGGCGAGCTGCAGGTTCTCAAGCGTCTTGTGAAGGGTCCTCCAGGGCCAGGTCGTGTAACGATCCCAGCCCTTGCGCTGCGCAATGAACCAGCCGCCCCAGCTGCCGGTGGCGGCTCGGATCCAACCGAAGTAGATGAGTAGCGCACCGAGGGGCAGCAGAAGTCCGGCTGCTCTGCGCTGCACCAACGGTTCTTGACTGGCCCGTGCGGCAAGCACGTACATGACGACGATTCCGGCGAGCAGGAAAATCCCGTTCACTCGCATGAACGTAGCAAGCGCGCACCAGATGCCGGCCCAGATCCAGGCTTGGTGACGTGCAGCCAACCACGCGGCGAGCGCGAACGCGAGGAATGGTGCCTCGGAGTACGAGGCCATCAGGAAATGCGAATACGGCCCGGCCAGCAGCACGATCACACTCACCGTGGCCACTCGCGCCCCGAGACTCTCGGCGGCGAGTTTGTAGAGGAGCACCGACGCCACAGCCGCCCCGCTCCAAGCGATCAGTGCGAGAGCTATCTGGTAGTCGCCGAGCGTCGTGTGGCCGAGGCCGAGCAGAGTCGCAAGGTAGCGGCCCGCGAGGGGATACCCCGGGAAGAACGCAACGTTGACGTCGTGCCGACCGCGGCTGAGGTAGCCATGCGCCGCGACCCGCCAGAAGTGGCCCGAGTCCCAGTGCGCGAAGACACGAAATATCCAGCCATAGGTAGGGCCTCGATCGAGCCGGGGCGATGGCGCGATCGCGGTGACGACGGTCGCGAAGAGGAGGTAGGCGCACCAGCTGACGAACCACAGGCCGATGCCGACTCGGATCGCCTGGCTCCACGACGTGTCGACTTCGCCGTCAGCAAGGACGCCTCCGGCGTTGACGTCGCGGCGGAGAGTCGCCACGCTCACCGAGCCGTCGCCCGCGTCACCCCACCGTCGCCTTCGCATCGTCCCCCCGAACGTCGCCGAAAATATAGCAGCGCAACTTTGACTGCCCCGTCCGACCTTCCGTCACGCGGCCGCAGAATCATCGCCCACCTTGTCCTTCGAAGATCCGATTTCACGCGGCAAACCGGTCGTTCCACGGACAGAGCGCCCGTGGCTAGGCAACCTGAGACTCTCGGCGGCCAGCTACAGTCGGTCGGCTGAGTCTCGGTCACTTCGGGTCAAGCTGTTGATCAGATACCGGACTTCGTCCTGATCAATGGTGCCGTCGATCAGGTCGCCCAACTCATCGAGTCGTCCCACAGCCTCGCCGATTTCGTCTTCGTACCTGAGTTCCCAGTCGATATCGACCGGACCCGTCGACTCCGAGCCAGGCCGTCCCGGAATGAAACCCCAGCGAACAAGCGACGCCCAGCGCTGTGCGTCGTCGGCGGAGATCTGTCCCGATCCGAACTTCTGCAGAACGCTCACAACCGCCTCAGGCTTCAACACCAGCGGCATTGATGCGACGCATGACGCCAATTCCTCAGGCTTGGCGGATTCAATAACCTTTATTCCGCTAACCTCACCCAGTAGCACGTCGCTGAGCGCAGCCAGGATTTGAGCCCTCATTCTGTTCCGATCTCAACAACTTCGTTCACGTTTGGAAGCACAGCCTGCCCTCCCCTGCGGTATCGAAATTCCGGCTTGCGAGCAGTGCTCCACCTTGGGGCGAATATCGTCGGCTGTGTAAATGTCGGCCGTCTGCCAACGGACTCGCTTCCCACCGAGGTCCGACTTGGGTGCCGTCGCGCAGTTCCGGTTACGCGCCAGGATAGCTAATGAAATACGCTCCAGCGCCGCAGACAACTCACAATCGCTTACCCATTACGCTGTACATCTCCAGAACGCCTTCTCTCACAGCGTCGGAAGGTTCAGCGCTCAGCACTTCCCCGAGCCGATGATCCAGCGGGTAGCCGCCTACCCACATCTCTATCAGCCGATCACGGATGAAGTAGCCCAGATTGTCGTCGTCGTTTGCCAACTCCACCATGACCGCTCGCAGTCCGTTTAGTCCACCACTGCGGGCCAACACGGCGGCCGCTTCCTCGCCAACCGCCGTGTCAGGGTCGTCGAAGCATTGAACAAGCCGCTCAAATACTCGCTCGCTAATACCGTCGCGCTCTAGCGCGCGAACGGCCTCGACACGGATCGAAAAATCCGGTGAATCGATCGCGGCAAAATGCTCTTCAAGAGTTGCATCCGGCAGGTCATCACTCGTATCAGAAGTCATGGGATCTCACTTTGGGTTGCAGGACGAACAGAAAGTCCACGTGGATAAGTGCCACCTGTAGGATTCTTATCATGAACAAAGTCAACTGTATGCGGTGTCGGAACTCCGTTGTGCGAGCGACCTGAGAGGTCGACTCGCTTCGTAATGTATCCGTTGGCGTCGTACTCCGCATAGTTTGCCACCTCTCCGGATGGAGAGCGTTTCACGAGCAGGCCGTTTGGCGGCCCATCACTAAAGGGCAACCTCTGCTTCGGCCACCGAGCCGCCGCATCGAGCCGCTCAGCTAAGGACCTTACCGCCCTCAATTGCGACGATGAACCTCTCGCTTCAGTCAGCGCGACGTCTGCGGCTGCTTTGGTCACTTTGCTGATGACTGGGATCGCGTTGGCCGACTTCATCGCGGCCAGGCTGACCTTCAGCTCCAAGAACTGCTTCAGGGCCCGGGTCGTTGTGATCACCGTGTCGAGGGCATCGACCACACCCTGGGCGATCCGGCCGGCCGTCTCGATCAGCCGTCCCAGGATGCCGCCGACTCGCGTGGCTACGAGCGCGGCCCGAGCGGCCACTGCTCCGGTTGCCGCGGCGTCGGAGATCCCTGCTGTGAAGATCGTCAGCCCAACCCCGATGACGGCAAACGCCGCGCTCTGCTCCACCAGGTCCCGCAGTTCCGCGATCACCTGAGAGTGCACGTCATCCAGGTTGTCGGCATAGCTCCTACAGGCACCGCCCAGGCTCTCGCAGGCCTGCGCCAGCACTTCGGAGTGCCCACCGAACTCCGAGAGGTAATCCGCGATCAGCGGCACCTCGGGCGATTGCTGCCCGGCCAGGTGATTGTCGGCCAACGCCGACACACTCGGCTCTCGAAGTGCTGCGGCCATCGAAGTCCAGGCCTCGGCCGTCGAACGCAGCTTCCCCTGATGACCATTGGGCCAGAGGTACCCGACCAGCCCCGATATGAAGTGCCACCCCGCTGGTGTCGCTCCTGAGCCCCCGTGCGCCGAGTCCGGTGTCGGCAATTCCAGCACTTCCGAGCCGGAGCCGACGTAGGACGGGCTGAACGGGTAGTCGCTGGATGGCGGTGCGCACTGGTCAGGGATCACCGAATTCAGCTCCGACTGCGAGTGGTTAGCCCCGGTGGCGGCCATCAGCGTGGAGAAGTGCGCCAGTCCCGAAACATAATTCTCGATGCCGTCCAGTGCCTCCCGTACCCCGCCGTCGTAGGCGACGGCCCAGGCGGTACCGCCGTGATCGCTGCCGGATATGCCGCCGGTTGCGGCCAGAGCGGAGGAGAGACGCAGTGCGCCGTCGGACGTGGTTCGCTCCAGGCTCCGCAGCGATCGGGCGGCCCCCTCGAATGCGAGCGGATCAACCGCTAGCGAAGGTGCGGTCATCGCCACATCCCCACATTGACCTCGATCGCCGTGGAGTAGTTCGCCTGCGCTGTGCGGGCGGCCCCCTGTAGTGCGATTAGCGCACAGTGCAGTTCGCACGCTGCGGCCAGCCATCGTGCGTGCGCATCCGCGTGCCGGGTGGCGGCGTCTCCCCGCCACGCTTCACCGAGCGCGTTGACCCGATGCTCGAGTGTCTCCAGCCGTTCGTCCACGAATCCCGCGAAACCCCGCAGCCGGGCCACGACGTCGGCAAGTTCCTCGGTGTCGACGCGGTGCGTCATCCCGCGCGCCCGGCCGTGATCAGGGCCGACGCACTGCTCTCGTCGGAATCGACATAGGCCACCGCCGCCCGCTGAAGATCGCCGGACTCGTCTTTCAGCGCAGCGAGGATCAACCCGGTTGCCCGCGTGAACTCGTCGAAGGCCGACTCGAAGGACGAGGCGGCACTCCCACGCCAATTCATCAACAAAATGTTGACATCTGCTGAACAACTAGCCAATCCGGCCGTGAGCTCCTCGGCGATCGCCGCACACAACTCGGCAACCTGACTCACCTCGGCCGTCTTGGCGGCGAAGCCCTCTCCCATGTGCCCTCCCCGAATACCTGCAACACCTTCGGAGAAAAGATAGCGGGATTAAATGGGCAACAGGTCGCACCAATCGATTGCTGTGGATAACTTCGCGGGCACGATCACTCCATCCCGCGGTCACCGGCGACCACGTCACCACGCGTGGCGGCGTTCCGGACCGCGGCGGCGACCGCTATCGGCACGGACGGATCAAAGACGGAAGGGATGACGTAGGCCGTGTTCAACTGCTCATCGGAGACGCACTGAGCCAGCGCGGCCGCCGCCCGCAGCAGCATCTCGGTGGTCACCTGGCCGGCCCGCGCGTCCAGCAATCCGCGGAATACACCCGGAAACGCAAGGACGTTGTTGATCTGATTCGGGTAGTCCGACCGCCCGGTGGCCAGCACCGTGGCGTACTTGCGTGCCTGGTCGACGTCAGTCTCAGGGTCCGGGTTGGCCAGCGCAAAGACCACCGGGTCGTCGTTCATGTCACCTATCCAGGCGGCCGGTAGCACCCCCGGCGCGGAGACGCCGATGAAGACGTCGGCCCCGCGCAGCGCATCGTGCAGGTCACCCGAGATCCCGTCCGGGTTCGTCTTGCGAGCCAGCGCCCGCTTGGCCTCAGAGAGTGCCGGGTCCTCCGGCGCCAGGATCCCTTCACGATCCCAGACGAGGACGTGCCGAACCCCGGCCGCGAGCAGCAACTCCACGATCGCCGTACCCGCCGCCCCTCCCCCCGATACGACGATGCGTACCTCCGACAGGCCCTTGCGCACGCAGCGCAGCGCATTGGTCAGCGCGGCCAGCACCACGATCGCGGTGCCGTGCTGATCATCGTGAAATACCGGGATATCCAGCTCGGCGCGCAGACGGGCCTCAACCTCGAAGCAGCGCGGCGCCGAAATGTCCTCGAGGTTGATCCCGCCGAAGCCCGGCGCGATCATCTTCACGGTCTGCACGATCAGGTCAACATCCTGGGTGTCCAGGCAGATCGGCCACGCGTCGATGCCGGCGAACTGCTTGAAGAGCGCCGCCTTCCCCTCCATCACCGGCAGCGCGGCACCGGGGCCGATGTTGCCCAGTCCGAGCACCGCAGAACCATCGGTGACCACCGCGACCGCATTGCCTTTGATGGTTAGCTTGTAGACGTCCTCCGGGTTGGCGGCCAATGCGAGGGAGACACGCCCCACGCCCGGCGTGTAGGCCATGGAGAGGTCGTCTCGGGTCCGCAGCGCCACCTTCGACTCGACCGAGATCTTCCCGCCGAGGTGGAGTAGGAACGTCCGGTCGGAGACCCGGTGCACCTCAACGCCTTCGAGCGCCCGTAGTGCGGAGACGATCTCGTCAGCGTGTTCGCCATTCACCGCTGAGCACGTGACGTCGATGGTGATCCGGTCGTGACGGGATTCGGAGACGTCGATGGCGGTAACCATGCCTCCGGCTTCGGTGACGGTGGTCGCCAGGCGACCGACGACCGAGGCGTCCGGTAGGGCGTAGATGCGGACCGTGATCGAGTACGAGGCAGAGGTGGGGGTCGGCCGGGGGTGGGCCGAATCTGGGAGGGACATGACTAGATCATTCCAGTCGCCCTATATGACCGGTACCGTGCGCGCTACATCGGGGAAAGCTGGCCCACGACGGCCGATGCAGAACCACGGCACGGTCGATGGTAGAGTCCATCTTCGGCTCGGATTGCGAGCCGAGATAGATCGCCACGCGCCGTTAGCTCAATTGGCAGAGCAGCTGACTCTTAATCAGCGGGTTCGGGGTTCAAGTCCCTGACGGCGCACAGCAAGCCCCTCCGGAGGTTCCGGGGGGGCTTTTTCTGTCTCCCCGGTGAGCAGGTAGCCCAGGTCGAGCCCGGCCGCGTCGGCGAAGTCCGCGACCTCCTGCAGGTTCATCACCGTCTTACCGAGTAGCCGGCGGGAGATGAGCGAGCGTCCCATGCCGGTCTGCTGCTCCAGGTACATGGCGGTGATCCGTCGCTCGGCGAGCTGCCCCCGCAGTCGCCGAGCGACGGCCATATGAAATGGCTCGTCTTCGCGGCTATCCACCAGCGTCAATGAGGAAGTCATAGTGGGAATCTAGCGCGCTCAGCGCGCATTGGCTACACCCAATGCGATAACCAACGTCACAACGGGAAAAGTTTTTCTCAGTGCGGCGTGTCTCATGTTGACTTTTTCCCGCTCAGCGCGCAAAGTAGCTCCTATGACCCAAACAGTCGCTGACCGCGCAGCGGCCAACGTTCGAGCGGAGATGGCCCGCCGGGGCTTGCAGCAAGTGCACGTCGCCGGCCAGCTCGGCCTCACCCGCTCCGCGTTCTCCCGCCGCTTCCGCGGACACATCCCCTTCAGCGTCGTCGAGCTCGAAACCCTCGCGTCTCTACTCGACGTCTCCCTCGAATCCCTTCTCGGCGATCCCGTCGCCGCCTGAACGCTCCGGCTGGCCCCCTCCCGTAACCAGCCGGAGCTCCCCCACCACCTGAAAAGCCCAAGTAAAAACCCGGCACCTGCGTCAACAGGCCCGGGCACGACCGGAAGGAACCTCCGATGGACACAGATTACAGCGCATACCCGGCCCAGGCCATCAGCGACGAGCTGGCCGAATACCACGAAGACGCCTCACTCAAGGCGCTTCTCCCCCACCTCAGCGAGCAGCGGCTGGCCGACCTCACCGAAGACCTGGTGGCCAACCGCGCCCAGTTCGACGAACTCACCTACAACCCGGGGGACTTCATGGCCACCTACATGTGCGGCCTCGGCGCCGTTCAGTCCCGGCTGGACACCCTCGCCGACGAGTACGACGCCCTGATCGCCGACGCCATCGCCGCCAACGTGGCAGCTGGGCGGGCAGCCGCATGAGCACCAGCTGGAAGATCGCGCCCCGCTTCAAGGTGGGCGCCAATCTCCGCACGAACGCCGACCTGCGCGGCGTGATTGTCGATGCCCGCAAACCGGTCAGGCACGAGCGCGTGACCGTCTACACCGTCGAGTGGGCCAACGAGCGAAAGACGCGGCACAGCGGCTGGGAGATCCAGCAGATGTGCAGCCGGTTCCTGACGCTGGAGTCCGGCGAATGAGCGCACACATCACCGACGCCCAGCTGCTCGCGCTGGTCAAGCACTCGATCCGCTCTCACACCGACCCGAAGGTGCACGCCCAGTTCAACGCGCTGGCCGGACACGTCGACGTGTTCGCCCAGGCCGAGCTGCTGCGCGCCGACTGCACCCGCCCGCCTCACTGCGTGTTCGTCGAGCTGCGCAACGGCTCGACCGAGACCAACCCGAACCGCGTGGCCGCGAAGGTGCTGGCCGAACGGATCAACGCCAACGACCGCGGCTCCCTCGCGGCCCTCCAACTCGCTCAGGGCCTCAAGGCCGCGGGCGTCCACCTCCCCGTCTGGAACCTGCCCACGAAGGACCAACTGTCATGACGATCGCCAACTCGCTCCCGCCCATCCCCGGTGCACCCGCGCCCGCACCGGCCGTCCCCTCCGTCACCCCCGACATCAACAGCCGGCTGGACCAGCTGCTGCTTAGCTACGACGAGGCCAAACGCGACGCCGACGAAGCGAAAAAGCGCGTCGAGGAGATCACCAACGGCATCAAGTTCGAGCTCGCGCAGGCCCGCCCCGGTGAAGCCGAGATCGTGGTCACCAGCCCGCACTTGGCGCGCCCGCTCAAGATGCAGGCCATCGAGAGCTGGCGTATCGACTCCACCCGCCTCAAGGCCGAGAACCCGGCGCTCTACGTCACGTACGCCAAGAAGAGCACCAGCTGGAAGCTCGCGCCGGTCGGCGGCCAGTCGTCATGACCGGGAACTGTGTCGACTGCGGCCGGCTGATCAGCTCCAGCCGGCGACTCGAGGAACGCAGGGCGATCGGCGCTCTACGCCACTACAGCCACGGGCGTTGCGTCAGCTGCGGCCACCGGGTTGCGAAACGTTGGCTCACCCACCCGAGGGGCTCCCGCATCCGCGTCGCGCGCAGCAAGTACGCCCCCGATCCGGTGGCCGTTCAGCGGCTCCTCGCTGGCGACCTGAACGTGCACGTCACCTCCGCGGAGTTGCACGAGGCCGTCTTGGCGCTGAACGCCCGTGGCCTCTCCTCCAAGACGATCGCAACGCAGCTGCACATCTCGATGCGCACCGTCACCCGTCACCGCGCGAAGGCCCGCGACGCCGAGCAGGTGGCGGCATGATCTGGCTGCGCAAGCTCAAGTGCCGCTTCGTCGGCCACGACGACACCCTGCAGCTCGACGGGGTGTTCGTCACCGCCTGGTGCCTGCGCTGCGGGCGTCCCCAGATGTGGCTCGACCGATGACCGCGCCTCGCCGGGTCGATTGCACCTGCGGCCACCCCAGCATCGAGCACGCCCACGGTGGCCTGCGGATCTGCCTGCACACCGACGCCCAAGACCGTGCGAACTGCGACTGCAACGAGTACGACCCCGACGTGCCCGCTCCGAAACCGACCACCGCGCCGCCCGCTCTCAAGGCGGTCGCTTCGCCGGTGGCGCCCAAGCCCGTCAACCCGTTCCCACAGGAGTTCGGCCCGGCGACCGTCGCTGCCCCCGCGGCTGGGCCGTCCGCTGACGCGATCCTCGAAGAGGCCGCCACGTCGGACTCCAAGCGCATCGTCAACCTAGGCGAGCGGATCCGCCACGACCTGGACGTGCTGAACAACCGGCTGCGCGAAGACCGCGAGGGCGCACAGGCGCGACGTGCGGCCCGGGCCGAGATCGCCGAACTCGAGGCGGCGCTCAAGATAGCCAAGGCCAAGCTGCGGGGGGGGTCCGCGACGCCGGCCACGCCGAGCGCTGCTCCGCAGCAGCCCACACCGATCAAGGCCGCCGGCGAACACCCGTGCCAGTACGAAGGTTGCGACCGGGTATTCGACACCGCCCAGGGCCGGGCCGGCCATCAGCGCTTTGTGCACGAGGGCTTCGACCCGAAGGCCGTAGCCGCCGCAAGGTCGGGCGCTGAGTCGTGATCACCCTAATCGTGGTTCAGCTTCTCGTGGTCGCGCTGCTCGTCCGCGACGAACGCCGAGTCACCCGCCGCAGCCGTGAGGCTCGTCAGTGGGCTGAGCACTGCGCGTGGCTGGACTCGCTCAAGGACGTCCAGTCATGACGTTGTCCCCGGCCGCGTTCATGGCCTCAGCCCCCAAGCCGCTCAACGGCAACACCGCCTGGGCAGCCCGCTACGCCAACGAGATCCGGCGCGTGTTCCACGAGCACGCCGCCCAAGCCCCGCGATCGCTGCAGCTGCACCTGGGCCCGTCGGAGCTCGGTGTGGAGTGCGACCGGCAGGTGGCCGGCAAGATGGCCGGCTGCCCCACCACCAACCACGTCTTCGACCCCTGGCCGTCCATCCGCGGCACCGCGCTGCACGCCTGGGCCGCGGACGCCTTCACCGCCGACAACGTGCGAAAGAACGTCATGCGCTGGGTGGCCGAGCAGCGCGTCACGCCGCACCCCGACCACCCCGGAACCGCCGACCTCTACGACGCGCAGGAGCGCTCGGTCGACGACCACAAATTCTTGGGCGAATCCAGCCTGGCCAAAGTTCGATCGGCCAAGGGTCCGTCCAGGCAGTACCGAGTCCAGCTCCATCTCTACGGGCTCGGCTACCGCAACATGGGGCTCCCGGTTGACCGGGTTGTCCTGCTCGCCTACCCCGCGACTGCCGGGAGCCTTGACGGGCTCTACGTCTGGGAGCAGGCACACCGCACCAGCGACATCGACGACCTCCTGCAAGTGGTCTTCGAACAAACCGCTACTCGCCAGCACTACGCCCGCGAGATCCACGCAGGCCGGCTGCAGCTGTCTCAAGTCCCTTCCACTCCTGACTCTGACCTTTGTTACTTCTGTCCCTTTTATAGGCCTCAGAGCGCCAAAGACGGCGGCGTCGGGTGCCCCGGAACGGCGGGGTCCAATGGCTAGGCCTCGACTCGGCGTCACCGCCGCTGAGCGCTTCTTTGCGTTCGTAGAGAAGGGCTCCACCGACGGTGACTGCTGGGAATGGCGGGGCTACCGCCAGCCGCTCGGCTACGGGCGTTTCCGCGTCGAGGGGCGCAAAACACTGGCCCACCGCTACGCCTACGAGCTGTTGGTCGGTCCCATCCCGGACGGGTTGTCACTCGATCACCTTTGCCGGAACCCACCTTGCGTCAACCCGGCGCATCTAGAACCGGTCACTCACCGCGAGAACGTACTTCGCGGCGAGGGGCCTGCGGCACATCACGCGACCAAAACCCACTGCCCATCTGGTCACGCGTACTCATCCGAAAACACCGTTGTCGATAACCGAAATCGCAGGGTGTGCCGAACATGCAAAACCAACTGTCAACGCACCCGACGCGCACGTCGCAAGCAATTGCAGTCGGCCAAAGACGGCGGCGTTGGTTGCCCTGGCACCGCCAGCTCGTAGCCAACGCCGCCACCCACTCACCCAGCGTCACCCAACAATCGAAAGGCAATTCTCATGACGCAGTTCGCACAGCCGGGCTACCCGCCCACCTACGCACCGCCCGCTCAGCCGCAGTACGCACCGCCGCCGCAGTTCCAGCAGCCGGTCTACCAGCAGCCCCCGGCCCAGTTCCCGGTGCAGCAGGGGTACCCGCAGCCGCAGATGGCCGCTCCCGCCCAGCCGCTGGCCCAGGGCTCCCTCGACGACTTCTACAACCAGCAGAGCACCGGGGGAGGGAAGTCACTCGCGTTCGAGCAGCCGGGCCAGAGCTACGTCGGAATCGTCGCGCGGCCGCTGAGCTCCGGTGACATCCAGCAGCAGACCGACACCCAGGGCAAGCCGTTGTTTTTCCGGGACGGCAGCCCGAAGTTCGTGATGAAGGTGCCGCTGCAGATGGAGCCGAGCCCGACGCACCCCGACGGTCTGGGCACCTGGTACGTCAAGGGCGCCACCCGCGACGAGCTGGTGCGGGCGATGGCAGAGGCCGGCGCTCCGGTCGGACCGCCGGAGGCCGGCGCCGCCATCCAGATCACATTCACCAGCACGCGGCAGAGCGGCCCGGGCATGAACCCGGCCAAGATCTTCTCGGTCGCCTACCAGCGCCCTGGGGTCATCACCCCGGCACCCGCGCAGCCGCAGGCCGCCCCGGTGGTTCAGCAGCCGGTTCAGCAGTACGTGCCGCCGGTCATCCAGCAGCCGCAGGTCCAGGCCTCCTACGCGCAGCAGCCGGTTCAGCAGGTGCCTGCCCAGCCAGCGGTGCAGCCCCCGCAGGACTTCAACGCGGAGCAGCAAGCCCTCATGGCCCGGCTGACCGGCCAGCAGTAACCCGCCCGCGGGCCAGCGCTACTGGGGTGGCGCTGGCCCGCACCCCCAACTTTCTAAGGAATCCAGAATGCCCGCTGTCAGCGTCGACGACATCCAGGTGGAGATCGTCGAGAAGCGCACCGGCACCATCACGCTCACCGCGATGCCGACCGGATGGGAGATCGTCGGCGTCTCGGCTAAGTACCGCCAGTTCGGCCAGGGGCAGGTCTACCGCTACACCGTGAAGCGGTGCGATTGTCGGGATAACCCGGCGTCCGAGATGCGTCATCCGATCATTGCCAAGCGGAGTAGACACGCGGACTCTGAGTTGAAGTACCGCGTCGCGGCCAACACGGGCTCCCGGACGTTGTGCCCGAAAGAGCCTGGCCACAACAACAGCTGCCACAACACCCTCGACCACTGCAAAGGTCACGGTCACGAGGAGAAGGTCCGGGCCCTCTTCGAAGCGGTCTGCAAGAGCTACCGATGACCGCCGCAGTCCACGCCGAGATCGCCGCCGACGGCCAGCGCATTGTGCTGATCGCCGCCGGCGCGATCGAGGACATTGCGTTCACCGCCAAGCAGCTGCAGCAGACCACCCCGCTATTCAAGACCAGCAACCCCAAAGGTGCCCTGCTATGCCCGCTCACTTGGGCGGCCGTCGTGCAGCTGGCCGCGGTCTACGGCCCGGCGTGGCGACCAGGCCCGAACCTCCAGACCTGGATAACCGAACAGATCAGCGCGCGCACGGCAGACCTCACCACGCCGCTGCGCGCGCCGATCCCAGACGGCTACACCCCGCGCCCGTACCAGGTGGAAGGCGCCAACATGATCGCCGCCACCGGCCACACCCTCATCACCGACGAGCCCGGCACCGGCAAGACGATCACCACCATTCTCGGCCTAATCGAGCTGTGGGGACGCTCCATGAACAAGGAGAACCCCAGCCCGATGCCGATCCTGGTGATCTGCCCGGCCAGCGTCGTCGACCCCTGGGTGCAGGCCTTCCGCGACTGGATTCCGTTCTGGCGCACCGCGGCCTGGCGCGGCTCCCCGAAGCGCCGACGCGGCCTGATCGGTGAGGCCGATGTCTACGTCACCAGCTACGACACCGCGCGGATGGACGCCAAAGACACCAACCCCGCACACTCTCCGCTCATCGAGCTCGACCCCCGCGCCCTGGTCGCCGACGAGTGCCACCTGATCAAAAACCACCATGCCGCCCGCTCGGCCGCGGTGCGCCGGATCGCCCGCAACGCCAAAGCATTCGTCGCGCTGTCGGGCACCCCCATCACCCACCACCCCGCCGACCTCTGGCCCACCCTCACGTGCCTCGCGCCGGGCGCCTGGCCCTCACGTGAGCGCTGGGTCAACCGCTACTGCCTCTCGGTCCCCGCCGACTACGGCGAGACGATCCTGGGCCTTCACCCCGGCAACGAACCCGAGTTCCGCACCACCCTGCTCGGCCAGCAGCGCCGCGTCGCCAAAGCCGACGTGCTGGACCAGCTGCCGCCGAAGGTCTACTCGGTGCGCGCCGTCGAGCTGCCCCCGGCCTACCGCAAGGCCTACGACGCGATGGAAAACGACATGCTCGCCCAGATGCCCGACGGCGGTGAACTGTCGGTGATGAGCGTGCTCGCCCAGATGACGCGGCTGTCGCAGCTGGCCAGCGCCGCGGCCGAAGTCACCACCACGACCGAGATCAACGACTCCGGCGAGCAGGTCGAGCACGTCAGCGTGACGCTCACCAACCCCAGCTGGAAGGTGGACGCGATGCTGGAGATCTGCGCCGAGCGCCCCGACCAGCAGGTGGTGGCCTTCGCGCCGTCCGCGCAGCTGATGCGCCTAGCCGGGGAATCCGCCGCGAAAGCCGGGCTGCGCGTCGGGTACGTCATCGGCGGCCAGTCCATGAAAGACCGCACC
Organism: Jatrophihabitans sp. GAS493; assembly: GCF_900230215.1. Taxonomy (NCBI): domain Bacteria; kingdom Bacillati; phylum Actinomycetota; class Actinomycetes; order Jatrophihabitantales; family Jatrophihabitantaceae; genus Jatrophihabitans; species Jatrophihabitans sp. GAS493. The sequence continues at coordinate 2,248,479 of NZ_LT907982.1, read as the reverse complement.
GAGACGGTGGAGAAGTTCCAGGGTGGCCACCTGGACCTGATCTGCGCGACCACCGGTGCTGGCGGCGTCGGCATCACCCTCACCGCCGCCAGCACCGTGGTGTTCCTGCAGCGCCCCTGGTCGCTGGTCGAGTCGATCCAGGCCGAAGACCGAGCCCACCGCATCGGCTCCGAGCGGCACGAATCCATCGAGATCGTCGACATCGTCGCGCTCGACACCCTCGACACCCGGGTGCGGGCCGTGCTCCGCGAGCGCGCCGGCCAACTCTCCGCCCTAGTGCAAGACCCTCGCATCGTCGCCGAGCTGCTCGGTGGCGCGTCAGTCCACCCCCTACGAAAGAAGGCCAGCTAGCCATGCACACCATCAGCTGCACTATCTGCATAACGGGCGGAGAGGTCACACCCGTCAACGGCCTCATCCCGGCCCTGCCCACCGGCTGGTCGACGACCACCATCGCCGAACGCGGCTCGGCCGTCCGCAACTTCGTGCTGTGCCGCACCTGCACCGCAGCCGTCCGTGCCACGCTGTCGCGCTGCAGCGCGGCCCACCGAGACGCGGTGACGCCATGAGCACCCTGGTTGTCGGGGCGGACCCCGGCATGACCACCGGCCTCTTCCACTTCACCGTCGAAGACGGCACGATCACCCACCCGGTGGCCATCCAGATCCACGGCCACGAAGGTGTGGTGCCGCTGGTGCGCTGCCTCATCAGCCGCCGCGAACCCGGCGACGGTCTGCTCCTGGCCGTCGAGCAGTTCATCGTCGGCGGGCGGGCGCACCGCAGCTCCACCCCCGGCGCCGGGAAGATCACCCGCGACCTGATCGGCGCGCTGCTCGACCTCGACACCGACGCCGTGGTGCACCCCGCCGGGCACGTCAAGCCCTGGGCCACCGACCGGATGCTCGAAGCCGCGGGGCTGCTCAAGCCGTGCGACCAGATGCGCCACGCCAAAGACGCCGCCCGGCACGCCCTGTTCGCTGCGGTGGCCGGCGGCCTGGTGCGCAACCCGCTCTCCAAGGCGGCCGTCTGATGGCGCAGCAGGAGGTCGGCCGCATCACGATCGTCGTCAACGCTGAGGTGACGGGCGACGTGGACGCGCCTACGGCAGCAGGACCACCCAAGCTGTCGCTCGAAATCGAGCTGCCGACAGACAACCCGTATCACGCCGCGCTCGTGTTCTTGCGTCGCGTCGCGGATCAGCTCGAAGCGGAGATCGAGTGATGCGTAAGCCCTACGAATTCCCGGTGGTCGGCCTCAGCGCGGAGGACGGCGTGCTGCTCAGCCGCATCATCTCGGCCTGCTACGCCGCCAGCGAGAACCACCAGCGCAGTGTCCGCGAACGCCTGATCAGCCGCATCATCTACGCGTGGCTGCGCGGCTTCCGCGACGCCAACCGACCGCCGGTGAAGCGGTGAGCTTCGTTGCCCAGTGGGGCAGTTACTGCTGCGAGTGCCTGGAGCGATTCGGCCCCGGCACCGAGCTCACCTACAAGCCCGACCCCCACAACGCCCAGGCAGGCCCCACCGCGCCCGGCCTGCCCGCTCACGCCCCTAAGTGCCCGGAAATCGTGGCCGAAACCCGCGATCAGGCCTGCCCCAGCTGCCACCTAATCCACGCCGGAGAGTGCTTCTGATGAGCATCGACGGCACCGTCTACCTGCTGCACTTCGACCGGCCCTACAAACATGCCAAGCACTACATCGGCTGGGCCAGCAACCTCGACGCCCGCCTGGCCCACCACCGCGCCGGTAGCGGCGCCAACCTGCTCGCGGTGCTCAGACGCGAGGGCATCGGCTGGACCCTCGCCCGGACCTGGAACGGCAGCCGGAACCGCGAACGCCAGATCAAGCTGCAGGGCGGCGCGTCACGCGTCTGCCCCATGTGCGGCGTCATCCCCCGAAACCCCCAGGAGAACACCGCGTGACCCAGCCAGTTCGACCTTTCGCCGACTCCGTCCTGGCCTACCACCAGGCCGGCTGGCCGATCGTGCCCGTTCCCCCGGAAACCAAGACACCCCCGCCTCGCGGCTTCACCGGCGCCGACGGCGTCGACGCCGAGCCCGAGCAGCTGGTGCGCTGGGCCACCTCGCACGCCACCAGCTCGGTGGCGATCAGGATGCCCGAAGGGGTCATCGGCATCGACGTCGACGACTACATCAAGGGCGACGTCGTCAAGCACGGTGCGGGCACCCTCGGCGAGCACATCACGCTCTGGGGCGACCTCCCGCCCACCTGGTCGAGCACGGCGCGGGGACCAGGGCTGAGCCGGATCTACTTCTATCGCGTCCCCGCACAGCGCTACGCCACGGTGCTCGGCCCCGACGTCGAGATCATCCAGCGCCACCACCGTTACGCCGTGGTCTGGCCGTCGGTGCACGTCGGAGTTCCGAAAGACCTGGGGGGTAACCCGCTCGTCGGCACTTATACCTGGTACGACCCTCAGGGTCAGCCGTGCGAGCCGCCTAAAACCATCGAGCTGCCGGAGCTGCCCCAGGCCTGGGTCGCAGGGCTGGCCGAAGGTGCGGCACCGGCCAGCGCCAGCTCGGCCTCGCGCGACGAAGGCGAGCAGATGTGGTCGGCCATCACCAGCGACGAACGCCCGGCCTGCGCGCACATGGCCAGCGCCCTGCTCGACGCCTACCGCCTGATCGAGGCCTCCACCAGCGGTACTCGCCACGACGCCGCCGACGACCGCGCCTGGAACCTGGTGCAGATCGCCGCTGACGGACACCCGGGCCTGGGCGTGGCGTTCGACGAGCTCACCGCGCTGTGGGAGCAGGTCACCGCCGGGGAGGACCGTGGCGAGGAATGGCTGCGGCTGTTCATCACCGCCGCGCGCAAAGCCGTCACCCGCGTGGGCCGCCCGACCCCCGTCGACCGTGACCCCTGCTTCGAGGCGATGGGCCTGACGCTGGTACCCGCACCGACACCGGGCGCCGCGCCTGGCGAAGAGCCGGCCGAGCCGATCGCCCCGGCACAACCGTGGAGCGTCGGCGAGCACATCGGGGTGCACCTGTTCGACCCGCACTTCGGCCTCGACCAGCCGCTGGCCCAGACCGTGCTCGAGCGGATGTCGCCGGTGATGCGCTACGCCTACGACTCCAACGGCTGGCTGCGCCGCGGCCCCGAATGCTGGGAAGACCTCAAGGACCTGTCGGGCTGGGCGATGACCGAGGTCGCCAAGATCATGCCGCACGGTGATCCCGACGCCGAGAAGGGCAGCGACGCCCGCGACCAGGCCGACCGCCGCAAGCGGTTCATGACCTCCAGCTCCGCCAAGGCGATCGGCGAGCGGATGAAAGCGCTGCTCGCCGGCGGCACGCACCCCTGCTCGGTGGCCATGGCCTCGCTGGACCGCGACCCCTGGGTGCTGTGGGCCGGCGGCATCCCGTGGGATCTCACCGCCTCAGCCGATGTCCCCACGATCGCCGGGCACGTCGACCCCGCCACCCCGCACCTGCGCGCGGCCGCGGTCGCCCCCCACGTGCGCCCCACACCGCTCTGGGACGCCTTCACCGCGGCCGTCTGGCCGGACCCCGAGCTGCGGGCCTGGGCGCTGCGGGTGCTGTCGATCGCGGTCACCGGTGATGCGGCCAAGGCGCTGCCGCTGCTCGTCGGCGAAGGCGACCGGGGCAAAACCCAGATCGTCGTGCTGATCATGTCGGTGCTGGGCAGCTACGCCCACGCCGCTGACCCGCGGTTGCTCGGCGGCACCGACAAGGCGCACGCCTCGATCGTCACCGCGCTGAAAGGCCGGCGGCTGTCGTTCATCGACGAAGCCCCCAAGGACGCAGCCAGCAGCCAGGAGCGGCTGAAGCAACTGACCGGCGGCGGTGAGCTGACCGGCAACGACATGGGGCGCAACCCGATCACCTTCACCCCCACCCACACGCTGGTACTGACAGCCAACGAAGCGCCCAAACTCACCGACCCGGCTGTGCGCCGGCGGGTGCGGCTCATCCCGTGTGAAGGCGACCCGGCCGAGGTGATCGCGGCCCGCAAAGCGATCGGCAACACCCACGGCGCGGCCTGGCGCAACGAAGCGCCCGGGGTACTGGCCAAGCTCATGGCCGAGGCCTCGAGGTGGCTGGCCGACGAGACGACCGGGCGCACCGACGCAGCGCCGGAGAAATACCGCTACCGCGCTGAGGAGATCGCGGCCGAGCAGAACCTCACGCACAGCTGGATGGAGGCGATGTGCGAGCCCTTCGAGACCGGGACGGCGTCCCACGAATTGCACGCAGCGTTCGTGGGCTGGTGCAAAGACCAGGGCATCAGAGACACGAATCGGCCCAGCATGACGAAGTGGGGCACCGAGCTGAACCGTCTCGGTTACCCGGCGATGAAGCGCAGGCACGGCCACGTACGCGCACTCCGAATCCGAATCACCGGAAATTGGGCCAGCGGTGCAGGGTTGGGTGCAGGGTTTGACGCCAACCCTGCACCCCCGGATACCCCAGTAATTACCGACGTTTCTAACCCCGTTGTGCAGGGTGTGCAGGGTGTGCAGGGTATTTATCCCCCCTACACACACGCGCATACACACACGCGCATACAAGGCCAGGGTGAAACGACCCTGCACCCCTGCAACCCTGCACAGCCTGGCGAACCCTGCACACCAGTGCCGGCGAACCCCGCCGAGTCGGCGAAGATCACCGCGGGTCTGCTGGCCGCACGTGAGGCTGCGCTGCAGGTTGCGCCGATCGCGCAGCCCGCCCCGGCCAAGCCGACGCGGACCAAGGTCGACCCCGCGGTGCGAGCCGCGGAGAAGGCTGCGGCCAAAGCCCAGGCGCTCGCTGAGCAGATCGCCGAAGCCAGCGGGCCGGTGCTCACGCTGCCGACGCTCGTCTCGCACCAGCAGCTGGCCGCGCTCGAGCTGGCCGACGTCGCCCAGGTGGTCGAGGTGTTCGGCCTCGGCCAGGAGCTCACGGTGGACGTCGAACACACGGGCTACCCGATCGGGCACGCCGACTACCAGCTG